>JBIOJX010000001.1:0-66689 GCA_044451265.1 Desulfobaccales bacterium
ATGTCCTTCGCTTCGGGGGGACCGACGAGAACCAGTCGGGCCGTATAATAGCATTTATTTCGGATTTTTAAAAAAAAAGCGGCCCGCAGGCCGCCTCTTTATTTTCCTGATTATCAGGTTGGAAACGGCAGGCAACCCACTGATAGCCGCCTGAACGCCGATTCTTAGCGGTAACCACCGCCGCGGCCGCCGCCCCCACCAAAGCCGCCTTTCTGCTGCGGCCTGGCTTCGTTAACGGCCAGGGGCCGCCCGTCTACCTCGCGGCCGTTGAGCATGGAAATGGCTTTCTGGCCTTCCAATTTGGTTTCCATCTCGACAAAACCGAAGCCCCGGGGCTGGCCTGTCTGCCGATCGGTAATGATCTTGGCTGAGGCCACATAGCCGGCTTCAGAAAAAAGGGTGTTCAGTTGTTCTTCGGTCATCTGATGGGGCAGGTTGCCCACATATAATTTCATAGCCATTTCTTACTCCTTATGAACCTTGCTGGAGGCTTTCTCCGACAGGGTCGGTCTCGTCCAGACTAACATCCAGACTAACATCATCCATCATCACCTCCGGCAGGTCCTCCGCCGGTGCTGCAAGGGCTTTGCCCTGGCGACGCTTCATCTTTTCGTCGTTCTTTTCTTTTCGAGCTATCTCTTTGGAACGCTTTTGCCAGCCGTAACGGTTTCTAGCCAAATTCTACCTCTCTAAGGTCGAGGCGCCGGAACTCCAGGGTCCAGGGACCACCGGAGTTCCGGCCATCAGGCGTTACCGCCTAAAGTTTCACTACGTTTTGAGCCTGATCGCCCTTGGGACCCTTGACCACCTCGAACTCCACTGCCTGCTCTTCGCTCAAGGAGCGGAAGCCCTCGCCCTGGATGGCGCTGTGATGCACGAAGACATCGGGGCCGTCTTCCCGGGAGATAAAACCAAAACCCTTGGAATCATTAAACCATTTAACCGTACCAGTTACCTTCATTTTTGAAACCTCTTTCTTGATGCTGCAAAGATATTCCCGCCAAAAAAGCAGGGCGCACAGCAGTCAGGCAAAAAAAAATCGGCCGGGGAGACTTAGCAACCCGTCCGATCATTGTCCAGGACTCGTGGCCCGGCTTTCAGTCTGACATGCTAAACTTTTATAATTTTACAAGAAAATAGCTCAATGTCAAGCATAAAATAACCGCCCGCAGCCTTGCTATCGAGCCTAACGGGCCAGGGTCAATATCAGGCCGATATTTAAAGGATAATATCCTCCAGCCGGCGCTTGGGGACGTGGTGGACGCCTTGATCGTCCCGCCAGTACTTGATGCTGTCGCCGGGGGCGACCTCTTCGAGGACCACAGTTTCTTTAGGCCGGCCCAGGGCGATCGCCAGGAGGATGTCCAACTTTGCCGGTATCTGGAGCAACTCCCGCAGCCGGTCCCGCTGGATGGAGCCGAGCATGCAGCCGCCCAGCCCTTGGGCCCGGGCTCCCAGGAGGATGGATTGGGCCGCGATGCCGTGGTCGCAGCCGAAGTTTTTGGAGATCTCCGTGTCACCCAGGATGATGATATAGGCAGCGGGGCGCTCGCCTTCCGCCGGCCCCGGCCAGTCCTTCAGGTAGCCGGCCCAGGCCAGGCAGGAGAAAATGGCGGCGTTTTTCTCCGGCTCGCAGGCCAGGAGGTATTTCAGGGGCTGGAGGTTGGCGGCGGAGGCGCTCCAGCGGGCCAGGTTGACCAGTCCTTTGAGGGTTGCCAGCGACACCGGCGTCTCCTGGTGGAAGCGGCGATAGCTGCGGTTTCCTTTGACCAATTCGTCGATCATGGCGGTCTCCTGAAAATCAGTGGCCAGTGGCCAGTGATCAGGAAAACATTTGGCGACCTCGTACTGGCTACTGGCTACTGACTACTGGCTACTTTCTTATTCTTTGCCTTTTTGCATCTCCAGCCGGAAAACTCCCTCGGGGGTGAGGATGGCGTCGACGCCCTGGGCCTCCAGGAATTGGGACACGGGCCGGCCGAGTAGCAACTCGGTGGCCGCCGGGGTCAAGTCCCATTCATTGATGAGCATCTGGCGCAGGTAGTGATCGAAGTGCAGGGCCTCGAACAGGACCTCGCTGGCTGCCTCCTGCCCGGCGCTCAACTCTTTCAGGGCCCGGGCCACCTTGCCGTAGTCGCAGCGCACCGAATGCTCGCTGATCAGGTCCCAAATCTCCGGGACCCCTTCGAACAGGTGCTTTCGGGTCAGCAACTGGGCCACGGCCGGGGGCCGGGGGGGCTCGTTCCAGCAAACCTGGCGCCGGCATTGTTCCGGGCGGTCTGCATAGATGCGGCAAGAATTGTTGGCGGCCAGGAAGAACCAGCACTGGCGGCTGCCGGGGATCTCCCGGACCTTCAGGCGCTCCTCCGGCAAAGCTTCCACCTGGCCGTCCCGGGTGGTCACCTGCTCGCCGGGCCGCAAGGTATAAACGTCGTTCCAGGTAAGGATTTCCTGCTGGAATAGCGGCAGGTCGTGGGTGAGCAGGGTAGGGCTGCCCAACTGGCAGCACTCGCCGCAGCGGATGCAGCTTTCGCCCACGGCCTGACGTCTCTCCCCGGCCGCGGTCATCAGGCGGCGCCAGGCGGCGCCCCGGGCCGGGAGGGGCAGGCTGTTCCAGTGGTCATAGACCTCTTTAAAGCCGGCGGCCGCTTCGATCTGGCGGCGCAGAATCTTGAAGCGACCGCTTTGGGCGGAGATTTGCAGGACGGCGGACAGATATTCCTCCCAGACGGAGGCCATCACCTCCCGGGTGCCCTTGGCCAGGGCCTCGCCGGGGTCTTCGTGGACCTTTCCCATAAACTTTCTTGGTGACATGCAGATTCCTTGGATAGCTTTTTATGATTGCCGGGATTTTATCATTTTCCGGCGAATAATGCACCGGCGTCCCGCCTGGTCTGGCGCAGGCTAAAGCCTGCGGCTACAGAAAAACCTTATCTGATCTAGGGCGGCCTGTGGCCGCCGTCAGCAGGCTAGTTCCCTGCCGCCTGCAGAAAATTAACCAGGCCCAGCACCAGTTCGGTCATCGCCTCCAGGTCGAGGTTCGCCATCACGTCCCCCGGACCGTGATAGTGGGGGTTGCGCATAAAGGCGGTGTCGGTGAGCATCACCGCGGGGTAGCCGGCGTCCCAAAAATTGGCGTGATCGCTGAGCCTAACTTCGGGCAAGAACAGTTGGCCCCCCGGGGGCACGGCCAGGGAGACGGTGGGCAGGCGGCCGCCGCCTTTTAAGGCGGACTCCAGGCGCCTAAGCAATCCCCGGGAGCGCTGGTCGCTCACCAGGCCGAGAAAGTTGCCGGTGGTGGGGTAGCCCAGGAGGCGCAAAGCCAGGGGCAGTTCCTGGCTGTTGGGCTCGGTCCGGTAATAACCAACCATCTCCAGGCAGAGCATGCCCAGGACCTTGGCCTGGTTTTTCCGGGCCTGCTTGGCATAGACCCGGGAGCCCATGTAGGGAGTGGAAAAGGCCGGAGGCTCTTCGCAGGTGAAGCCAATGAAGGTCCAGGGGCTGGGCGGCGAGAGGCTTTTGGCCAGGCGGGCCACCTCCAGAAGCACGGCCACGCCGCTGGCGTTGTCGTCGGCGCCGGGAGTGCCGGCCACCGTGTCGAAGTGCGCCCCCAGAATATAGTAGCCGCCGGGCGCGGGCTCCCCGGCGATAACGTTGCTCACCTCCTGCCGCAGGTAAGTGTAGCTCTGGCGGCGGGGCTGATAGTCCAGCCGCCGGAAGTTCTCGAAGACATAATCTGCGGCGGCCTGGAGGTTTTGGGGACGATAGATGGAGCGCTCCCCCAGCGAGACGCTGAGGTATTCCAGATGGGTGGTGAGATTGGCGCGGATTTCGGTGCGGTTCATGGTTTCGGCATTTCCCGGGTTCGGGGTCCAAGAGAGCAGGATAGCGCAGCAACAAAGCAGAAAGATTGACAACTTGGGGAAATTAACAGCCACAATTGGCAGTCCCTCTTAAAACGGCCTGCTCTTCCAAGGGGAGAAGGAAAAATATTACAGGCTGGAAGCCTGCGCTACCAAGGGCGGTTCGAGAACCGCCCCTACAGTTCAATCTGCCGAATCCAGAAAATGCAGCGCCAGCCACACGGTTTGCCGCCTAGGGTCGGTCCACTCCACCCGGTGGCGGCAATGGGCCGGAATGAGGAGATAATCACCCGGACTCAGCACCCGAATTTCGGTTTCCCCGGCGAATAACAAGCCGGCACTCCCCGACAGCAGGACCACCCATTCGTGGGTCTCCTGGTCATACCACTGGCCGATAGGGGTGGCCTGGCCGGCGGAGACGATGCGTTCCAACTGAAAGCCAGGGGTTTTCAGGAGGATCTCGCTGAGCTCTGCGGGGATGCTCTCGGGAATCCCGGCGAAGAGATGGTTTATCGGCGGCTGGGGCAAGTAACCTCTCTCTCTTATCGAAAAATGCGTCAGGTGGGGCGGGCCTCGTGGCGCGGGCGTCCCCGCCCGCCCGCCGCCCAGTGACGGCCGCCCTACCAGCTTAAGATTTAGCTTCTCCGTCTTGGCAGCGCCCCAGACTCCAGTGTTGGACCCGTCCTGCGGCGTCCAGTTGCAGTTGCAGGACAAAGGGGAAATCCCGGCCCGGGACGCTGAAGCGCAGGTCCAGCCATTCCAGCAATTCGCCGTCGCTCCGGGGCTCCAGGCGGCGCAGCAG
This sequence comes from Desulfobaccales bacterium, assembly GCA_044451265.1. Taxonomy (GTDB): domain Bacteria; phylum Desulfobacterota; class Desulfobaccia; order Desulfobaccales; family 0-14-0-80-60-11; genus JAPLJC01. The sequence continues at coordinate 4,666 of JBIOJX010000001.1, forward strand.
GGGGAAGCGGGCGAACTCCAGGTATTGATCCAGGATTTTTTGGGCCTCCGGGGGTCCGATCAGGTTCGGCGCCGGTAAACCGGTCCAGACCTGGACCTGCATCTCCCGCGGGCGCTGGTAGCCGCCGTTCGGCACCCGGCACCCGGCATGCACCGGTAGGCGGGTCGCCGGCGGTGCGGTCGACCGGGATTCCAGCCAAGCCAGATAAGGCAATAGTACGAAGCTCTGCTGCACTTCTTCGCAATTGGCGGCGACCAGCTGCCAGCGGCGGCAGGAAAAGGGCTGGGGCAGGGCGGCCACGGTCGTGGCTCCGGAATCGGTAGGGAAGACCTGCCAGGGCAGGGTTACGGTCTGTCGGCGTATCAGACTACCAGGGGGCCGTCCCAGCAAGGGAGTCTCAGGAAACACCTGTCGGGCCAGGGTCAGGGCCTGTTGGTGATAAAAGCCGCAGAGAAGAACATAGGCCCCGACCGCGGCCAGAAAGTAAGATCCGGCGGTGCGGCCCCAGATGGCCGAAGCTAAGGCGGCTATGGCGCCGAACAGCAGCAGACCGGTGAGATAAGGGTCAATAATGAAGAGCCAGTCCAGGGTGAAGCGTTGCCGGGAGAAGGGGAACAGGATTTGGGTGCCGTAAGAGGTGGCCAAGTCCAGGAGCAGGTGGCTGGCCAGGACCGCCAGCCCCAGGAAAAGCATGGGGCGAAACCAGCGGGGACCGCCCAGGGCCCGCCCCAGCGCGGCCCCCAGCAGGGCGAACAGGAACAGGGCCGCCAGGGAATGGGTAAAGCCCCGATGGTGGCGGATAAAGGCCAGACGGTCGGCAAAGATCATGAAATAGTCGATGTCCGGCAACAGGGCGAAGGCCGCCCCGGCCAGGGCGCTCCAGCCCCGGGAGGGGCCGGGCATCACCTGGGAGATCAGGACTCCCGCGGCCACGTGGGTTACTGGATCCATGGCCACCTGCCGGTCTGGGTGCCGTAATGGGGGAAGTGGCGCAGCAGGTCCTCCTTCAGGTCCAGGGCGTGCGGATAGCGTTCCTCCACGTTTTTCTTCAGGCACCTCAGGATAATCGCCTCCAGAGGGGCGGGAATCTCGGGGTTCAGCTCCCGGGGCGGTTCGGGCTCCTGCTCCAGGATCAGGTCGATGAGCAGCTTTTCCACCTCGCTGTAGAAAGGCAGTTCCCCGGTGTACAACAGATACATGAGCACCCCAATGGCCCAGATGTCGCTGCGCCGTTCACTCTTGCCCATGATCTGCTCCGGGGCCATGAAGGGGCGGGAGCCCACCATGGTGGCGCTGATGTCTTTGTCGCCCAGGATCTTGGCGGCGCCGAAATCGAGCAGCTTCAGGGTGCCGTCCGGCTGGATGATAATGTTGTTGGGCTTGATATCCCGGTGCATGACCCGGTGGCGGTGGGCGTGGGAGACCACGTCGATGAGCTGTAAGATGATGCGTTCCACCAGGGGCCGGGGCAACTCCTGCTCCAGCATGTCCCCCAGGGTTTTGCCTTCGACGTACTCCTGGATCAGGATCAGTCGGCCCTCGTTTTCGACCTGATCCACCAGCTTCACCACCCCGGGGTGGGGAGCCAGCCGGGTGCAGATGGCCGCCTCCTTGCGGAATTTGACGTTGGCCGCCTTGAGAAAGGGGATCTTGGCGACAAAGCGGCGATTCGCCCCCACGGCTTCGGTATCCAGCACCAGCCAGACCTCGCCGAAACTCCCTTGCCCCAGCTTTTCGAGCTTTTCATAGCGGCCGCCGAGGAGCGGGGTCAACCGGAGCAGGGACAGGTAGTCCCGGGCGCTGGGAATCAGATGATCTACCAGCCCCTGGATGGCCTGGCGCAGGGGAGAGGGGGAGCCCACCGGCCGCACCTGGAAACTGCGCACCTCCGGGGATACGGGCAGGGTCAGATTGTTCAGCAGGACCGTCATGGGCTGGCCGGCTCGGTTGGTCAGGCGCACCTTGACATGGTCGGTGTCGGCCGCGCCGGACTGGACCTGGCGGAAGCGCTCCCGGTCCTCCGGGCCATAAAGCAGTTCCTCGACGGAGAGGGGGTCGGCCGCACCGGCGGTGGAGTAGCCCAAAAAGCGCCGCAGGGCGGGATTGAGCCGGCAGGAATCACCGCCTGGCGGGCAGAAGAACAGGGGATGGCTGGTTTCCCGGAAAAGGCGGGAAAATTCCTGGGGGGATTCCGCGAGGAGCCGCCGGTCGGCCTGGAGCCGCAACACCACCCGGATGCGGGCCAACACCTCGGCGGGCTTGAAGGGTGCCGCCAGGTATTCGTCGGCTCCGGCCTCCAACGCCCAGGCCGCGGTGGTTTCGGAGAAACGGGGCAGGGCCACGACCACGGGCACCTCCCGCAAGACCTCATCCTTCTTGAAGTCGTGGATCAGGCCATGTATCCGCGGCAGGTCGTCCAGGATAATCACGAGATCAGGCGGGCGCTCCCGGGCCTGGGCCAGAAGTTCCTCGGCAAGACTGAGGCGCACCGGGTAACCGTTGCCGCTAAGGATGTCCGCCAACTTCTGGCGGGCCTTGTTGGCCGGCCCGGCGACAAGAACCGAAATCTCTGTGGCCACCCGGAACCTCTGCAGGCTGGATTTTTCATCAATTAGAGACATTTTCCCAATAACCGGGGGATTTGGCAAGGAGATAGGGTAAGAATTTTAAATATTTCGGGGGTGCAGGGTAGGCAGCAGCCGGGATAGGAACGCCATGGGTAAATCCAGACGATGTCCAGGCGTCATGCGGGCCGGAGAGTTTTTTCGCCCACAAATGGCGCTGAGGGTCTTGACAAAAACCCGAGAGCGGGATAAACAACTTATCGGTCGGCGGGGTAGCTCAGTCGGTAGAGCAGGGGACTGAAAATCCCCGTGTCGGCAGTTCGATTCTGTCCCCCGCCACCAGTGATTTCAATGGGTTAGCCTAAATCGGCTGCCCTTTTTTTATGCCTTGGTCAACGTTTTGGTCAACACTTGCCAAAATAAGTTGACCAGCTAACCACTCGGTGTATCTATCCATGGCCCGGTGAAGGTCGTCCTCAGAGGGGGCCAGATAGTGAATGTCCATCCCCTGCAAGCTATGGCCCAAGATCAGGTCCCGATGCACCTTATCAACACCAGCATTCAACATATTGGTCTTGACCGTCCGCCGGAAGTCGTGGAAGGTGATCCCGTTTGGTTTATTGTGGCCCTGGGGGATTCCGGCCCTTGTGCAAGCTGTGATGAAAGATTTTTTGAATCCGCCATTTGTTCCTATGGGTTCACCCTTATAGGTGAACACAAAATCATGGTGGATAGTCCGGGTAAGTCCTGCCAGGACCTCTTTAACGTGGTGATTCATGGGAATAATCTTAGCGCGGCTCTCTTTGGTCACGTCAGCCGGAAGTCTGATAACCCCTTTTTCCCGGTCGATATGTGACCATCGCAACCCCAGGAGTTCGCCGGTCCTCATCCCGGTATTAAAAGCCGTGGTGATGATCCCCTTTAGGTGTGGGGCGGCCACGTCCACCAGCCGAAGATATTCATCCACGGTCAGGGTCCGTTTTCTGGCATTGTCTCCCCGTCTCAATTTTCTCTTGACCCGCCGGAATGCCTTGACCGTCCTACCATCCACCAGGTCGTTATCGAATGCCTTAGTTATCATGGTCTTGGTAATGCTGATCTCCATGTCGATGGTAGCCGCGGCCCGGCCTTCCTCTTCCCGCTTCTCCTGGTACTCTTCCAGGTCTTGCAGTTTAATGCTGCTTACAATCCGGCTACCGAAAACTTCATTGAAGTTTTTCGAAATCGCCTGAATCCGCCGATAGGAAGCAAGTTTCTTGACGGTTTTCTGTTCAAGATACCAATCTGAAAGTTTGGCAAAGGTCATTTTCTCGGCGGGTACTTTTGCCAGAATGCCAGGGTTTTCAAACTTTTGGGCTTTGCGCTTGCCCTCCGCTGCCCTGGCTTCTTCGATTCCGGCCGGCCGACCCGACCCATCAGGGAGATTCCCCACAAATTCCCGGCGCTGCTGGCCATTGGGCAGCCGGTAGTTTACCCAATAGCGCACCTTCTGCCTGCGCTTGGCCTTCACCAGGTCTTCACCACAGGCACAGAGGCGGTTCTTGACCGCCTGTTTCTTGTGGCAGAGCGGGCATTCAGCTAAAATTGCCATTAGTCCTTTCACCCCCTTTTAAAAAAGTTTCCAGGTCGCTTTCTCGGACCCGCCACAGGCGGCCTACCTTCACGCCCTTTAGCTTCCCACTCCTAAGCCAATTACCCACAGTCAAGCGGCTTATATGTAGCCGCATGGCTACATCTTCCGGGGTCAAAAGGTTATCTTGGGCTTGGTTCTCGGACATAGGGGCAGGCTCCCTGCTCTTGTTTTGCTTATCCTAAGTCAACTAAAGTTAATTGTAAATACGTTTGATTAATTATTCGTATAAAAATAGGCAGGGTGAAAAACTTCCCGGCCCTCTGTTCTTGATGGTAAATTCGCTTTGTCGCCCTACCTAGGCCTATTCTCTATGCCCTTCCCCCTTATCGCCTCAAATTGGAGGCGTTTTCCTGTCTTCTACCCCGTCAATTTGAGATTTAAAACGGTTGGCCGAACCCCGTTTTACCAGTTCCGCCTTTTGCTCTGAGGTCAACAGCCGTTTTTTCTTCGCCCCACCCATTTCCGCCGCGGTCGGCAGGGCCTCTTGGGTGAAGTAGAGTTCGGCTTCGCCCTCAAAATGGAAATCGGCCTTGATGAATCCGGGGGCGTCCTTGATGGCCTCGTAAATATTCCGGGCCATTTTAACCCGGTCTATCCAGAGTTTGAAGGTCAGGGGTTGGATGGATTGCACCCCGATAAAGCCGCCTTTCACCGGGATGCGTTCGTACCAAACGCGATTAGGCTCCCGTTCTTCCGCCAGTTCGTGATAATAGGAAGGATCTAAATCAAAGCGGTAGCGGCTGCCCATGATTTTAGCAAGATGGAATCGGCCTTTACGGGTCGTGGTTCTGGTATTTTCAGCCATTTTTGGTAGGAGTATCTATTCTGAGAATTGCCGCCATAAATCCCCCAGGCCAAAGGATACGGTATCCACATGGCGGTTACCGCTCGTCGATACTGACCGAGGCGCAACGCCTCTCTATCCTGGACAAAATTGCCAGCCTGGTCGACGAAAACCTATGTGGCCGCTCCGAGATGTGCATACAATTTGCAAATCTCCTTTCACGCGCACTCACCCATCTCGGATTTCCAGGACGCCCTGTTCTCGGGACGGCAATTTATTACGACAATAAAGGGAGCGAGATTTTTAGGTGGAAACATGCCTGGGTTCGGGTTGGAGAAGAGGTAATCGATGGAAACGTCGATTGCCTGTCCGAGAATCCTATGGTTCCTTCCTCCGTCAACATTGCCCCATATTGGGGGCCTATAAAAAAAACCCCGGCTGACAGAAAACTCCGTGAGGATCGCGAAGCAAAATTAAATCCCGATAGTGATGTCGAAGATATCTGGTGGCCAGAGCTACTGACTTTGCTCGATGAGACACAATAAACTGGACAAAATGACAAATTCCCGGAAAAACCACACCGGCAGCGAGGTCGAAAAGCTCTTGGCCGCCGCCAAGGGCAGCCGGAACGAGGTCCACGACCGCTCCTCATGCTCCTGATGTTTCGGCACGGATTGCGCGTGTCGAAGTCGTGCGGCCTTGAAGGACAAGGACCCGCATTAGTCGCGGAAAGATTTTAGCCGCATCAAGTCGCCCAAGACATAGACTCCAAGACACACTATACAGGGGTTTTCTTATCCTGCAAAGTGGTTGGACTACGACCCGGCTGCCCGTCTCCCCCGTAAGCCGTGATCCCGGCTTTTTGCAGGCGACCGGCATCAGCCCTTCCTTGAGCCTCTTATCCTGTTGCCGCCCATGTGTATGCTCAGGCGACGTGACCTCTTCACCAGGCCGAGGCCCAGGAGCAACCCACAACCTTCCTGGGAGCGCCGTAGACGGCCCTGGGTGAACGCTCAGGGCTGACTCCTCCTCCCCTTGGCGCTGGTGTGCTGGCCGATGAGCTGAGATATATTGACTATGTGCCCCTACGGGCTTGAAGGCAACGGAAGCCGAAAAATGATAGAGAAAGCGGCTGGGCCGGCCAACAAAGTACACATATGGATTGGGTATCGAAGCATTTTAGCAGGACCCAAAGTATTGAAGATATAGCAGATATATTCAGCCTCTATCGGGGGCTGTTCCCGGAGGAGCCGGGCTGACCACCAGCACCGGCAAATCCGCGGCCTCCAGGACGCGCTCCGTCACCGAACCCAACAGGGAGCGCCGGTGCCCTTTTCGCCCCATCTTACCCATAACGATCAGGTCCACCCTAAGCTGCTCAGCCTCCGACATAATGATTTCATCGGGCATGCCGGTGCGGAGATCTATAGTTACCATAACTCTCCGGTGCTGGGCCTCTCGAGATAAGGTGCTCAGCATTCTTTTGCCGCTTTCTTCCATATCCTGGAGCAGGCGGGGTTGTTCCTGGCCGGAAAGACGGGAAAGCTCAGCCAATGCCGAAGAATCAACGACATAAAGCAAGATAACTTCGGCTCCATAAGTAGCTCCCAAATCCAGGGCCAGCCGGTGGGCCTCCAAAGAGGCGGCGGAGCCGTCAATGGGAACCAGAATCTTGCGAAAGCCCGGCATGCTCATACCCTTTTGGTCTTGCGGGCCTTAACCCGCTTTAGCTGGAACAGAGCCTCACGTTCCCTTTCCTCCAAGGCCCCTTCCAGGTAGTGGATGGTTTCCCTATAGCTCGGGATCATTACATAATTTAAGGCATTGCTGCGCCGCACCGTACGCTGCAATTCCCCGGCCAGACGCCAAAGCACCGCCTCTACTTCGGCCAAGGCGGTGATTTGGCCCAGGGCTTCCCGGATGGCCAACTGGCACTCGTCCAGAGAGGATACGGTGCCCCCGAAACTGAACTCAGGGCGGCGGGACCCGGGGTGGAATTCCACTACGGGCATGGGCATCCCCAAAAAGGCGCGGTCCTTTAAGAGGACCCGATCGTCTCCCTCGACCCCCAGCGCCGCACGAGCCACGGCAGCGCTTCCCAGGGTCAACAGCCCGGCGGTCAATGACTGATAGGCGTCCTCCAGGGCCCGTGCCATAGCCCGGCGCATCTTGACGGCCTGGGCTTGCAGCCGCAGCAATTCCTCCAGCAGCAGGTCTCTTTTCTCTTCCAAAAAGGTCAGGGCATCGGCGGCCAGAACATATTCTTCCCGGAGTTTAAGAAGATTCCCCTTGGTCGCTGATACGGTCAGCCGCGCCATGTTCGCTCCTGCTTGGCAAGAAAAATGCGGAGGGGGGCTGGGGCCTTTAGCCTGCCTCCCAAAAAGTACTGATTTCTTCTGCGGTAACCCGCGTCAATTCGGAGCGGGACAATTCCCTCAGCACTTTCCAGGCCAGGTCGAGGGTGTAGGTGAGGTCCCGGTTCTCATCCTGTCCCTGGCGGATAAATTGTTCCTCAAAGGCCCGGCCGAACTTAAGGATCTGGCGATCCGGCGGTGACAGGCTATCTTCTCCGATAATATTGGTCAAGGCCTGAATCCGTTGCACCCTGGCATAAGCCGCGTAGAGTTGGGAGGCCACATGGGCGTGGTCGGCTCGGGTGCGATTGGCGCCAATGCCGTCGCTCATCAGGCGGGACAGAGACGGCAGCACATTAATGGGCGGATAGATGCCTCGCTGGTGTAGGGCCCGGTCCAGGACGATCTGCCCTTCAGTGATATAGCCGGTGAGGTCCGGGATAGGATGGGTGATGTCGTCATTGGGCATGGTAAGGATGGGCAGTTGGGTTATGGACCCCCCGCTGGTGACGATCTTCCCGGCTCGCTCATAGAGCGCGGCCAAATCACTGTATAAGTAGCCCGGATAACCCTTGCGACTGGGGACCTCACCCTTGGACGAGGCCACTTCCCGCAGGGCCTCACAATAGTTGGTCATATCCGTGAGGACCACCAAGATGTGGCGGCCCTTCTCGAAGGCCAGATATTCAGCGACGGTTAGCGCCAGCCGTGGGGTAATCAGGCGTTCAATGGCCGGGTCGTCTGCCAGGTTGAGGAACATCACCACATTATTGAGCACTCCGCTGGCTTCAAAAGATTGGCGAAAGAGACCGGCGATGTCGTGTTGCACCCCCATGGCGGCAAAGACGATGGCAAAACGTTCTTCTTCGCCCGGCAGCCGGGCCTGACGGACAATCTGGGCCGCCAGTTCGTGGTGGGGCAAACCGCTCATGGCGAAGATGGGTAGTTTTTGCCCGCGGACCAGGGTATTCATCCCATCAATGGCAGAAATGCCGGTCTGGATGACTTCCTGGGGGTAGGCCCGGGCCGTGGGATTAATAGGTTGGCCATTGATATTCCGGGTAGTTTCGCCCACCGGCGGTGGGCCGCCATCCCGAGGTTGCCCCAGGCCGTCAAAGATTCGGCCCAGCAGATCTTCCGATACCGGCAGCATCAGCGGCGAGCCGACAAAACGTACCTGAGTCTGGTTCAGGGACAGGCCCATGGTTTCGCCGAAGAGTTCGATCACCGCTTCCTGTCGACCAACTGCCAGCACCCGGCCCATTTTTCGGGAGCCATCCCCGAAGGTGACTTCCACGCTTTCGCCGTAGCCCACCCCCTGGACCCCCTCCACTACCAGCAAGGGGCCGGCAATGCTCTTGAGGGAGAGGTATTCCCGGCCGGAAGGTCGGTGGTTAGGCGCTGCCATGGTTGACCAGGGCCTCCATTCGGGCTGATAGGGTATTAGCCAATTCCTCAAACCGGTCCAGTTGATCCTCGCCCCAGCGGGATTTCATCTGCAGCAAATCGGTTAGCTCGGCAATGGCGCGAATCTGATAGAAGGGTATGCCCTGGGCCAGCACACCGCGAGCCTGGCGGTAGGCCCCCAAGATCAGGTGCAGCATCTTCATCTGTTTTTGTGGCGAGCAGAACATGTCCTGGGGATCAAAGGCGCTTTGCTGTAGGAAACCTTCTTTGAGCCAGCGGGCCGCCTCCAGGGTCAGCCGCTTGGAGTCCGGGAGGGCTTCCTCGCCCAGGAGCTTAACGATGCGCTGCAATTGATAATCCTCCTGGAGTAAGGCCAGGGTTTCCTCTCGCATTTCCTTCCAGGCCGGGTCGATGTTCTTGGTCCACCAAGCCGCGATGGCGTCGGCGTATTCGCTGTAGCTGTCTGTGGTATTGATGGCGGGAAAATAACGGGCCGCGGCCAGTTCTTTATCCAGGCCCCAAAAACACCGCACAAAGCGTTTGGTATGGGTGGTTACGGGTTCGGAAAAATCCCCGCCCGGGGGAGAGACCGCACCGATGATGGACACCGAAGCCCGCGCCCCATTCAAGGTGACGACGCTGCCGGCCCGTTCATAGAACTCCGCCAGCCGGGTGGCCAGATAGGCCGGGAAGCCTTCTTCGGCCGGCATTTCTTCCAGACGGCCGGAAATCTCCCGGAGGGCCTCGGCCCAGCGAGAGGTGGAGTCGGCCATTAAGGCCACCTGATAACCCATATCCCGGAAGGCTTCGGCCAGGGTGATGCCGGTGTAAATGGAGGCTTCCCGGGCCGCCACAGGCATATTTGAGGTGTTGGCAATCATCAGGGTCCGCTCTATCAGGGCATGGCCGCTGCGGGGATCCTGCAGCCGCGGGAGCTCGGCCAAAATACCGGTTATCTCATTGCCCCGCTCGCCGCAACCCACATAAACGATCAGGTCGGCGGCGCACCACTTGGACAACTGCTGCTGGGTGATGGTCTTGCCGGTGCCGAACCCCCCGGGGATGGCCGCGGTTCCCCCCTTAGCCAGGGGAAAGAGGGTGTCCACCACCCGTTGCCCGGTGATTAGCGGTTCCGTGGGCAACAGCCGCTGCCGATAAGGCCTGACCCGGCGCACCGGCCAGCGATGCCAGAGGTAGAGGCTAACCTCTTTGCCTTTAGGAGTGCGCACCCGGGCGATGGTCTCAGTCAGGGTATAATCCCCGGGTGGCGCCAGGTAAGTGAGCGTCCCTTGGAGCAGGGGCGGGGCCAAAACCCGATGTTCCAGGGCCGGGGTTTCCGGCACAGTGCCCAGAACTTCGCCGCCTTGTAAGGTAATCCCCACCTGCAGGCTGGGTGTGAAGGACCAGACTCGTTCCCGGTCCAGGGGAGTGACCGCCAGGCCTCGGGAAATAAAGGAACCTTGGACTTGCTGCAGAACGTTCAAGGGTCGCTGGATGCCATCAAAGATCTGGCCTATCAGGCCCGGCCCGATCTCCACGGAGAGGGGCGCTCCCTGGCCTACCACCGGGTCCCCGGGGCGAATGGACTCGGTATCCTCATAAACCTGGATCGTGGCGGCATCCCCGGCCAGTTCAATAACCTCCCCAATGAGGCGTTCCTCTCCCACCTCCACCACCTCATACATGGAGAGATCTCCCCCGCCGGAGGCTTTGACTACCGGCCCGCTGACCCAACTGACTTCACTTTGTTTGTCCGGCATATTTTATTTCGGGAGCATGGGGACCAAAACGACGGTTAGGGCTCTCCCTTCTCACAACTCATTGGCTTTCCCATAACTTCCGGGCTATTTCCGTACGCAGCCTTTCCATCTGTCGGTTAATAATTCCCTGGAAGGTCTGGTCCAGACGCATCCGACCATCCTCCCGAACCGCGATGAAGCCGCCGGGAGGTACCTCGTCATCCAATTCCAACTCAAGATGGGCCCCCGTCTTTTGGCCCACTTCCGTAAGGAGCTCAGCGGTCAGCCACTTGGCATCTTCGGGGTTGGCCAAGATGCGCAAGCCTGCCCCGGTAAGCTCGTGCAGGGCCTTGAGCAGCAGGCGCCGAAGCCAGTCTGGGTAATCGGCCTGGTGTCGGAAGGCCTGCAGGCGTTCCATCCCGAGTTTAAAGATCTCGCCCAGCAAAGTCTCTTTGGCTTCGGCTATCCGGCGCTTACTTTCCAAAGCCGCGCGGTCTACCAGGTTGCGGGCGGTGAGCAAGGCCTGGGCCCGCATTTCTTCGCTGGCTCGGCGTACCGCCTCCCGGCCCCGCGCCTCTTCGGCAGCCACCAGTTGGTCGGCTTTTCCCCGGGCCTGGCTGACGATCTTTTCAGCCTCTTGTTTCCCCTGCGTCAGGATTTCCTGGCAGAGAAGTTCCACTTGATCATAGAGGGGCATGGCTTCTCACCTGGGTAGGCCCATCAAAGAGCGCAGCCGGTCCAGCAACGATTCTTTCTGGGCCATCGGCCCGGCCAGGTCGGGGATTTCCAAAATCAAAGGTCTTAGCCGGTCTCGCCGGGCTCCATCTACTGCCTCCCGGACCTGGTCGGCCAGTCGTTCGGTAATCAGGACCAGTCCCACCTCAGGGTCTTCCCAAGACTTGACTAACAATTCCTGGACCTTGCCGGGGGTATGCGCCACTTCTCCCCTTATTCCGGCCAGGGAAAAGGCGTTAATGGTGTGTTCATCGGCAATAACAAAAAACTTCAGATTGTCCATGACATTATGGTTCTGGGCCGGTTAAATCCTTCCGAGAATCATGATGGCCACGATGAGCCCATAAATGGCGATGCCTTCGGCCAGCCCCAGAAAAACGAGGGCCCGGCCGGCTATTTCCGGCTTTTCGCTCATAGCTCCGAGGGCTGCTGATCCTACCACCGCCACGGCTATCGCCGCACCTATGGCGCTAAGCCCGGCGACCAGGGCGGCGGACAGAAACCCCCATTTGACCACCGTGGGGTCTGCATTGCCGGCAGATTCAGCCCAGGCCTGCGCCGCCCAAAGACCCTCCAGACCTAAGGATAGAAGAATCGCACTGACGCCGGGGAAAAATTTTCTCACCATGTCTTTAGTCCCCTTTAAGGCAGGGCTTTCATTTAAAGGGCCTGAACGGCTCTCCGCCCCCATGGAAAAATTTGCTCAGAAACTCGTAGTATTCCAAGCGCATAGTCTGAATGGAAACCACCAACCCCTCCAACAGGATAATAACCGCATTACCCAAAACAATAGTCACCCAGTAGATTACCCCGCCGCCGCCCATGCGCCCCAGGGTTTCAGCCAGGGAAAAAACGGCGATGAATAAGCCCGCATGAGCCAGGGCGAAGGCGGAGATGCGGATAAAGGAAATGGTGTTGGCCACATATCGAATGGTGCCGTCTAGCGCTTCAATGGCGCCTTCCAAGATCTGCAAACCCAATCCCTCTTTCTGGGTTTTAGCCCCAGAGACAGACAACCGGAGCCGCTGCCAGATAAACAAGGAGCTCAGACCTAAGGTGCCCAGGGCCACCACCAGCGCCAACCAGAAATCCCATACCAGGGCCCCCGTTAGGAGATAGCGCAATGCCAGAGCAGCCAAGATCCAATAAAAGAGAGCCGCCAACAACTCTGCCGCAGGCAACCGGGCCTGGCGGAGGCGCAGGGCATTGATGAAACTAAGGATCAGGCCCAAACTGATAAATCCCCCCCCGAAGATTAGGGATATTTTCATAAAATAGGTAATGTTTTTCAAAGGGGCAAACCAGAGGACGGGAAGTAGCCCTTCTATCCCGAAAAGGCTGCCGTAAAGGACCCCAAAGACCATGGAGGATATTCCGCATTCCATCAGGATGATACCGTAGTCGGTGTAACGGATAAATTTGCGGAAGATCACGTATCCCATGCTCAGCAGCACCGCCCCCTGGCCCACATCCCCGAACATCATGCCAAACATCACTAAAAAACCGATGGCTAAAAAGGCGGTGGGCTCCACCTCGCGGTAACCCGGGGTGCCATAGGCCGTGGTCAGGCGTTCAAAAGGCCGGAGCAGATAAGGGTTGTTAAAGAGAATGGGGATCTTGAGGATGCCTTCCCGCACCCCAGGAATGGCCTCCGGCGTCAGGACCTCCACCATGACATGCTCCCCCAGTTCTTGGGCCATGGCCTCTTTGAGCTTATCCGCCAGGTGCGCCGGGAGCCAGCCGCTGACCAGGTAGGCGTGATCCACCTTGCCGAACAACACCCGGGCTTTGAGCAGGGTGCGGGTCAGATCGACGCGGTTCCGGAGGCGAATCAGGTCCAGACCCAGTTGTTCCCGGAGCGCGGCGCGCCGGGCCAGCGCCTCCTCCTGAGATTTCACCAGGACCTGAATTTGGGTCTGCAGTCCCGCCAGCACTTCTTCCAGGCTGCCGTGGGCCGCCGGCGGCAGGTCCATGCGCTCAAAAAATGCCCCTTTCAAGGCCTGGTCCACCACCTCTCGATCCAGAGCCAGGGCGGCGGCCAGGATCACGGTGCGGGGAGCCGCCGCGGTTACGGGAATCAAGGCATGGTGCAGGTGAGCCAGGGCCTCTTCCAGGTTAGTTAGATTTTCTGTGGGTATCAGGCCTGGTATCAGATAAGTAAACTGAAGCTTAGCCAGCTCCTCCAGATTAATTTCCGTAGGGCGCAACCGCTCCAGGTTTTCCTGCTGCCGCCTTAAGACCGTCAGATGTTCGTTAATTTTGAGGAGGTCCTGACCCAGCGGGGCTACCTGCTGGCTGATCTGCTCCACTGCTTCCTCTAACCGATAAATGTCTTTGGCGGGATCCAGGTCCGGAGGAATCTCCACCACTTGAGGGACGATTTCCAAGGCCTGGGCCATTCGGTCCACTTCCTCCCCCACCTGCTCGTAGCGTGCCAATAAATCCCGCTCCAGTTCCCCCATATAGCCTAATTTTCCCAGAGGGGTCTCTACCAAGTTGACCAGATGAATGATCCGCAGCTTGGTCAAGACAGCCGTAGCCTGGGAAATGTAGGCCTCACCCACCTCAATATTCACTAACACCAGGGGGACCGGTTTAAACATAACGGCCTCCCGCGGCCCTTCCCCGGATCAGGGGGCTTAGCCGATCGGATGGGATTCTGAGGATAATACCGGTGAACAGGGTGATCAGGTTACGGATCTCCAATTCTTTTAATAGTAAATAAGTTATGGGCAAGCCGATCTGGAAGGGCGGCAGGGTAAAGACCTTCTCCAAGGTCTTCACCCAGTAACGGGTCAAACGTTCTTCCACCGCGGCCAGGTCAGAGGCCCCTTCCAGCACCTCTCCATAAGGTCGCCGGGGTAAACGGGTGATCACGGCAGCCAGATTCGGGGCAAAGGCCAGGTCATGCCGTCGGCGTGGCTCCCCCAGGCTCCCGGCCTCCAGGAGGTACTGGTAGGTTTCCTCTCCGGGGAAGCCGTAGATCTCCCGAAAGCGTCCCGCCCAGATGATGTTGTTGATATCCGCCAGGGTTCCAAGAAGTTGGCCTGATAGACGCCGGTCCCGTCCAGACAGGCTGTTCCGTCCTCGCAGGATGTAGTCGAATACCCAGAGATCTAATGACATTTCCAGGGGGAAGAGACTGTGCTCCCGCAAGTACCGGGGCAACCCCCGCACCAGGGGCGGCCCCCAAGGGGTGTTAGCCAGATAATTCACCAGGGCGCTGATATCTCTCTGATTCAGCAACTCCCGGAAGTTCAACGGGGATAACCTATCCAACGGTATGAGCAGGCGAACCGCCTGGTCGGGGGCCAGCCCCCGGTGGAGTGTCCGCAGCACCACCTTGAGATTTTCCGCCACCAGCCTCTGCGCCAATATCCCGATAAAGAGCCGCTCCCGTTTCTTCAATCCCCGGCCCACCTTCTGGAAGGCCTGAGCCAACTCGCCATAGAGACGCTGGCTGAACTCACTTTCTGCCTCTGGGCTATGCCAGTCCCACCCACTTAAGGCCACTCCATATGCCGTGGTGGAGAGATATCCCAGAAAGTCATCGAGATGACGAGACCGCAGGAGAAAATGATAATCTTCCGCGGTTAGTAGAAAGCTTTTGAGAGCCATGATCTTGGCTCCCCCATAGGCATAGCGCCAGACCCTGAAGATCATTCCGCTAACACCAGGGATAGGAGAAAAGCTGCGACCTCTTCCCCATGGGTATCTCGTTTCTCACGCAGTCCCGCAATATACCGTTCGGTGCTCTCTGCCACCTCAGCGGCCCTTGTCTTGGCCTGGCGCAGAATCTCTTCCTGGACGGTTTCTTGGAGTTGGGCGAGCTCACCTTGAAGTTTTGCCTGGATCGCCTCAATCCGGATTTGAGCGTAGTCCAGCAGCGTCCGCGCCTCTTTTTGGGCCTGGGCCACCAGAGCTCGAGCCTCACGGTCGGCGAGGATGATTTTTTCTAAATCAGGTACCATCAATTCCTACCAGAGGCTGAAAATAGTGGTTTTTAGTGAACATATAGAAGACCCTGCGTCTGCGGCTCAGGCTGACGGGGGAGGCAATTTTAAATAAAAAACTCTGACATATCCAATTAGTAATGGCGCTATCGGTATAAATCAATGGGCGGAAGCCTGCTGGGCTTTTAGCTGCTAGCCTCCCGCTTCATCGGGCTGGGACCCAGTTTGTGTGCCCTCTCTGACATGCATTTCCTGACAGATGGCCGTGAACCGGGGCCCTTCGGAGAACGAGAGATTGAACATTTCCAGCCTTTCCAGCTCCCCCTTGTGTAATCTACGTTCAAGGTATTACAGACCCTTGCCCGTCTCCTGGACGGCCCGTTCCATTTCCTTTTCCAGGGCGGCCGGTAGTCCCTCAATCTTAACTTTGAGGAAGCCTCGAACAATGGTGGAGACGGCCTCGTCTTCATCTAGTCCCCGGGCCATGAGGTATTCCACTTCCTCTGCGGCGATTTTGCCCACCGCGGCTTCATGAGACATATCCACCCCGGCCACCCGGCCTTCCAGTTCGGGGATGGCGTAGATGATCCCGGTAGGGGAGAGGATAAGCCCGCGACATTCCAGGTGGGCCTTGATCTCGGGAGCCTGGCCGACCAGGTGGCCGCGACTAATGCACTTGCCGCCGATGGTGAGGCTGCGGGCGATGACCTCGGCCCGGGTTTGGGGGGCCTGCAGGATCACCCGGCCACCGATATCCAGCTCGGAACCTGGATGAGCGATAAGAATGGAGTTGAGGCGAGCCACAGCTCCCGGACCCGCCAGGGTCACGGTGGGATAGGTTTGCACCGTTTTAACCGGCTTGAGGAGGATATAGTTGGAGATGTAGCAGCCGCCCTCTTCCACCCAGACCCCGGTGCGGGGGCGCACATGGACGTCTTCCGCCCAATTGTGGATCATGGTGAAGGTGAGCTGCCCCCCGGCCCGCACATAAAACTCCGAGACCCCCACATGGAGGCCGGAGTGCACCGAGGGATGAGTGGTGCAGCCAGTGATGATATGGAGCTGGGCCCCGGGCTCGACGATTACCAGATTATGGATGTATTGGGCGAAGAGGTCGGTGCGCAGATAGAGGCAGGACTCCACCGGCTGCGCCAGGCGCACCCCGGGCAGGGCTCGGGTGAAGTAGCCGTTGTCCAGCTCCAATTCTGCCCGGGCCGTATATTTATCGGCATCCACCTCTACCAAACGCCAGAGGTAATCGGACACCCAATCGTAACGGTGCACGGCCTCGGTGATGGGCAACACTTCCACCCCCGGCTGGTTTACCCGGCAGTGCACTACCTTGGCATCGGCCTGCAAAAAAGTACCGGCATGTTCCTCGTCGGTCAATTCAATACCGGCTTTGAGCAGATGCTGCCGCTCTTCGGAAGTGAATTGACGGTACTCGGGATCGTAAGCCCAGTCGCCCCCCTGGCGGGAGAAGTCCTCCAGATTGAGATCTGGCCCCAGGGCGGCTTTCTTATCCCGACTCTTGGCGGCGCGGGTTTTTACCTCAGACATCGGGCGCACTCCTCGTAGCCGTACTGCTTGAGATGCTGGAGAATTTCCCGGGGGTTTCCCTGACACGGTATTTTCCCGTCCAACAAGATATAGCCGCTGTCAGCATTAACATAATCCAGGATAAAGCCGGTATGGGTGATGATCAGTCCGGATTTTTCCCGGTGCCCCCGGCGCCGGTCTTTCTGCAGCAGTCGACCGATGATTTCCCCCACCACTTCGAGGTTCTCCAGGTCCACCCCCGATTCAGGCTCATCCAGAAGCACCAGCAACGGGTCCTGCACCAGCAATTGCAGGAGTTCCGAGCGTTTCAGCTCGCCTCCGGAAAAGCCGTAGTTAACCTCCCGATCCAGAAAAGGAGTGAAGTTGTACTGCTCCACCAGGGGCAGGTAGGGTTTCATACCGGCGCAGGCGTAAAGGACATCTCCGGTTTTCACCCCGCGAATCGAGGGCGGCCGCTGAAAGGCCAGCCCCAAGCCCAGGCGGGCCCGCTCATAAATAGGCGAGTGCGTGATGTCCCGGCCTTGGAAGGAGATCTTCCCCTGCTTTACCTGGTAACGCTGAAAACCCATGATGGTCATGAGCAGGGTAGATTTTCCAGAGCCGTTCTTGCCGAAGAGGACATGCGTCTCTCCCAGTGGGATGTGCAGATTGATCCCTCTGAGAATTTCCTTGCCGTCAATGCTCACCCACAAATCTTCGATCTTGAGCATAAGTCACCATAAATTGTAACGCTAAACCTATCTTCCGCCATGCATACTTATAGACCTACCACGCCTCTGGAAAGGCTACCGTGTCATAAAGATTTTCCAGTTTTTCCTTGTGGCTTGACTCCGCCCGGGCCAGGTAGTCCAGGCGACGCCGGATTTCGCCCTCCGGTTGAAGTTCGACCAGGGATTGGTAAAACCGGCAGAGCCCGTCAGATCGCTTGATAGCCAGCGCCAGGGCATCCTTGGGAGACAAATCTTCGGTAATTTTGGGAACCTGCAAGTGCTCCGCCAGGTGGACGTCGTGCACCGGTGGGACTACCGGGCAGCCATCCGGGGTCAGGCACTGATGCAGCCGGGCCTTGTTCTCTTCCGCCTCCTTGGCCAGATACTTGAACATCTCCCGAGTGTCAGCATGGGACACCCGGTGGGCCAGGCGGTGATAGAAATCCCGGGCCAGTTCGTGTTGGTCCATGGCTTCCTGAATGAGGTCGACAAGCTCTTTTCTCATGGGATTGTTCCTCCTGTCGCAGGGGTTATCCATGAATCGGCCCTGCGTCCTGATCGTGGTTCATTGGCCTCCCGCCGAAGGCAGGGAAAGCTCCCCAAAAACCCGCATGATTAACCGGGGACGCTTGGGGGAGGTGGTAGAAAGTTCAATCACTCCCGCATAATTTCCGGTTTCCTGCCGTTTGTTACGGACTTCCACCACGTAAATCCGGCCCGGCTCTTCCGCTTTCACGGTCACGTCGATGTACTGGGGGATGTTGGTTTTAAATTCGGTAATCTCAAAGTTCCCGGGAAGGTGGGAGGTGAAGCGCACCTGACTGCGCAGTTCATCTTCCGGCTTGCCCCGGAAACGAATGATGTGGCTCGGCTGAATTTCAATAAAAGGCTTGCCGTAACCTTGCAGGGTCAGGACCACCTGAGGATGTTCCGGGTCGTTAAAAAACACCTTGGTTTTTTTGGTGAATTGCCGGAGCACCGAGTAAGGAGCGATGGTCAGGGTGATGCGGCCTTGTCCGCCGGGAGGGATGCGCCGGTCGGAGTCGGCCGCGGTGCAGGCGCAATCGGAGTCTATGTCCTTGATTTCCAAAAGGGCGTCGCCGATATTCCTGATGTCGAAGGTATGGGTCAACTTCCGGTCTTCAAAAACTTCGCCGAAATCAAATGTGGTCTCGGGAACCTGGGCCTTCGGGCCAATACTGGCCGTTCCTGCGGCGGGCGAGCCGAGCAGCAATAATATCAAGATCAAAATCCGGTAGGCCGATTTAGTGATAACCATAGTTCTCCTTGCTCCTAGTCCGCGTCCAGGGCCCGCCAGCCGAAGCTTTCCAGATAGGCCTGAAGCTTTTCCCGTTTCTCCCGGTATTTTTCTTCCCAGATAGGCGGGCAGTCATTGGGGCTGATCTCGCCTTCCCGCAGGGCCGCGGCATAGGCCATGCAGGTGCTATAGCCGCAGGCCTTGCAGTTGGTCATGGGCAGCAGCCTCAAGATGTCCATGACCCTAAGCCCGGCCTGCCCGGTGAAGCGGGGGGTGATCTCCTCCCGGCGCTCATACACCTGGTTGATTTGCCCCTTGATCCACTCCAGCATGGCGTGGGATTCCTCTATATCCCGTGCTCCTTTGACGGCAATCTCGTGCGGCTGCAAGGTGAACCCTTTGCCGGCGGAGAGCTTGAGTAGCAACACGTGATTATCCCCGTCATAATCCCAGCCGCCCAGTTCGGCGTTCAGGTAGGGGAAGACCGGGGAAATGTCCGTGTCAAAGGTTGCGAGGCCGTGCAGGATTTCCTTGCTAGAGTCGCATTTGGGCCGGAAGATCTCGAAGTTTTTGATTTGTTCCAGTAACATCTCGCCTCCGGGGTTATGGCCCCTGATTCAAGTGGATGTCAAAATTCATCCAAGGCCCGCCAGCCGTAGCCCTGCAGATAGACCTCGAGCTTTTCCCGCCTTTCCCGGTATTTTTCTTCCCACAAAGGTTTGCAGGCCTGCAGGGAAATCTCGCCTTCCCGGAGGGCCGCGGCGTAGGCCATGCAAGTGGCATAGCCGCACAGTTTGCAGTTGGTCAGGGGCAATAGCTTCAAGATCTCCATGATCTTGAGGCCGGCCTGGCTCACGTAGCGAGGAGTGATGGTTTGCCGGCGCTCATAGATATCGTTGATCTGCGCCTGAATCCAGGTGAGCAGGGCCCGAGCCTCTTCCATGTCCCGGGCCCCGCGAATGGCGATTTTTTGAGGGTGCAGGGTGATCCATTTGCCGTCCGACAGCTTGAGCAGGAGCACCTGATTGGCTTGATCATAGTCCCAGCCGCCCAATTCGGCATTCACATAGGGGAAGGACGGGGAGATGTCCGCCTCGAATGTGGCGATGGCGTGCAGGACCTCTTTAGAGGAGTCCATCTTGGGACGGAAGATTTCAAAGTTTTCAATCTTCTCCAACAACATGGTTCACCTTCCCCAGGGCTATCAGGAACTTTTGGCGACGAATCCTCTTAATTTCTCCCAAGCACTTTTCCCATATTGCCACAAACAAGCGAAGACGCCGCCCACCAAAGCCGCTGAGCCGCCGCCCACCGGGCAGCCAGGAGTGCCTCAGAAGACACACACCGAGGAACTGGCATAGATCCCAAAGAAGACCAGCCACCAGCTACAGAATCTCAGCAAATGACCAATGACCGGGGAGTTATAGAATCTCCCCTGCTCCAACTTAGCCGGTGGCGATATCTTGTCATCCAAAGGCTCCGTTGATTCTTGACAGCGGCAATTGGGGTCCTGGCAGACATGGGTTAACTCACTATGAACCTGCATGCCTTCTCCTACGGCAGTTTTCCCTGTAGAAGCGGAATAAGCTGTTGTCGCATCTCATCGCGCACCTGCCGGAAGGTAGCCATGATCTCTTCTTCGGTGCCGGTGGCCTGGGCCGGATCCGGAAAGCCGACGTGCATGACCTCGGTGTCTCCGGGGAAGAAGGGGCATTGCTGCTGGGCCTGGTCGCAGACGGTGATCACCAGGTCGAACTGTTCCCCGGCCAGGTCGTCCACCGACTTGGAGCGGTGATGACTAATATCGATTCCCAGCTCACTCATGACCTGGATGGCCCGGGGGTTGACCCGGCTGGGCCGCACCCCGGCGGAAAAGGCCTTCGCCTTGTCGGCCAGATCGTGGTTGACGAGACCTTCGGCCATCTGGCTGCGGCAGGCGTTTTCGGTACAGAGAAAGAGCACTTTAAACATTTCTCTTCGTCCTATGGGCTGGTTAATTCAGCCTAAGCGGGGAGCTTAATCCAGTTCCTGTAGCCAGGCCTGGATACGGTGATCGACCTGGTCCCTGATGGCCCGGAACTTTGCCAGCTTTTCCGCCTCCGTCCTCGAAAGGGCCGCCGGGTCCTCAAAAGGCCAGAACAGCCGCGTTATGACGCCTGGGAAAACCCTCGGACAGGTTTTTTCGGCCTGGTCACAGACGATGATCAAAAACCGGATAGTCACCTTGCCCAAGAAATCTCCCACTCCCTTAGCATGTTGCCCGCTGAGGTCGAAACCGGCTTCCTCCATTACTTTAATGGTATAGGGGTTAATTGCCTTGGGTTCATAGCCGGCGCTGTACACCTCAAAGCGCTCTCCGGCATATTGTTTCAGAAAAGCCTCGGCCATTTGGCTGCGAGCCGTATTGCCGGTGCAAAGGAAAAGAACCACCGGTTTAATGGCTTCCCCTTTATCCATCGTCTTATATCTCCTTCATTAATCTGAATTTATGAAACCTCAGGCAATTATCTTTTTAATCTCCTCCACGCTGGGTACCTGGCCCACCACCTTAACCTCGCCGTCCACCACCAAGGCTGGAGTGGTGAAGATGCCGAAGGCCATAATCTTGCTCAGTTCGCTCACTTTCTCTACTTCAAAGTCCCCACCGAGAGCTTTGGCCGCTTCTGTCGTCCGCTTGGCCAGTTCTACACATTTGGGGCAACCCGGACCCAAGACCTGTACTTTCTTCATGGTTTAATTTCACCTCAGCTTATTTGATTTTTAGCCGCCGAACTGGCTAAGCTTCTCCGTGATATCCTTTTCCGCCAATTCCCCCAAGGCCATCCAAAGTACGTTGCCCTGGGCGTCGAGAAACAGCAGAGCCGGCGCCTGGGTAATGCGATATTTTTTGACGTATTCCTTGGCCTCCTTAGCCGTGGAATAATCGAAGCGCTTCAGGAGCCGCTTTCTTTCGCCGGTAAAGACATTGCCCACGATAATGTCCCCAGCTTGACATCGTTCCAAGGTGCAGCTACAGGCCTTGGTCAAGGTAATATATACCACCTGGTCAAGCTTCGGCTGCCAGCCGTAAGAAGCGCTGGGCCCGAAAATCCCCAAGAGCAATACTATAGTTAGAACGATCTTTTTAGTCTGCAAACTGCCCATGAGCCTCTCCAATTGTCACTCCTGGAAATGGGTTCAACCACCGAATTGGGAGAGCTTGGCTGCTACGTCCTCCTTCGCCACCTCGCCCACGGCCATCCAGAGCATGTGTTTCTGACCGTCCAGTAAAATTAAGGCCGGTAACCTAATGAGGTGGTACTCGCCGATGTACGGCACCGCGGCTTGGCGATCGGTGTCATAATCAATGCGCGTCAACAATGCCTGGCGCGGCCCGGTAAAGGTTTTGTTCACCAAGGCATCCGCGTCTTGCACAACCTTGGCGGTGCAGCCGCAAGCTTTGCTCCTGGTTATATAAACGACTTGGGCCACCTTGGTTGTTTCGGCATGGGTCAGGACAGCCGCACCCAAGATCGCCAGAACTAAGATACCAATAACACCATATTTCCCTTTCGCCATTTCTCCTCCCTCGCTGAGTTATTGGGTATTCATCGTAATCAAATTCTTTTAATTTAGTTAAGCGGCTGACCTTGATCTGCCCTTAACGGCTTACGCCCTTCAGACCATCTGAAGGATTATTACTGAAGAAATTAATGGAAGGCGAACAGCACTTATTATTTTGTCCAGCCGGCTTACCCAGGCTCAGAATTACCTGCAACATCAATGCAATCAAAGCCAAGAGCACAAAGACCAATATCCTGGATTTCTTCATATAAAGTTCGCCTTGATCACCCCAGCGATGCTACAGTTTCCTGTAACCATTTTTTCAGCGCTTCCCGGTCGGGTACCTGGCCCACAGCCTTAACCTCATCATTGATCAGCAAAGCCGGAGTGCCAAAGACCCCTAACGCGGTAATTTCTTTCATATCCCGGACGTGCTCCACTTCCCCCGGAAGGCCCAACTCATCCAAGACCGCCATAACGGTCTGCTCCAACCGGTCGCAAGAAGGACAGCCGGGGCCCAGGATCTTGATGCTCAGCCCACCTCTTTCCTCTTCCACCTTCTCGCCCAGGGCCTTTTTAAATTCCCGCAAGAAGGCCCGTTTATAATCTTCCTGGGCGGAGGCGGGAATGTAGTTTCTGGGCTTAACCGCGGCAAACAAAGCCTGGGCGATCTCTTCCTCAGGACGCTCCCGCCAGGATTTGGCCTCTTCGATGGCGGCTTTCAGGCCGGTGATGCCGACCCGGAACCGACCGAGGGAGATCTGGGTGATATCCTCGTCGGGCATGACTCCTTTTCGACCTCCTGATTTGCCATGTCTTGGGCCAAGGCCCATTCTCCGGGCGTTAGGTCTCCCTGGTCAAACCTTACCTCAAGCGTCCGAGCGAGGCCCTCTCGAATGGCCGCCTTGACCTCTGCAACCTCGGGTAGCCGCCCCAGGACCTCCTGGAGCGATGTGATCTGGCCTTCCAACTTAGTCTGCCGCGCTTCCGGCGAATCGGCGATACCCGGCCATAAACTGACTAATGTATCAATCTGTGGCGCTAAAATAATAGAGCCGTGCTGTAGCATGGAGGAGGCATGCCAGGTCTGGGCGCTTCCCACGAATTTTCTCTCCTGATACACAATGGAACCCAGGGTGCCCCGCAGGAAACAGATATCCATTTGAGGCGGTTTGATGACGCCGCGGCCCATGACTGCCTCAATCCCCAGCAGACGGAAACCTTGCAGCAGGCCGTCGCAGATCAGGCGGTAGGCCGCGGTGACCGCAGACGGTATGCCATCGTCGGTACCAGCGATGAAGGCGTAAGTGAGATCCCCCAGGTGCAGCACCGCCCGACCGCCGCTGGGCCGCCTGACGACCTCGATACCTAGGCGACGGCAAGCCGCCATATCCAAATTGTGGTTCTTCTGGCAATACCCCAGGGATACGGCGGGTGGGGTCCATTGGTAAAAACGCAAAGTAGGCGGCGACTTGCCGTTGGCGTGCAGCCCCAGGATAGCCTGATCGATGGCCATGTTGAGAGCGCCGGGCAGGGCCCCGGTATCTAAAAAACGCCAGGCGTTCATCGGATTTCCTTAAAAAATACCGGCGCCTTATAGGAACTGCGCACCAAAGGCCCGGCGGCCACGCTTTTAAAGCCGAGCTTCAGAGCTTGCCGCTGCCAGGAAGCAAACTCCTCCGGCCTCACATAGCGGGCCACCGGGACATGGTGGAGGGAGGGGGTTAGATATTGACCGAGGGTAAGCATGTCACAATTGACCTGTCGTAAATCCTGGAGTACCTGGTTGATCTCCCGAGAATCTTCTCCCAGACCCAGCATCAGGCCGGATTTGGAGACGATTTTAGGGGCAAGCTTCTTGGCCTGCTCCAGCACCTTCAGGGAACGCCCGTAATTTGCGCCCCGCCGCACTTGGGGGTAGAGCCGGGGCACGGTTTCCAGGTTGTGGGCCAGGATATCGGGTTGGGAAGCCAGCACCACCGCCAGGGTCTCCCTGGACCCGGCAAAATCCGGCACCAGGAGTTCTACCCGGACCCCGGGGCAGTGCTGCCGCAAGGCTGCCACTACCCGGGCATAATGGGCTGCACCGCCGTCATGAAGATCATCCCGGGTCACCGAGGTAATGACCACGTGGCGCAGCCCCAACTCGGCCACCGCCTGGGCCAGGCGCCGGGGTTCGTCCGCCTCCGGTTCAGAGGGCCTCCCCTTCTTCACCGCGCAAAAGGCGCAACCCCGGGTGCAAACCTCCCCCAGGATCAGGAAGGTGGCGGTATGGTGAGAGAAGCACTCGCCCTGGTTGGGGCAGTGGGCGCTGTCGCACACCGTGGGCAAATTGAGGCGGTCCAACAGGTCGCGGGTTTGCGAGACCATTTCTGCGCCTTGGCCTCGCTTGGCGCGGCGCACCTCGGTAATCAGCCACTCGGGAGCCGGCATAGACATCAGGCGCCTCCCGGGGGCATATGAATGGCCTGGCCGTGGAGGGCCTGGGCCACTTCCAGTACTGCTTCGGATAAGCTGGGGTGGGCGTGGATGGTCTCCATAAGCACCCGGCTGGGGAGTCCGCCCCGCATGGCCACCGCGACTTCATGAATCATATCCGCGGCATGGGGACCGATGATGTGGGCTCCTAAAATTTGGTCGGTCTGGGCGTGGGTGATGATCTTCACCAGTCCTTCCAACTCTCCCAGGCATTGTCCCATTCCCAAAGATTTGAAGGGAAAGCGAGCCACTTTGACAGGGTATTTGGCTTCGGCTTCCTCTTCCGAAACCCCCACCGCGGCGTATTCCGGGAGCGTAAAGGTGCAGCGGGGGACAACGTTATAGTCCATCCTGCTTCCCAGACCCAGGGCGTGCTCTGCGGCGCAGATGCCTTCGGCAAAGGCCACATGAGCCAGCAGCCACCCTCCGATGACGTCGCCGGCGGCATAAATACCGGGGACGTTGGTCATCATGTGTCCGTCCGCCAGGACGCGTCCTTTTTCCATCTGGACGCCCAATTCTTCCAGGCCCAAACCCTCGGTATTGAAACGCCGCCCGGTGGCCAGGAGGATGGTGTCAGGGGCAAGGTCGGACCGGTCGTCCAGGCTACAGGTAAAATTCTCCGCCTCTTCCTCCACAGAGCACACCTGGATACCACACTTGACCGTGATCTTGCGCCGCTTCAGCACCCCCGCCAGATACTCCGCCATCTCGGCGTCGTCGTAAGGCAGCAGGCGGTCCATCACCTCCACCAGGGTCACCTGGGAACCCAGTTCCCGGAAAATGGCGGCCATTTCCACCCCGACCGCGCCGCCGCCCACTACCAGCAGATGTTGGGGAAGGTAGTCGAGAGTGAGAATCTCGTCGGCCAGGAAGACCCGGGGGCTCTGTGGAAACCCAGGCAGGCGGGCTGGCCGAGAACCGGTGGCAATTACCACTTTGGCGGTTTCCACCAAGTTAAGCTTTCCATCCTTCTCCACTTCGATCTTATCAGCGGCAATGAGCCGGCCCCGGCCTTCCACCAAGGCGATGCGATTCGCCTGAAAGAGGCCGGCAATGCTGCGGCGCAGCCCCGTAACCACCCGCTCTTTCCGGGCGATAATGGCCTTGATGTCGGGGTTCGCTTCCACTGGCTGAAAGCCATACTCCCGGGCCCGGCGCATAGACCTGGCCACCTCGGCGGAAGCCCGTACCGTCTTGGTGGGGATGCAGCCCCGGTTGAGGCAGACACCGCCCAGGAAGCCTTCCTCCACCACCGCCACCTTCGCGCCCAATTGAGCCGCTCGGATCGCTCCCTGGTAACCCGCCGGGCCGCCACCCAGAAAAGCGATGTCAAAATGTTCCGGCATGAGATTACCTTTACTGGATCACGATGTCCGGTTTAATAACCAGTTCGGACTTGAAGGACTGGTTGATGGTGGAGTACTTCATGGCCATGTCGAGGGCCCGCTGCACCATCTCTTTGGATTTGCCCTTGACTACGATCCTGGGATAAAAGGTCACCCGCTTGAACCAGGAGGTGCGGTCCAGGTGTTCTTCCACCTCACCTTCGACGTCGATTTGCAGAGATACCAGGTCCATCTTAAAGCGTTCCGCGGCCCAGACCACCATCATGAAGTAGCAGGTATTGGCCGAGGCCACAAAGGCGTCTTCCGGAGTAAGGACACCTGCCTTTCCAAACAGGTCCGGTGGCGCCGAGAATTCCATTTCCACGCCATTTTGCATCCAGGTATACCCCAGATGCTCGCCCCGCCACTCCACTTTATTCTTATAAATTGCCATAGGTGCTCCTTGGTTATTCTTCTTCCAAAACCTCATCTACCGCCTTGGCGATTTCCGCCGCCACCGCCTTGACCGCGGCTTCTTCCTCCGGCCCGAAGTGACGCAGTTTGGTTGGGGGCTTTAAGCCGTGCTTCTGGAGAATCTCGGGGATGGAGAGCGACTTGGCAGGCTTGCCCGACAGCATCTCCGTGGCCTTAGCGGCGCAAAGCTTGTCGCAGCCGTCCACCGTGATGGTGGGGTAGTCGGATGCAAAGGTGCGCTCTTCTTCCCCTCCTGCGATAAAAAGGGGCAGGCAGATGGTAACGGTCTCTCCGGGGCGTTCATCCAGCACTTTGCGGCAGGCCAGGCGGCACAGGGTGCCCTCGGGAATTTCTTCGCCGCTACAGGAGACCACACCCACTTTCATGACCTGGATGTCCATCACTTCCCCTCCCCGGCGGCCAGCTCGTCCACCACTTTCGCCACTTCTTCCGCGGCCACCGCCGCCAGCTTCCGGCCGGTCTCATTCACTTCAGAGATGCCCTCGGGCTTGAGGTCTTTGTGCTCTTTGTAGAACTTGATGGCCTCGAAAGCCTGGTCCACCGCTTTGCCCAGGGCCTCGACGCTTTTTTTGGCGCAGTCCTTGGGGCAGCCGTCGATGGTGATCACCGGGTTCCCGGTGACCAGGGCCACCGCCTCGGGGTCCTTAATTACCAGGAGTGGCAGGCAGGTGGTCACCACCATGTCGGGCCGCACCCGCTCCAGCAGTTCATACATGGTCTCCCGGGCCAGGGCGCCATAGACCTTGCCGATGCCGCTGCAGGGGAGCACCACCACCTTCTTATGCTTACCCATAAAGCTTCTTTGCCTCCCGGGCGATCTTGTCCTTCATTGCCTCGGAATATTCCTTGGCGTCCATGAGTTGGGCTTTGTCGCCTTCGGGGTCGCTGAGTGCGATGCGATAGATCCAGCCGGCGCCGTAAGGGTCGTGGTTGATCAGGTACGGGTTGGCATCCATTTCTGGATTGACCTCTGCTATTTTGCCGGAAACCGGTGAGATGATCGCGAAGGTAGCCTTGATGGTCTCGATCTTGCCGATCTCCTGGCCCCGCTTGACCTCGGCGCCCGGATCCACGGTCTCCAGGAAAGCCACGTCGCCCTTGGCCTTCTGTTGGAAATCGGTGAGTCCCACGGTGGCCACGTTCCCCTGGATATCCGCCCAGAATTCTTCCTGGCTATACAGATAGCCCTCTTTCACTTTGAAGATGAATTTCTCGTACCGATGTTCCAGAAATTCCGCCATAACCGGCTCCTTTCCTTTAGCTGAGAACAGTTTCCACTTCTTTGAGGATCTTTTTCACCTGGATGGACCCGGCGAACTTGGGTTCCCCGTCGATCACCACCAGAGGAGGAGGATACTTCTTGGTGGCTAGTAGCTGCCCAAGTTCGCTTTCTTTCTCTGCCGGATGTTCCCTAAGGTCCACATACTCCACCCCAGTCTTACCGGGATAGTTTTCTTCCAAGACGGCCTTGAGTTCGGCCACCTTTTGCTGCAACATGGCGGCATATTCCGGGGAAAGGCTGGGGTTGCTGCAGGCGCAACCACCACCGACACCCGGCAGGTCGAGGACCTTTACTTCGACAAAGTCTTTTGCCATAGGATTTTCTCCTTAGAGCATCGCATATAATCAAAACCGGATAAGCGATTATATTTCAATAAATTATTCGCTGTCCCGCTAGGCCCATAACATCCCGGTTAAAAGGGCTTAGATTAATAACTCTCCCGGCCGTCATGAACTCTTGAGGGCACGCACTTTTACGCTGAGGATCTTCCCGCGCAAACGCTCATCCATTCCCGGCGCCTCATAGTAAGATTCATCAACTACTGCTACTTCCGTAAAGCCGGCGCGCCGGATGGTTTCCAGATAAGCCTCCTTTGCCATGGCTCCCGCCAGGCAGTCGGCCCAGGCTGCGGCGCTGGCCCGCACGTCCGGGGGCAGTTCGCCGCCCGTCACCAGATCCGCGATCAGTATGCGCCCGCCCGGCTTCAAAACCCGATGCACCTCTTTAAAACTCGCCAGTTTGTCCGGGGTCAGGTTGATCACGCAATTGCTGATGACCACATCCACGGTCGCCGAATCCACCGGGAGATGCTCAATATCGCCCTGACGGAACTCCACGTTGCCGAAGCCATGCTCCTGGGCCAGTTGCCGCCCGCGGGCCACCATGTCCTCGGTCATGTCCACGCCGATGACCCGCCCTTGCTCCCCGACTTTTTTGGCCGCTAGGAAGACGTCGATGCCGGCGCCGGAGCCCAGGTCCAAGACGGTTTCAGCCTCTTTGAGGTCCGCCAGTGCCGTAGGGTTCCCGCATCCCACGCCCAAAACGGCCAATTCTGGGACCAATTGCAGATCCTCCGCGGTATAGCCCACGGCCAGGCACTGGTCGGTGGTCGTCGGCCCGCAGGTGGGGCAACAGAAAGTCTGCTCCCCCCGGGCGATCTTGCCGTAACGGTCCTTAATAACATCCTTCAGTTTCTGATTAGCCACTCTTGCTCCTTGAATGCCGCCCTCACAAAATGGCATTGAAGATATAGCCGACGATGGTAATCCCCACGGCCACCACACCGATGAAGACCGCGATGAGCTTGGGCTTCAATACCTTCCGGAGGATGACTACTTCCGGGAAGGAAATGGCGATGACCGACATCATGAACGCCAGCGTCGTGCCCAGGGCCGCGCCTTTCTCCATCAGAGCCTGAACGATAGGAATAACGCCAGCTGCGTTGGAGTACCAAGGAACCCCGAAAAGAACCATTGCCGGCACCGACCACCAGGCCTTACCCATATATTTTGCCATCATGCCGGCGGGAATATAGCCGTGAATCGCCGCTCCGGCCCCGATCCCCAAGATGATATAGGGCCAGACCCGGCCCACGATTTCTCTTACCTGGTGAAAGCCGTAATCGATGCGGCCCAGCCAGGTTAAGGTTTGCAGGTGGGCCGGAGCCTGCCCCATGCGGATCTCATAGACCCAGTCCTCCACCTGGCGCTCCATTCCCAGGCGCCCAATGATTATGCCGGTGGAGATGGCAATGATCAGTCCGGTGGTCATATAGAGCAGGGCGATACGCCAGCCGAACATGGCCCAAAGCAGTGCCAGGGCGATCTCATTCACCATGGGAGCCGTGATTAGAAAGGAAAAGGTGACGCCGATGGGAATGCCCGCTTCCATAAAGCCGATAAACAGGGGCACCGCCGAACAAGAACAGAACGGCGTCACCACCCCCAGCGCCCCCGCCAGCCCATGGCCGAGGAACTCCCGTTTGCCAGCCAGGATGGTCCGGGTGCGCTCGGGGGTGAAAAAGGAGCGTATAACGCCTACGGCCCAGACGATCAGGAGCAGCAGCATGAAGACCTTGGGAATGTCCAGGAAGAAAAAGGCGACGGATTCACCCAGGTGGGAGCCCTGGGCGATCCGGAAGGCGTCGTAGGCAATCCAACGGGAGAAGGGGTCCAGCCGGCTATAAATCGGATACCAGGCAATTAGCGCCAGGGCCAGTAAAAGCATCTTGAGGGTTTGACTGGCCGACACCGCCGCGATTGCGGCTTTCAATTTGGAAATGGGTTGTTCGGTCGTTTCAGCGGCGATTTCCATCGCCACCGCCTGCTCTTGAGGATTTTGGTTATCCATGGTTGACATCCCTTAAAGGAAAACAATTTTCCTAATCAAACTAATTAATTACCAGGAGCGAACTCCCTGGAAAAAAAAATAACATCCGGCAAAGAAGATCAGGCCGCCGGCCGCCTTCTGGAGCATGGTACCCACCCTGGCGCTTTTAGATTGCAGGTAACTCTCGATCACTCCGGTAAAGGTGCCGGCCAGCAAGATCAGCGTCCCCTGTCCCAGAGCATAAGCGAACAGCAAAGTGCTTCCATAGGCCACCTCGCCCTTTACCGCGGCCATGGTCAGGATTACCGCCAACACCGGGGAGGCGCAGGGAGAGAGCACCAAGCCGAACAGCGCCCCTAAAATCAAGGCGCCGATCAAGCCGGTGCGTTGGGGCAAAAATCGTTGCGCGTTGCCGCCCAGCTTCAGGTTTATGACTCCGGCCAATTGCAACCCCATGACGATGAGGATGACGCCTACCACAAAATACCAGTAGGTCCCCACATCGCCGAACATGGTGCCCATTAGAGCCGCCATCGCCCCCAGGATGGACATGACCACGGCCAGCCCCACCACGAAGGTGAGGGAGTAGAAAAAGGCCTGTTTTTTATTGCCGCCGGCATAGCCGCCGACGAAGCCGATGACCAGGGGGATGCTGGCCAGGATACAGGGACTGGCGGTGGCGATCACCCCACCCAAATAACTGGCGCCGTAGGCCAGGACGGGACGGGTCTGCATGACCTGGCCCAAAGTTTCACTCCATGCCATGAATGGTCTCCTAAGTTAGCGGATGAACTTCAATTCCTGCAGCTTCTTGAGGACCTCTTCTTTGGATAAGGCGCCCAAATGGCGATCCACTTCTTTGCCTTCGGGATTCAGGAACACCTGGGTGGGGATGGCTACGATCTTGTATTCCCCGAACATGGGCTTTTCCTCATCCACATAGATCATGCGAAATTCCACCTGATCGCCATGGCTGGTTTTCAAGGCCGCCATGACCTCTTTCATCTCTTTACAGGGGATGCAATACTTGGAGCCGAATTCGAAAAGCGCCGGCTTGCCTTTAGCCGCAGCCGAACCCTGCGCCTGGGTCGGCATGGCCTGCCAGACCAGCAGAAAACCGACCACCAGGCAAAACAAACCGACCAAAGTTCCACGTAACAATTTCATTAGTACCCTTCCTTAGTGCAGTGATTGAAGTCAGACTCGCTGACTTAATAACCGGGTATCCGGATTTATAAATATTAAACCATGGCAGGAGATAAATCCGGCGCGCCTCGAATAACTTTTTTCGCCCGGACCCAAATATCTTCCCATTAGTTCCCCCAGAATTACCGAGACGCCGGCGGGATCAACAGCACCGGGCACATCGCCAACCGGGAAACATTATGGGCCACGCTGCCCAGGAAAACCTCTTTGATAAAACCTTTCCCCTGAGTGCCCATGACGACGAGAGCGATGTCCTGGGTTTCCAACACCCGCAGAATTGCCGGGAGCGGATGGCCCGGATCAAAGACCGAGTGCACCAGAGGAATATCAGCGCCGTTAAGACGCACCGTCCAGGCATTTAGGGAATCCCTGGCTTTGGCTTCCGCCATCTCCTGGTAGCCCGGCGGGTAGGCCTCTCCTCCCGGCACGTCCAGAGCGTGGAGCAGGGTAACCTCTCTCAGGCCTTTGGCCGCCAGGCGCTCCACATAATCCAAGGCCCGGAACGATATTACCGAAAAGTCCGTAGGCAAGAGCACATGACGGAGCATCTGGGTGCAGGAGATTTCACACGAGCCCGGCTTACCAGGCATTTTTAATCGCACATTGAGCAGCAATACGGGGTATTCGGCATGATGCAACACCGCACAGGTAAAGCACCCCAGCACCCCTTCCCGCCAGAGCGATTGGCCGTGGGAGCCCAGCACGATCAGATCGGCGCCATAGCGACAGGCGATATCGTTCAAAGAATCGGCCGGCAGGCCCACCGGGGTCTCCACCGTCACTTGCAGCCCCTGGGCTTCCAGTTGCTGCTGCTGCTCCTCCAGTCTGGGCCGGGCCGCAGCCTGGAGGCTGCCTTCCATCCCCGCCATGAACTTAATGCTAATCACATAGGTCAAGATTATCTGTTTACACCCCAGGGCTTTAAATTCTCCGGCGCAGGCCACAACTTCATCCCAGGCGGGAGACAGGTCGGTGGCCAGGACAATGCGCTCGAACATCCCTCAACTCCTTCTTGGTGAAGGTTTATCCGTCTCCTTGAGGTCAGCGCTGCGCCGGCGGGATCAACAGCACCGGGCACGTCGCCAGCCGGGAGACATTATGGGCCAAGCTGCCCAGAAAAAGTTCTTGGATAAAACCTTTCCCCTGGGTGCCCATGACGATTAACGAGATATCTTGAGATTCCAGGACCTGTAGGATGGCCGGAAGGGGATGTCCCGGGTCGAAGCGGTCATGAACTGCGGGAACGCCGCCTTTCAGCAGCCGTTGCTTCCATTGCTCCAGCAAGTCCCGGGTCGCCCCTTCGGCGATCTCCTGGTAGCCCGGCGGATAGGCCGCCTCCCCTCCAGGCACATCCAGGGCACTGAGCAGAGTTACCTGGCCTATTCCCTTGGCCGCCAAACTCTCGACAAATTCACCGGCCCGCACCCCGATTGCCGAAAAATCAGTGGGAAAGAGGACGTGGCGCAACAATGAGCCGCAATGCAGACGGCAGGGGTCCGCTTCCTGGTCCTTTCTAACCCGCACATTAATGAGCAAGGTGGGATACCTGCTATGGTGGAGCACCGCGCAGCTGAAGCACCCCAGCACCGCCTCCCTCCAGAGAGCGGTGCCGTGGGAGCCCAACACGATCAGATCAGCGCCATAGCGACAGGCGATATCGTTCAAAGAATAGGCCGGCAAGCCGATGGGCATCTCCACTTCTGCTTGCAATCCCTGAGCTTCCAGTTGCTGTCGCTGCGCTTCCAGCTTGGGTCGGACATCGGCCCGCAGCCTTTCTTCCAGCCCCACCAGGAATTTGGTGACGATGACGTTGGTCAAGATCACCCGGGAACACCCAAGGGCCTTAAATTCTCCGGCGCAGGCTACCACTTCATCCAAGGCGGGTGACAGGTCGGTGGCCAGCACGATGGTCTTAAACATGAGGATACCTCTTGAATTTCATAAAATTCTTGCTCCCCTCGGATTAATCAGCCTGACTGGGTGGATTTGCATGGGCGCAAGTGGGACAGACATATAAGTCTTGATCCCCGCGCCGCCCCTTCAGAAGAGTGGCTTGAGTCGCCTCGATGCCGCAATCTGCACAGCATAAGGGAGTAAAATATTTTTTCCTGAACCATAGAGCCACGCCCACCAGGCTGATCAGCACCGGCACCTCCACCAGGGGGCCGATGACTGCGGCGAAGGCCTCGCCCGACTGGAGCCCGAAGACTGCCACGGCCACTGCGATGGCCAGTTCGAAATTATTGCTGGCGGCAGTAAACGACAGGGTGGCGGAAATGCGATAGCCCGCCCCGGCCTTGGCCGACATATAAAACGTCACAAAAAACATGATGAAGAAATAGATGGTCAGGGGAATGGCGATGCGCACCACATCCAGAGGGAGTTGCACGATATACTCGCCCTTGAGAGAGAACATCACCGCAATGGTGAATAGCAAGGCAATGAGGGTGATGGGGCTGATCTTGGGCATGAATTTTTCTTCATACCACTTAATCCCCTTACGTTTGACCAGGAAGAAGCGGGTGAACATGCCGCCGAAGAAGGGGATGCCCAGGTAAATCATCACGCTTTCCGCCACCTGGAGGATGGTGACCTTGACTTCCAGACCCGAGGCGACCCCCAGCCAGGCGGGTAGCACCGTGACAAAAAGATAGGCGTAGATGGAGAAGAACAGCATCTGGAAGATGGAGTTGAAGGCCACCAGCCCGGCGCAGTATTCCGTATCGCCCTGGGCCAGGTCGTTCCAGACGATGACCATGGCGATGCAGCGGGCCAGGCCGATGATGATCAGCCCCACCATGTAGTGCGGGTAGCCCTGGAGAAAGGTGATAGCCAGCAGGAACATGAGGATGGGGCCGATCACCCAATTCTGCATCAAGGATAGGAACAAGACCTTGAAGTTTTTAAAAACCTGGGGCAGTTCCTCGTAGCGCACCTTGGCCAGCGGCGGGTACATCATCAGAATCAAGCCAATGGCGATGGGAATATTGGTGGTGCCCACCTGAAAGTAGGTCAACGCCTTGGTAAAACTGGGGACCAAATACCCCAGGGCAACTCCGGTAGCCATGGTCAGGAAAATCCAGAGGGTCAAGAAGCGCTCAACGAAACCCAGGCGTTTGGCAACAGTGGCGGCCATATCGAGCTCCTATCTCTTTGATATCCGTATAACCGTTTTATTAAGTATCATCTAGTCAAAAAAATTTAGTTTTCAGGCAGTTTCGGGGGGCACCTCTTGATGACCGGTGGTCGGCACCTTCGCACACTTGGAATGCCTTTTGGCCTCCAGGCAATGTTCCAGTTGCCCCCTTAATTCCTGGGCTTCGGGTTGAGGCGCCAACATTTCCGAAAGGAGCTTGAGCAGCTTCTCCCCCGGGCTACCGGGGAGTACGGTTAGGCGGTAGTTCATCCACAGTCCGTCCCGCCGGTCCGTGACCCAACCCAGGTGATAGAGATAGCGCAGGTGCCTGGAGGCCTTGGATTGGGTGATGCCCAAGACGTTGATAACATCGCAAACACAAAGTTCTTCAGCCGCTGACAAGAGCCAGAGGATTTTCAGCCGGGTCTCGTCCGCCAGGGATTTGAAGAATCTTGCCTCTCTTTTCATACTATTTCTTTATATCCGGTTAACCGAATAGTCAACATAAAAAATTCTATCAATCCGATTAGGTATAAGCAATCGACTTCAGGAGCACTGACAGGCCGCGGCGCTCGCCTCCTTGCTTTGGCCTTTGGCTGCCAGCCACTGTTCCAAACGATCCCGCAGAGTCTCGGCTTCCGGATGGGAACTAAAAATGTCTGCCAGCAATTTTAGCTGTTTGTCCTCCGGGCTGCCGGGGGTGACACTCAGCCGATAATTCATCCACGCTCCTTCCCGACGGTCGGTGACCCAACCCAGGTGATAAAGATAACGGAGATGACGGGAAGCCTTGGACTGGGTGATCCCCAGGACTCCCATGATGTCGCAGACACAGAGCTCTTCTTTCAACATCAGGAGCCAGAAGATCTTCAGCCGAGTTTCATCGGCCAGGGATTTAAAGAGGGCGGCTTCGTTTTTCATAAATTTTTTATAACCGGATAACCGGATGTTGTCAACTGATTATTATATTGGTCTCTTGGGGGCAAGATTTGCTGCCGGCTTGTCTGCTGCCGCCGGTGGTTGGGCGTATTACAGATTGAAATAGCCCCTGAAATGAACCTGGCCATTTACAGGGGCTGTCCCTCAACCGCTCAGCACTTGTGGCGTAAGGCTATACGGCTGTAATTGTTATCGGAGTGGCTGCCGCGATCGTATCCGAGATAGGGCATCTTAAGCGCAACTCTGCAAAGAAGCATTTTCGCTCCATCTCCGACATTGCAGAGTCAAGTGTCACGCTGACATTAATGCCAGTGACGCCTGGTCTGCTGTCTCGGCTTTTGCCGTATAAGATATTCAAATCCAATGAACCTTCGACTGTTATATCCATGCCGTTCAAATCGAGTTTCTTCTGGTTGGCAATGATTCTGGCCGTAGTGGCAATGCAACCTGCCAATGAAGCAAACAGATACTCCATCGGGCTGGCTCCGGCGTCGGTGCCGCCGGCAAACAACGGCTGATCAACATAAAGAGTCCGCTCCCCCGCTTCTACGGCAACCTTATATTTATCATCCGTCCTCGCCTCAATGCGGAAAGTTTTTATTTTGGCCTTCGTTTCCGCGTTACTGCCTGTTGCGCAACAACCGGTGTTACTCATAAGTACCTCCATCCAGGGTAGGTCTCCCTGGAATTGTCTCAGTCGGTAAGGATTACAAGGTAGCCGCCACCTTCTGGGCGACGGTATGGGCAAGGGCCTGGATCTCCTCGGGCGGCATCTCCTCAATCCCGAACAGATTCCGGTCAAAGTCGTAGAGGAGGTCGGCAATGATGACTTCCGGTGCGAGGCCCTCGATCACCCCATTCATCATGCGTGACGAACAGTTGACGAAACACCCTTCCAAGGCGATCAGACGCGTGGCCTTGCGGACGAGGTTCCGTTGTCCCGTATCCTTGGTGAATGCTCCGCCGAGGCAAATCCTGACGGTCTTCTCGGGAGCCAGCGTGTGGCAAAGAATGTTAGCCGCCTGGCGGGCCACCTCGCCCCGCAGGCAGGCGCCCTCACAGCACATAACGACCACCGGCTTGGATTTTTGGCGTTCTGCATAGTCCTCGCAGAGATTGCAGCTGTTTTTTGCCTTCTCCAGGCGCACCAATTCATAATCGCCGGTTGTTCCCGCTTCGCTGCCTGTTCCGCAACAACCTGTGTTACTCATAAGTTCCTCCATCTGTGGTAGTCCTCGACATTTAATTAGATTATGCGATAGCTGATCGAAGCGCTTCGGTCTTGCATGTTAAGACGGATTAGCATCAGGAAAAGTTACAGAACCTTGCCAGACGGGAGATAGGGCAGAGAGAGGGGAACAAGAGTATCAGGACCGGAGACTCCCCCGTTCCGGTGATAGGTTCACCGGCCGAGGCATTGGTGTGCTCCGTTTTGTGAATACCGCTTTTCTTCAAGGATGGCCTTGAGTTGTTTCCGGGCCCGGTGCAGCCGGACTTTGACATTTTCCAGCGAAATACCCAGGAGATCTGCGGCCTCTTGATGACTCTCCTCTTTGATGTCACAGAGAAATACCACCTGGCGCATAGGTTCCGGCAAGAGCTTGATCAACTCCTGCACCCACAGGCTCGTTTGGTACTGTTCAATCTCCTTTTCCAAGGAGGATTCGCCCGGCAATTCTCCGGCCGGATTGTCTTCGAAGGGAATTAACTTCCGGCTGGGGCTGCGAAAATAATCCTGGCGGAGATTGGTGGCGATACGGAAAATCCAACCGGACAGTTTGGCCTGGTCCCTAACTTTGGGAAGATTTTGCAAAACCCGGAGAAAAGTCTCCTGCACTAGGTCGTCGGCAACCCAGCGGTTCTTCACCGAGGCCAGGATGAACCTTCTGACACGGTCGTAGTGCTGCTCGTAGACCTCGTAAAAATCCACTCACTAATCTCCCTCAGGCTTCTCCCAACACGGCCGCCCCGCCTCTTCCAGGGCGGCAAAGACATCTTCTTCCTTCACCCCGATGGCTTTTCTAACGTGATTTCCCATCAACATGCTGAGGCTATTTTTGATTTTATTGGCTATCTCCATAGCCTGGAGCACCTCGTCCGGGTCCAGCCCCAGTTTTTCTGCTTGCTGGTAATAATAGTTGAAACAGGGCATGCAATTGGCGGCCATGGAGGCCCCCAAGCTCACCAGCAGTTCGGTTTTCTTGTCCATGGATTCTCTCCTTCTGGTGATAGATCAAGTTTAAGACGATCAAGACCATGAGAAAGTTACAATAAATCTTGCTGAGAATTCCTGCAACAGGAGAAAGATAGATTAACCGAGCCTACCGGATCGGCTTAGTCTGGTAGTCTAAGGTAAAATCCTCGATTTTCTTCTAAGCTGTATTTTCACTCCTCCATTCCTGTTATGCGCAGCCAAATGGGAAAGAATTTTTTTAACCTATGTCAAAAAAAAATCTACCCCCGCGCCGGATTTGGATGATATAAGGGTTTTCTATGATAACAACCGGATACCCGGATATTCAATTTATGAACAAGGAGGCCACATGAATAAAAAATCACTGATGAAAACCTGGGTAATCATTTCCCTGCTCGCGGCTCTGGGCTTGAGTTTAGGGGCCGTGGATATCGCCTGGGCGCAGGACGGTAGGGGAGGGATGAATGCCAACCTGACCCCGGAGCAGAGCGCCCAGCTCTTTGATCTCAGGCAGCAGTTCAGGCATGACACCGCAGGACTGCGCAAGCAGATGTTGGTCAAGAGAACCGAGTTGGCGGCGTTATGGCAAAGCCCCGCACCCGACCAAAACCAGATTCAGGCCAAGCAGCAAGAAATCAATGCGTTGAGAGATCAACTCCAGGCGAAACGCACGGCTTTTCGGCTCCAGAACCAGCAAATCTGTCCGCAAGCCGGCATGGGCATGGGACGTGGCGGTGGCAGAGGCATGGCCATGGGTCAGGGTTGCGGCCAGGGCCGCGGCTGCAACTGGTAAGGTTAAACAGGGGAAAGGTGGCCGCCCCCTTCTCCTTTCCCCTGCCCCACCTTCTCCCAACCGGCTGGGTTGGGAGAAGGTTAAAGGGGTGACTTTAGCCGCCGGTTAACTGATCAAAGATTATGCCGCAGCCTCGGCCACCACGATCAAATAGTTATGGAACTTTTATTACGAGAGAGGCGTGAAAGGGATAAAGGAGATGAAAAGGATAAAATTTGTGGGAACCTTGCTGGTGTTAACGGCCATGGTCATGTTGCCAATCTCCTTGGCGCCAAGCTGGGCCTTGGGCAAGACGGGTAGCCGGCAACGTGCCTGTAACTTGGTAACTTCAGACAACCCCTCATTGGCCAAAAACGAATCAGAGGTGAGGATATTAAGCATCCTTGATGACATAGGGGAGGGGCCCTGCACGGAGGAACTGCACGGAAGATTGCTATGGATCCTGGCCGAGTCCACCAAGGCCATGAATGTCGTGGAGATCGGCACCGGGAACGGCTACTCGGCTCTCTGGCTGTGCCTGGGCCTTAAGAACACGGGAGGCAAGCTGGTTACGCATGAAATAGACCACAAACAGGTTTTGTTGGCCAGAGCGAACTTCAAACGGGCCGGGGTAGAGAACCTGGTTACGGTGGTTGAGGGCGATGCCCACGATACGGTCGGCCAACTGAAGGAGCCCATCGATATACTCTTTATGGATGCGGAGGGGGGTAACCTGGATTATCTCAACCAGCTTCTGCCCATGGTTCGCCCCGGTGGATTAATCCTGGCAGATAACGTGAGCAAGCCCAACCCCGACCCCCAGTTCATCAAGGCCATCACCAACAACCCGAACCTGGAGACGATCTTTTTGAACATGCAGTCCACTGGCCTCAGTGTGACGATCAAAAAACCCTGAAGCCCCATCCATACGAAGGAGATTGTGGTGGAGGGAGTTCCAAAGAAAGAACTTTCACTGTTTGACTCAACCTGCATTATTGTGGGGATCATTATCGGCGCCGGCATTTATGAAACTGCCCCGATAGTGGCCAAATGCTTGGGAAGTGGGCCTGGCCTGATGCTTGTCTGGCTGACAGGAGGGCTCCTGGCGTTGACGGGCGCCCTGTGCTATGCGGAGCTGGCCACCGCCTATCCCCGGGAAGGCGGCGACTACGTTTACCTGACCCGCGCCTATGGCCGCTGGCCGGGCTATATGTTCGGTTGGTCCCAGTTGGCCATTGTCAGGCCTGGGGATATCGCCCTGATGGCCTTCATCTTTGCCCGATATGCCCAGACACTGTATGCCCCATTTGAACATAGTGGCCTGTTCTATGCCGCATCGGCCATCGTGGTGCTGACCATCATCAACATCCTGGGCGTCAAGGCGGGGAAATGGACGCAAAACCTGCTCACCATCACCAAGATCCTGGGACTGGTGGGCATCAGTGTAGTCGGCCTAACGGCCCCTCTTGCGGCGCCCCTGCCCCCCGCATCTGGGAGCTTTACTTGGGAAGGGCTGCAACTGGCCTTTATCTTGGTGTTTTTCACCTTTGGTGGCTGGAACGAAATGGCTTATGTGGCCGCCGAGGTCAAGCGGCCACACCCAAATATCGTCCGTGCCTTGGTGGCGGGGACCATAGCGGTAACCGTCCTCTATCTACTGATCAATGGCGCTTTCCTCTCCGCTCTGGGGCTATCGGGCTTGTCTTCCTCCCCAGCTGTGGCCGTTGAGATGATGGGGAAGGTTTTTCCGCAGGCTGCCGGCCGGGTCATCGCTATCCTCATTTGCATATCGGCCCTGGGGGCGGTTAATGGCCTGGTCTTTACCGGGGCGCGTATTTCCTATGCCCTGGGTGTCGACCATAAATCCTTCCGTCCTTTGGGCAGATGGAGCCCGAGTCTCGGCACACCGGTGTGGGCCCTGGTAGTTCAAGGGGTCTTGAGCCTGGCCATCGTCCTGACAGCCGGCTCTTTTTTAGATACCATCCTTTACACCGCTCCCGTGGTTTGGTTATTCTTTCTCGCTACCGGATTGTCGGTTTTCGTTCTCCGGCACAAGGAACCAGGCATACTGCGCCCTTATAAGGTACTGGCCTATCCCCTGGTCCCCCTGCTCTTTTCTGGCTGCTGCCTTTTTATGCTATTCAGTTCCTCTTCATACGCCCTACTCAAGAAACCCATAGGTCTGCTTTTCCTGTCGGCAGTAATCCTGTTGGGGGTGATAGTTTACTGGTTCAGCGCTGGGTGGGAACATAGGAGATCAGAGAGTTAGCCATTCACTTGAGATTTCCCGCGGCTCGACGCGGTTGAGGCAAGGTGCCAGGAAATGGAGCAAGAAAATGTAGCATCCAAAAAAGTTGACTTAACAACCGCCGATTTCTTTTTTTTACGCTGTTGTATATGCATGAAACCGATTATCCGCTTTTGAGATGGAAATGCTGAAGAAGATCGCCAAAGAAAGCCAGTCGGCCGTAATCGTGGTCACCCACGATGTGCGGATGATTGAAGGGTTTGACTGTGTTTATCAACTGA
Organism: Desulfobaccales bacterium; assembly: GCA_044451265.1. Taxonomy (GTDB): domain Bacteria; phylum Desulfobacterota; class Desulfobaccia; order Desulfobaccales; family 0-14-0-80-60-11; genus JAPLJC01. The sequence continues at coordinate 45,593 of JBIOJX010000001.1, forward strand.
AGGACGGCCGACTGAACCAGGGGTAGGTAGATGGTTTTGCCATTAGCAGAGCGAAGAGTGAATGAAGATAAAAGGATAGGATATGGCGATAAAGCGCGTGACTGGGCGTCATGACTTCTTCCTGGCGGCCGGCCTCCTCGGTCTTGCCATGATTCTTGGGGTCATGTTCCATTGGCCCCTGGTGCGGGCTTCCTTGAGAGGAAACCTGACAACGCTGCTTGACCAGAAGCGCCAGGAACGACGAGAGGTGCAATTCCAAGGAGTAAAAACTTTGGATTTGGCGCAAGCCTACCAAATCTGGCAGCAAAAGCGAGTTCTCTTCGTGGACGCCCGCAAGGCCGAAGAATATCAGGAGTTACACGTTCAGGGGGCGATGAATGTCCCTCCGGAAACCTGGGGGGAGCTTGCATCTTCTGAATTGATGAAGAAGGATAGAATGGGGGAACTGGTGGTCTATTGCAGCCAGGAAAGCTGCGACGACGCCCTCAAATTGGCCAAAAAGCTGCGGGAGGCCGGTTTTACCCGGGTGCTGGCCTTTACTGGGGGCTTCCGGGCCTGGGACGAAGCCGGCTACCCGGCGGATACCAGTCGATAGCATGATAAAGGGGAGGGGGAATTTGTCAGCCTCGATTAAGCGGTTTGTATTTTCGATCTTAGGTTTGGGACTAGGTGGGGTTTTCGTCTATGCAGGCATCCAGAAGCACCTGGCCCCTTATGAGTTCGCCGAAGCCATCCTGGCCTACCAATTGCTGCCATTTGGACTGGTGGGTCTGGTGGCCGTAACCCTGCCCTGGTTGGAGATGGTTTCCGGGTTCTCCCTGGCCATGGGATACCTCATGCGAGGCCGGCGATTTTCCAACCCGATCCAAATGGGAGGCCTTCTCCGGCGCAGCGCCCTCCTGCTGATCTTGGGCCAGTCGCTCCTGTTTGTCGCCGTGCTACTTATCGCCATGGCCCGGGGGCTGAAAATCGACTGTGGCTGTGGTCTTTTTATGGATCGGCAAGTGGGATTTGGAGCCATCCTGGAAGACGCCTTGCTTTTGGGGGTGCTGGGGTGGCTTTACTGGCGGGAACGCCGGGCCGGGGTCCGAGAGCTTTAAAGCAAAAGAACCGCGGCTGAGCTATCCCAGGTGGGATTTCAAGCCCCGGTTTTTCTGTTCCTTCAGGCGTTTGACGAATTTTTTGAGGAGGCGTAAGGCTTCACCAGCGTCGCCGTCCAGCACGGTGCTCTCCATCTGTTGAAACTCATCCGGGGTCATGGTCAAAACGATAGGGGTCGCCTTGCCCTCTGTTATCATCGTAAATCCTCCGAAGGAATAATTTGCCGCACCGTTTACGGTAGAATACCGAAGGCGGCAATGAATCTCATCACCGCCCCAGCGGATTGAGTTTAACCAAGGATTTTGGCAAGCTTCATTTCCATGCTGCGCGGTTATTTATCGAACGGATTGACCAGGTGGACCGGTACCTGGGCATTGCGAATGACTTTTTCAACTACACTACCGAAGACCGGGCTTTTCTGGTCAATTTCATCATGCCCACGGCCATGGGTGGTAATGACCACCAGGTCGGCCTTTTCTGCCTGAACCGCCTTGAGAATTTCGCTGGCTGCGTCGCCCCGGACCAGCCGGATCTCCATATTCGGGCAGGCTTTCAGTTCGGTCTCGCAGATTTGTTGCATCTTACTCTTCGCCTGTTTCAGTTCCCATTCCTGAAAATGCTGGAGATGATGTTCGCCCGGTTCATGGGCATAGCCGCCAAACATGGAGGCCAAGTCCGTAGCCACATACAGCATAATGATCTTCGCCTGATATTTTTCCGCCAGGGAAACAACGTGCTTGACGGATTTTAACGAGTTCCTAGATAAATCGGTGGGCCAAAGAATTGTCCGGATCATGGAGACCCTCCTGAATTAGTGAATCGACCCTTTTCAGCAGCGAGCCGGTCAGTGATAAAGTCCGGCCTCTTCTTAGCCGGCAATTTTCTGGGAGCAAACCGGAGAGCCAGAAACCTGGTGCTCCACCTGTGAATCCGCTGGAACCTGTAAATGGGAGCTGCTTGACCGCAGCTTTTGGGCTCCGCCTCAGCAACCGTAAATGAAGAAAAGTCCGCCGATGCAGATGCATAAGACCAATTTTTTTCTCATTTTTCTCTCCTTTTATAATATGAGATCGCGGGCTGCCGTCAGTGCTCACCGACATCAGACCCCGGCTTCAAAGGCAATATTGCTCCCTGCTGCGGCTTTCGTAAGGAAATGATAATAGGAAATTCCTATGGCACCGTCAACTTTGCCGGCAGCCGCAAGTCACCCCGGTCGCCGCCGGCCGGGCTGGTTCGCCAGCACCACCCTGCAACCGGCGGACTGCCTCTTTGACCTGGTCAATTTCTTCTCGCTTGAGATTCAAGTCTTTGTTTTTGTCAATGCCCAAACCGGTAATCACCAGGTAGCCCCGCAGCGGCACCTCTGCCTGCTCAAGCACGCCTTTGGCGCAGCCAACCTCGCAGCCGTCAATGACCACCAGATTGTCGATATCCCTGGCTGACTGAACAAAACCGCTTAAGTGTGCTCCAACCCCGGCAAGGCAAGAGAGTTTACCGAAACCCTCTTGGGTCAATTCAATGGCGGCCTGGTTAGACAACTGCCCCACGTTGGAGCCTCCCGAGCAGGCCAGTATCATGGTGTTAACTGTGGGCTGACAGCAATCTGCGGCCATGGCGTTGCCTCCCAATTAAATATAATTTTGTACTTGATTAAGAACGTCAAATTTCTATATAGTAATATATAATTTTTAGGAGAGAGCAAGTGAAAATTTTGCTGAAGTCGTTAAAAGCCCTGGCGGACGGCAATCGTCTACGTATCATCAGGCTCCTGATGGATCGGCCGCGCTGCGTCTGTGAACTGCAAGCGGCCTTGCGCATTGCCCAGCCCACCGTCTCCAAGCACTTGAGCATCTTGGAAGAGGCAGGTTGGGTGGATAAACAGCGCCAGGGGAAGAATTTTATCTTCTACCAGCTCATTGAAGGGTTAGCACCTGAAGATCACCATGCCGCGCTACTGTCCCTGTTAAGCCATTGGCTGCTTGAAGACCCCGAGCTGATAACCCTCAGCCTCCTGGCGCATGATCTTAATCCCGAAGAGATTTTAAAGAGGGCGGGAAGCCCCCGACCCGGCCTCTGCCGGGAATGCGGCGCCGAAATTGCCCCTACCGAACGTTAATTCAAATAAAAATTTCAATAAGGAGACTCGCTGTCATGTCCATGTCCCGCGGCACCTTCGGAATCTTCTTGCTGTTTTTGGCTCTAACCCTGGCCAATGCCGGCTGGGCCCAAACCACCAAACCCGCTTCACCCGACCATGTCATCCTTTATAAGCGGGCAGTCTCGCTCTTGGACCAGGCCCAACAGCAATTGAATGCCGGCAACCTCTCTGCGGCCAAGTCCCAGTCGAAAGAGGCCAATTCTCTTTTCACTCTCCTTAAGAAACAATACGACTCACTGCTGGCGGAGCATGAGCTTACTCCCCAAGAGGAGCAGCAACTGGCCATCAACCAAAAACTGTCCAGCGACGCCCACGCCCAGGCGGATCGCTTGATGGCAACCGCCGCTGCCCAGGATAAGAAGGCCCGGGAGCTTGAGACGCAAGGACGTGAGGCGGATTCCAAAGCCTCGTATCGGCAGTCCAGGGACGAATATAACCGGGCGCAAAATCTCTACATCAAGTCCTCGATTTACGCCCTGCGCAATCAGCAGAGGGTCTTTCTCTTCCTGGCTCCTTAAATCGGGGTATTCAACCGAAAGGCACCATGATCAGGTCCCTTAACAGTTTTTTCCGGAGATTCTGGGTCTCAAAACCTCCTGCGTTCCAGTACCTCCAGGTGGAAGTGACCACCCGTTGCGATCTCTCCGGCTGCTTGATGTGCCCCCGGAGCGCCTGGCCGGAGCGCTGGTTACACCAGGATCTCTCCTGGCAAAATTTTGAACGGCTCATCCCGGCTCTCAAATTTTTCAAACATGTTCATTTAAGCGGCTGGGGTGAGCCCCTGTTACACCCGCGGCTATGGGATATGGCCCAAGCAGCCCGCTCCCAGGGCTGCACCGTCAGCCTGACTACCAACGGCATGAATTTAACCGAAGCCATGCAGGTGCAGGTCTTGGAGCATCTGGACATGGTTGCGGTGTCACTGGATGGGGCAACGGCTGAAACTTTTGAGCGGCTGCGGCCTGGGGCCGATTTTCAGCGAGTCACCCAACAGGTTGCGGCGCTTTGCTCTCGCAAGCGGTCTCTGGGAAGACCGCGGCCGGAGGTGGTCTTACTGTTTATGAAGATGCGGCCTAATCTTACCGAATTACCTGCTTTCATCGAATTGGCTGCATCGTTTGGAGTTGATCGGGTCAATGCCACTAACCTGGATTTTATCCCAAATCCGGCAATGGAAGGCTTATCCCTCATAGCACCCAGTCCTCCAAGCCGGAAAATTGCAGAAGTGCTTGAACGGGCTGGTCAGAAGGCCAGGGAATTAAACTTGCCATTTCGCGATCTTAGCCTAATCTCGGCTGACGATCTTATGGTCTGCGCCGCCAATCCTCTTGAGAATGTCTTTGTCACCGCTTCCGGCGACCTCGCACCTTGCGTTTACCTGGGTCTGCCCTTATCTGGAGATTTCTCCAGGCAGTTCTTTCAAAAATCTGTCACCGCGCAAAATTACCTTTATGGCAGTATCCATCTCCAGGAATTTCTGGAAATCTTTCAACAACGGGCTTATCAGGAGTTCATTGGCTGTTTTCGCCGTCGGGTGCAAGAAAGTTCGAACCTGATTAATGATTTGGTGCCGAACTGCCAGACTTCAATTACGCAAAATCGGCTTACCTCGGAGCGATTTCCTTGGCCGCCTGCTTGCCAGGGATGTTACAAAAAACTCGGTTTTTAAGCATTGAACCCTATACAGACGATTTAGCCATCACCTTTGCGACTTCGCAATTAACCTGTCATCACTCCTCATATTTCCCCCGAATCTAATCAGTTGCATTTATGGATAAATTTAGGGAAAATAATCATTAGGATGCACTTGGAACCATTACATTTTTTCTGTTAAAGGCCGTTCTGCAAATGCGTATTCTCCTGAAACACGCTTGCCTGGTCCATGTGGTTCTGGCATTGGGCCTGGTCTTAATGATCAGCAGTTGCAGCGACGACCGCGATAAAACGGTAGTGGACTTCTCCAGGACCGTGCCAGTGGCCCGGCCAGGAGAGCGGGCCTCCCCGACTCCGCCTTTGCGGGTTGCCGTGGCCGCCATGATTTCTCCAAAGGAGACCTTCGACCTCTACCGGCAACTTCTGGCCTACCTGGGGAGCAAGCTCGGTAAAGACCTGGAATTCGTACAACGTAAAACTTATGCGGAAATCGATGAACTTCTCAAAAAAGGCGAAATTGATCTGGCCTTCATCTGCTCGGGCCCTTATGTAGCCGGCAGGGGAAATTTTGGCTTCGAGTCCTTGGCCGTGCCAGAAATCCACGGCAGCCATTTCTACCACTCCTACCTGATTGTCAATAAAGAAAGCCCCATCCATCGCCTGGAAGAACTTAAAGGGCATACCTTTGCTTTTACTGACCCCGATTCCAATACCGGCCGGCTGGTCCCCACTTCCTGGCTGGCGGAAGTACATGAGAAGCCGGAAACCTTTTTCAACCGCATTGTCTATACTTATAGCCATGATAATTCCATCATGGCGGTTGCCAGAAATCTGGTGGACGGCGCGACGGTGGACGGACTGATTTGGGACTTTTACCAACTGAAGAATCCAACTTTTACTTCCCAAACCCGAATTATCAAGAAATCTGAACCATTCGGTAACCCGCCCCTGGTAGCTTCCAAGAACCTCTCAGTCGATTCCAAAGAGCGGATTCGGCAGATCTTATTCTCCATGCACCAGGACCCGGAAGGCAAAAAGATCCTAGCGGAATTGATGATTGACCGGTTTATCGCTCCTCAGGATGAATGGTACGACAACCTGAGGCAGATGTACCAACGGGTAGCGGGAGGAAAAGATAAATCCCATGCGCCTTAGGAGCCTTCAGAGTAAGTTACTCCTTGCGGTCAGTGCCCTGGTTATCGCCAGTGGGCTGGTTATAACACTATTGCTCACCCGCCAATACAGTTCTGCCCTGCGCAAGGCCATGGTCAGCCAGGTGGAAAACGCTGCCCAAACCATTGCCCTGGATGCCGCAGACAAGATTCTCGTCAACGACCTGGTCTCCTTGCAAAGAATGCTGGACCAGCAGATTCAGAGCAACACCGCACTTGGCTATATCTTGATTTTGAGAGATAGCCAGGTTCTTGCCCATACCTTTGAACGTGGCGTTCCCGCAGAATTGCTGGGCGCTAACCATACCGTTGCTGGAGAACGGCCCCACCTGCGGGAAATCGTTTCCCAAAAAGGGGAATACTTCCTCGATGCCGCCTGGCCTATCTTTGGAGGCAAGGCCGGAGTCTTGCGGCTGGGTTTTTCTGAAAGTCAATACCGCCGCCAGGTGGCCCAATTGTGGTTGGAGATCGGTTTGTTTACCCTGGGAATACTATTGATCGCCTGGATTGGGAGTCTGTTTTTCGTGCGGCGCATAACCCGACCCCTGGCTGCCCTGGTCCAGGCGACGCAAGAGATTGACCGGGGTGAATCGAATGTACAGGTTGACGTGCAGGGGCAGGATGAAATCGCAGCACTGGCGGAATCCTTCAACCACATGGTCAGCCGCCAGCAGGAATACACCCATCGTCTCGAAGAGCAGGCCATGGAGCTGGAGCGCTCCCATGGGCAGACTGTCACGGCCTGTAAAATTGTCCAAGAGGTCAGCGCCCTGCGTACCCTGGATGAGATGGGCGCCATTTTGTTGAAAAGACTGAAGGACTCCATGCTCTGCCAGCATCTGGTGTTGGCTCTCCTCAGCTCCGCTAAGGATACGCTTTATGTCCTGTCAGGCCAGAAGGCTAGGATATTTCATGATCCGCAAATCATCCAGGCGGTCAAAGACAACTTGGAAGGGCTTAAAAATGTGACGTTCTCCCGCCGCAAACTCTTCAAAGCGCCTTTACTCCCCGAAGACTTTACCCTGGCGGAGCGTCAGGCCATTATCCCGCTAAGCAGTGAGCAACTTTGCGGCGCCGCAATCGTAGCCTGCCCGGGAGGATGCGCCTGCAATCAAGAGGAGATCGAGCGGGTCCGCCTCATCTTGAACCAGACTGCTGGTGCTTTGGGCCGGGCCGTTTTCCACGAAGACGAGGTCATTGGGCTCAAAAAGCGGCTGGACGCGGCTACTGGATTTGGGGATTTGATCGGCAAAGACCCCAAGATGCAGCTGGTCTATAAGCTCATCGAAGACGTGGCGCCCTCGGATGCCACAGTACTGATCCAGGGCGAAAGCGGGACTGGCAAGGAACTGGTGGCCCGGGCCATTCATCAGCATAGCCCCAGGAAAGACGGACCTTTCGTGGTAATTAATTGCTCGGCGTATCCCGCCACGCTGTTGGAGAGCGAACTTTTCGGCCATGAGAAAGGCTCCTTCACCGGGGCCTTGCGCCAAAAGGCGGGGCGGTTTGAGCAGGCCAATGGCGGCACGGTTTTTCTTGACGAGGTAGGGGACATTCCGCTCCCCGCCCAGGTCAAATTGCTGCGGGTCCTGCAAACCCGGAAATTTGAGCGAGTGGGAGGAGAGCAGACGCTCACGGTAGATGTGCGGGTCTTGGCGGCCAGCCATAAAGACCTGGTCCAAGAGGTCAAGAACGGCAACTTTCGGGAGGATCTCTTCTATCGACTCGATGTAATCCCCATCCACCTGCCGCCATTGCGGGAGCGCAAAAACGATATTCCTTTGCTGGTTGAGCATTTCCTGAAGCTTTTTTCTGCAGAAAGAAGAAAAGACATCCAAGGGCTCAGTTCTGAAGCCTTGCGAATACTTTTGAATTACTCCTGGCCGGGCAATGTCCGTGAACTGGAAAATACTATCGAGCATGCCGTCGTCTTGGCTAAGGCTGGACAGGTGGACGCCTGGGATTTGCCTGCCGCCATTCAGGCTAGTTCGCCGGGAGCTTCGCCCACTCTGGCACAGAGAGAGGGAAAAACCCTTCTGGAAATCCTGGAAGAATGCGGCTGGAATAAAAAATTGGCAGCCCAGCGCTTAGGGATTAGCCGCAGCACCCTCTATCTCATGCTGAAAAGGCACAAGATTTCCGGCTCCAAACCCACCACTCATTAAGTCCACATCTCTTTCTCAACAGCCATTTGTGTCCGAAGGACCGTTTTCGCGTCCGATTTTAGGACATAGCTAATTAGCTGCAATAATTACTTATTTATAAAAGTGTCTAAGAGTGTCGTGTCCGATAGGCCTTGTCGGCCGATTGAGATCATCCAGTTCGCACAACTTCCTCAAGGAAGTTTCATTATAATTTCAATCACATAAGGTTTGCGTAAGGAATTTCTGCAAAGCCCAGAAGGCTTGGCCTGAAATATGCTCTTTAGATCAGGCAAAACTCCAATTAAGGGTCTTTGGGTAATTCAGTCATGGGAATGCTCAGGGTTGCGGTAGTTGATGCTGATGTACAGTATTGCCGGGAACTCTGCGCCTTGTTGGAGGAGGCCAATGTCCCGGTAGCCCCGCTCTATTCCCTGGAAGATTTGGCCGCGCACTTAAGGAGAGAGCCGGTTGCGGTGTTGATCATTGATCTGGATACCTTGCCAATCGACAATAACGTTTTTCGGAACCTTAAAAAACAATACGCCAACATGCATATCCTGTGTCTCTCCAGCCGCAATTATCACCCGGGCCTGGAAGAGGCTATGGGAGCGCATATTTGCGCCAGCCTGGCTAAGCCCTTAGACTCCGAGGAACTTTTTTACTGGCTTAAGGCCATTGCCGAAATTAACCCAGTGGAGCAAACCGAAAAACCCGGATGAAGGGTTGGTCCTTTAGTGCGGGGAATATGAATGAAGGAGATATCAGCATGGACAGACGTTCTTTTGTGAAGATAGGCGGTCTCCTAGGCGGCGCCCTTGGGGCGGCCGATCTTTTATTTATTGGAGACGCGCTTGCCAACCCTGCGGCTGACCGAAGCGCCAGCCTGCCTGTGCTTGATCGGGTAAAAGCCGAGCCGGGCGAAGACGTGCTGATTCGCATGCAGCGTGAACTGGTCCGAGCGATGAACAAACCCCTCGAGCAGCGGCGCTGGGGGATGGTCATCGACACGCGCAAGTGCGTTGGGTGTCATTCCTGTAATGTGGGCTGCATCATGGAAAACAAGCTCCCTCCCGGGGTGGTTTATCGCCCGGTGATCGACCAGGAAGTCGGCAGCTATCCCAATGTCGGCCGCAGGTTTCTGCCGCGGCCCTGCATGCATTGCGATAATCCTCCCTGCGTTCCGGTCTGCCCGGTCAAAGCCACCTGGAAGCGCCCCGACGGCGCGGTGGTGATTGATTATAATGTCTGTATCGGCTGCCGTTACTGCCTCACCGCCTGCCCGTACCAGGCGCGGACGTTCGACTTCGGAGAGAACTGGGACAGTAAGGCCGCTTCCGGAAACGATGGGGGCCTGGCGCTGGAGACTTGCCGAAAATATGGGCAAGAGCCTTCTTTTGAGTATGGCTCCACCTGGCACCGCGGCGAAGGCGTCATCCCGAAAAGTCCGGTCGGTAATGCCCGGAAGTGCACCTTCTGTGTGCACCGGCTGGAGCATCGCCAATTGCCCATGTGCGTCACAACCTGCATCGGGAGGGCGACTTTTTTCGGCGACCTCAATGACCCGACGACTCTCGTATCCCAGCAAGCCGTACAAAACAACGCCGTGAGCTTAAAGCCGGAGCTTGGTACTACACCTAAGGTTCGTTACCTGCTTTAACGCCAAGGAGGTCACAATGGCTGTCTCTTCCGTCTCTTCAATTGACATTGCCAGTCCTGCCAACCGGGCGCGCCTGTTATGGACCCTGTGGATTCTGGCGGCTATCATCGGCGGGATTGGTTTTATTGAGCGTTTGGTCCACGGCGAACAGGCCGCGGACTTTTCCAGTTATATCCCCTGGGGTCTGTGGGTTGCCGCTTATATCTATTTCAGTGGCTTGTCGGCCGGAGCGTTCCTGCTTGCCGCCGCTGCCTACGTTTTTAGAATACGGGTGCTCGAACCGATTGTCCGCCCGGCACTTCTCCTTGCTGCGGTGACGCTTCCCATGGGCCTGCTGCTCATCGGCTTTGACCTGGGCCATTTGGAAAGAGCTCTCCTGGTCTTCATCCGCCCCCAATTTCATTCGATGATGGCCTGGATGGTCTGGCTTTATACCGCCTACCTGATCCTGGTGATCGCGATGCTGTGGTTGAGCCTCAGGAGCATTCAGCCCGGCAGGAATCCTGAAGCGGTGGCCAATGACCGGGCCAGGGTGCGCCAGTTAGCAATTATTGGTATTCCCCTGGCTATCGCGTTTGCCGGAGGCGTCGGCGCCCTGTTTGCGACCCTCAACGCCCGGGAGTTTTGGAATTCCTCGTTATTTCCGGTCTTTTTCCTGGTCGGGGCCCTGACGTCCGGGACGGCCTTGGTGACTGCGGTGGTTGCCTGGCTCTGGCCTTCCCGGGATGCCGCCTGGAAAGACCTCGTGACTTTACTGGGTCGTATCGTTTTGGTGTTCATCCTCATCGATGTTGTCCTGGAATGGGCGGAGTTTTCGACCCCGTCATGGTATCAGATCGGCTCGTTTTTTGAGATCACCAGGTATGTCCTGTTTGGACCATACTGGTATGTGTTCTGGCTGGTGCACCTGCTGCTGGGCGTCCTCGTGCCGATTCTGCTCCTGGCAAAAGCCCGCAGCCCGGTGGTCACGGGAGTCGCTGCCGCCCTGGTGACGATCACCTTCTTCGCGGTACGGCTGAATCTGGTGATCCCCGGTCTGATCACTCCGGAACTTCGAGGCCTGGAGCAGGCATATCGCGATCCCATCGGCAACCGGCTCACCTTCGCCTACTTCCCGTCCTGGTCTGAGTGGGAATTGCTCCTGGGCGTGATTGCTGTCGGCGTTGCCCTTTGGTACGTGGTGGTACGACGATTCCCGCAAGTTTTCCTTAGTCCTGCGCAATCCAGTGAGGTGAGCCAATGAGCGAGAAACATGAAACGGAAAAAGTGAGCCGGCGGTATTTTCTAACCGCCTGCAGCGCCCTGGCCGGTGGCGTGGCCCTCAGCGCCTGGGGTTGCAGCTCTGAGCAAAAGGGCTTGGACGGCACCAAGCCTGGGCCCTATCCCATGGCCGACGCCGAGAACATCATCCACTCCACCTGCCTGCAATGCAATACGCAGTGCACCCTCAAGGTCAAGATCCAGGACGGCCTGGTTACCAAAATAGACGGAAATCCTTATAGCCCCATTGCGTTGTTTCCGCATTTGCCTTATGAAACCCCGCCCAAAGAAGCCGTGGCGGTTGATGGGGCGATTTGCCCGAAAGGTCAAGGCGGCGTGCAGACCCTCTATGACCCCTATCGCGTGCGACGGGTCCTCAAACGCGCCGGGGCTCGCGGTTCGAACAAATGGCGCGCCATTCCCTTCGAACAGGCCATCCAGGAGATCAGCGAGGGCGGCCAACTATTTGCCGACCTTGGTGAGAAACGCGTGGTGCCGGGGTTCAAGGAGGTCATCAGGCTTAAGGACGCCAAGCTGGCCAAAGAACTGGCAGCCGATGTGGAGGCCATCCGTAGCGGTGCAATGACCGTAGAGGCTTTCAAAGCCAAGCATTCCGCACACCTGGATATGCTGATCGATCCGGATCATCCCGACCTGGGGCCCAAGAACAATCAATTTGTCTTGCAGGGCGGACGTATCTCCCCGGATCGTGAAGTGATCACCAAACGTTTCGTTTTCGGGACCCTGGGATCGGCCAACTGGTTCGGGCACACGACCATTTGCGAACAGGCTCATCATGTGGCCTTCATGTACTCCCTGGCCCAATGGCACGAAAAAGACGGCAAGTTCTCCTGGGCCAAGGGCCCCAATCATATGAAGCCCGATTATACCCAGGCAGAGTTCGTGATCTTCTGGGGCACCGGCTTCAACGAAGCGAATTTCGGGCCTACCCCGATGAGCCCCCGGGTGGCGCAGGCCATCGTGGACGGAAAGCTCAAGATCGCCGTGATCGACCCGCGGCTGTCGAAGAGTGCGGCCAAAGGCTGGTGGATTCCCGTCAATCCAACCGGCAACTTGGCGCTGGCCCTGGCCATGACCCGATGGATCATCGACAACAAAGGCTATGACGAAAAGTTCCTGCGGAATGCGAACAAGGCCGCGGCCAACGCCGCCGGCGAGAAGAGCTGGACCAATGCTACCTGGCTGGTGAACCCCAAAACCGGCAAATTTCTCCGTGCCGCCGAGGCGGGCGTGGGAACCCCGAACCAGTTCGTGGCGCTGGTGGGGGGCACACCGGTAGCCGTAGATCCTTCTGACACCAAGACCCCGGTGGTCGGCGATCTGGATGTGGCGGCAACTATTAACGGAATTCCGGTCTCTTCAAGCTTTAGACTGCTCAAGGAGGCGGCAGCCGTCAAAAGTCTGGCTGAATACGCCGAAATTGCCGGATTGGACGCATCTCAGATTGAAGCCTTGGCAAGGGAGTTCACCGGTCACGGGAAAAAGGCTGCCATCGACTTTTACCGCGGTCCCATCAAAACGACTTATGGCTATTATACCGCGCAAGCGATTATCATCCTGAACTTCCTCATCGGCAATGTGGACCATGTGGGCGGATTCATGAAAGGGGGTGGCGCCTGGGACGGCACCGGCGGGAAGCCGGGACAGCCTTTCCCGGTGGCCAAGCTGCATCCGAATGCACTGACGAACTTCGGCATCAAGCTGACGCGGGAAAGCTCGGGCCCGTACGAAACCTGCACCCTCTTCAAGCGGGACGGCTATCCGGCGAAGCGGCCCTGGTTTCCCTTTACCGATGATGTGTACCAGGAGATTATCCCTACCGCGACCGCCGGCTACCCGTATCCGATTAAGATTCTCTGGATTCATTATGGCACCCCGGTGATGGCCTCGCCCGCCGGGCACCTCCAGATCAAGATGCTCCAGGATACCGAAAAGATTCCGCTCCTCATCGCCACGGATATCGTGATCGGCGAGACGAGCATGTACGCCGACTACATCTTTCCGGACCTGTCGTATCTGGAGCGCTGGTCCAACCCGCTGGGCACCAGCCCGGTGGTCCTGACGCAGATCAGCAAATTCAGGCAACCGGTGGCGGCGCCGATCCCCGAGATCGTCACCATTGACGGCGAGGAGATGCCGATCAGCCTTGATGCCACCCTGATAGCCCTGGCCAAAAAGTTGGGAGTATCCGGATTTGGCAAAGACGCCTTCGGACCCGGTCAAAACCTGAACCGGCCTGAGGATTTTTATCTCAAGATGGTCGCCAATCTTGCTGCCGGCGATAAGCCCGGAAATGCGGTGCCTGCAGCCGACGCGGCCGAGATGGAGTTATTGCGCCAAGCCAGGCGGCATCTGCCTAAGGCCGTTTTTGACGAGGAGAAGTGGCGGGCCGCGGTGGGCGACCATTGGCCGCAGGTGGCCTATCTGCTCAACCGCGGCGGGCGGTTCGAGGCTAAATCGGGCGCTTACGAAGGAGGCTTTGCCAAGCACCCCTGGGCGAATCAACTGAACATCTATGTCGAGCCGGTCGGAACAGGCATACACGCCGTGCAGGGCCAGCGGTTTTCGGGCGTGCCGGTTTATCAAGAGCTTGAATCCATCGACGGGAAGCCGGTATCGTCCCCAGATGAGTTCAACTTGGCGCTGATCACTTATAAGGAAATTCATGGCTGTGAGTCCCGCACGATCGGCAACTACGCCGCGCAGATGGCGATTATGCCGGAGAATTTCGTCAACTTGAATGCACTCGACGCCAAGCGCCTGGGCTTGGTTGACGGCGACACCGTGAGGGTCGAGACCGGGGGGTTCAAAGGGAGCTTCGAAGTGGGGCCGGGCCAGGCGCCAAGCAAAGTGGAAGGCAAGGTCCGCGTTACCCAAGGGCTGCGGCCGGGGGTGGTCAGCGTCTCTTTCCATTATGGCCACTGGGCTTACGGGTCTCGTGATATCGAAATAGATGGCCAGCGGATCCCTGGAGAGCCGGCGCGCGGTAAGGGGCTGGCGACCAATGCGGCGATGGCCGTCGATGGTTACCTTAAGGATGTCTGCCTGACGGACCCGATTGCCGGAGACAGCGCGTTCACTGGCAGGATAAAACTGGTCAAGATTGCCTAGGCGCTCGCCTTGGGGTGGTAGCCCTTCACCAGGATGAACTGGACCGCATCATAATCGGTGGCGCCATAGCCTTACAGGAGCCTAATGAGATGGAGCAAGCCGTAAATACCAAGACCTCGGTGCAAACCTTTGAGGAGTTGCTGGCCGGTTCGGTAGCGGCTCATGGCCACCTGTGCCCAGGTCAGATCGTGGGAGTACGGATGGGCCTCCTGGGCCTGCGCCTCCTGGGTTTCGAGGCCCCGCCGACGTATCCCCAACTGAAGCAGCTCGTCGTCTTTATCGAGATGGACCGCTGCACCGGCGACGCGGTGGCTTTTGTCACCAATGTTAAGCTGGGGCGGCGGTCCCTGAAGTTCATGGACTACGGCATCATGGCGGCCACCTTCGTAAATCTGGAAAGTGGCCGGGCCTTCCGGGTCATCTCTACTGAGGAATCCCGGGACCTGGCCCTGATGTACGCCCCCCTGGAGACCGACAAGCGCGCGGCCCAATTGACCGCGTACCGGATTATGCCGGATAGCGTGCTCTTCCGGGTGCAGCAGGTGCAAGTCGACCTGACCCCCTTTGACCTGCCGGGCCCGACCCGCCGCAAAGTTACCTGCGTGCACTGCGGCCAGGTGGTCCGGGATAACCGGGAGGTGGTCAAAGATGGCCTGTCTTACTGTCGGCCATGCGCCGGCGGGGGATATTTTACGGCGGCCCGAGAGATTGCCTGGGAAGAAATGAACTGGGCGCCGATATCACCGGGTCTGAAAAAACCTGGTTTACCGATCCCAAATGAGTCGGCCGCAGGGAGCCGCCAGTAGTCATGAGGTCATTGAGATGATTAAAACCATAAAGCTGGAAGAAGCCATCGGGACCGAACTGGCACATGATATCACCGAGATTCGACCGGGAGAATTCAAGGGTCCCGCCTTCCGCAAGGGTCACACTGTCTGCCAGGACGATATCTGCCGCATGCAGCGCCTGGGGAAAAACCACCTCTACGTTATCGATCTCGAGGCCGATGAAATCCATGAGAACGAAGCTGCGGCCATCCTGGCCGGGGCCCTGGCCGGCGAGGGAGTGACCTGGGAAAATAATCCCAGGGAAGGAAAAATCAATCTCTATGCCGATCGGGATGGTCTGCTCCAGGTGGGCGTCCAGGCCCTGGCTGCGTTTAATCTGGTGGATGAGGTGATGTGCGCCACCCTACATAATCATACCATGGTGAAGAAAGGGGAACTCATTGGCGCCACCCGAGCCATCCCACTGATCATGAAACGAGCCGCCATCGAACGTGCCGCGAGCATTGCCCGTCAAAATGACGCGGTGCTGGCAGTGCGCCCCCTGACGCAGGCTAAAGCCGGCCTGGTCATCACCGGCAACGAAGTCTATCATGGCCTGATCCAGGACCGGTTCGCTCCCATCCTCTCAGCCAAGTTGGAGCGTCTGGGGTCCGAGGTGGCTGCTCTTACCTTCGCCCCGGATGATGCCGGGATGATCACCGCCGCCATTCGCGACCATCTAAGCCGGGGCTGCAACCTGCTCCTGCTCAGCGGCGGCATGAGCGTGGACCCGGATGACGTCACCCGCCACGCCATCCGCCAGGCCGGGGCCACCGAAATGCATTACGGGTCAGCGGTCCTGCCCGGGGCAATGTTCCTGGTGGCTTATCTGGGAGAGACGCCCTTGCTGGGGGTGCCCGCCTGTGCCCTGCACCACCCGGTTACCGCCCTGGACCTGGTTTTGCCGCGCATCCTGGCGGGGGAACGCCTCGGCAAGCTGGAACTGGCCCTCCTGGGGCATGGCGGCCTGTGCCGGGACTGCCCCCAGTGCAGCTACCCCCATTGCCCCTTCGGCAAAGGCATGTGAGTCATGGAAGAAGCCGCTGCACGGCAAATCAATTATCTGCGGATTTCCATTACGGACCGCTGCAATCTCCGTTGCGGCTATTGTACCTATTGGCAGGAATTTGAACGGTTGCCGCCCGGGGAGATCCTCAGCTATGAGGAGTTGTTGCGGCTTGCCGCGGTGGCGGCGAAGATTGGCATTCGGAAAATCAGGGTCACCGGCGGCGAGCCCCTGGTGCGCCGGGGAGTGGTGGACTTTCTCCATAACCTGCACCGGACGCCCGGGATTGAGGAAGTATGCCTGACCACCAATGGCGTGCTGCTGGCGGACTTGGCTCCGGCCTTATATGAGACAGGACTCCGCCACCTTAACCTCAGCCTGGACACCCTGCGCCGTGAGCGCTATCGAGAAATCACCGGCCGGGATAATTTGGGGGAGGTCCTGGCCGGACTGGAGCGGGCCGTCACCCTGGGCTTCGGCCCTTTAAAAATCAATTGTGTGGTGTTGGCCGGCATCAATGACGATGAGCTGATGGATCTGGCCCTCCTGGCCAGGGATCACCCCTATCAGGTGCGGTTCATCGAGCTGATGCCCACGGTTTCGCCCCGGCAGTGGCAGCAGAACTTTCTTCCCATGGCGGAGGTCCGCCGTCGTCTGGCCGCTCTGGGTCCCATGGCCGCGACGGACCGCCGGACTACAGACGGTCCGGCCCAGATCTTTCAGCTACCCGGCTTTCAAGGAGAACTGGGGTTTATCACCCCCATCAGTTCCCATCACTGCCGCACCTGCAATCGCCTGCGTCTGACCGCAGGCGGCGCCTTGCGGCCCTGTCTTTTTGGCGACGCCGAAATTGATGTAAAGACCCCCTTGAGGCAAGGGGCCTCCGAGGGTTGGCTGGCTTCGCTTTTCGCCGAAGCCATCACCCAAAAATCCGCCAGATTCTCCTTGCCACCCGCTCCTTTCCCCCTTTACAGCTCCTCCATGGTCAGCATCGGCGGCTGATCTATTAGAAAGTTGGCCTTAGCCCTTACAGTATCTTCTTAGATTCGCACTGCTGAACTGGTTGATAGCTTGTCACTATACGCCCTTCCGCTAATCTTTCCATATGATTCGTATATCGGAAGGCCTTTGCAAATGAAGTTTGGATTGGGATTTCCGCCGAAAAATTAAAAAATCTCCGAGGCCATCATATTTACCCGGGGATAGTCATAGTGCGAAGATTTCCGGTTTCCGACCCAGACTAAGGCCAGAGCGCGAGATCGGGTAGTGATGACGCCAAAACGGCGGGCGTGAAGAAATCGGCACGGGGTGCCTTCTCTTAGCCGACGTTGCCTACCTGGAGCGCCGGCAATCTGAAATGCGCCCCCAGACCTCCCTCCAGAAAGATAAATCTATGGCGCACAGGACCACTCACAGCCCCGCCACGGCCTGGGAAAGGAGACAGCCGAGGAAGAGGTCATGGGCGCCTTGAAATGCTTAAATCGGCCCAGGAAGGCCCGCCGCCCAAACATATTTTGCTTATAAAATTTTTAGCTTGGGTCCCATCCCCGGGGGGGGTACTTCGATTTTTCCGTGATCGGATTTTGGAAAAAAATCTCCGTACCACCCATATATTAAACAAGGGGGGGACCACCCTTCATCTCCGGCTTTTGATTCCGGGGCCGAAAAATATGTAGGGAAGGACAGGTGAGATGGGATGCAAATTGGCAGGGCCAATAGTTGCTCATTGGCTCCGCTTGGTCAACATTTGGTCAACAATTTGCTGAAAATAACCCCCCTTTCCCTTGGGTTTCCCTGCCTGCCCCGATTGAGGGTATATGGGGATAACTATCTAATTTACTTCTGTGTTGGGCTATCCCCATATATCCCAATTTTTCCACAGATAAGAGCTGAAAATCCCCGTGTCGGCAGTTCGATTCTGTCCCCCGCCACCAATGATTTCAGGGGTTAGCCTCAAAGGCTGCCCTTTTTTTATGCCGCTGTTAACGTTTTGACCCATCCAGGCTATCCTGGGCCTCTGGTGCTGCCGGAAAATCCAAGGTATCGATTCTTTGTATTCCTGCCTAAGAGAAAATCCTAGAGGGAAAGGTAAGGAATAATCCCAGCAAAATCTCCAGCTGTGCCGTTACCTGGTCTGCGGTTCCCAACAGGAGGAGGCCTCATTAAACACCATGCCCTGGCCATTCAGGTCGCACCTCCACCGATTGCCGTCTTTGCGCACGTTTCTGGCTTCAGCCGGCGCAATCGGGGACAATTCATTCGGCGTTCCGATCTGGCTGCGCATATAGTCGGTCATGGGGGGTTGTTCTATCGCAATCACGGGCGATGGTGTTTTAGATGAGGCTGGCTGCAGCGCAGGCGAGGCGCATCCACCCGCCCAGATGATCAACATGGAAGCTGCTACAGCCATTCCGGAAAGATAAATCTTTTTCTGCATCTCCTTAACCTCCCGGCTCTGTTATTAGTCACAAAATCCTTGACAAAATAATCCTAATAGCAAATAAGTTAGATACTTATTTCAACCATGTCAAATAGAAAGGAAAATTCCCATGGCCACAGAAACTTTGAAATTAACCGCGCAGATTATCTTGTCCCATGCCTCCAGGTCTGAATTGTCTTCCCAGGAATTAGTGGAGGAGATTAAAGACGTCTATAACACTTTGGCTGCTTTGGAAGGCGGTGAAGTAATTCCAGAGACCATGGCTCCGGAAAAGACTGAAGCAGTGCAGAAACCGTCGATACCTCTGAAAGATATCGTCAAGGAAAAATATGTAGTCTGTCTGGAGTGCGGGAAAAAGATGCGGACCTTAAAAGCCCATATTCGCAAAGCTCATAATTTGCAACCGAAAGAATATGCGCAGCGCTTTGGTTTGGACCTAAAAAAGTATCCTCTCGTGTGCAAAGAATATTCTTTGCAGCGGAGCAAGATGGCAAAAGATCGAGGATTTGGAGTGAAGGGAACTCACCATAAAGCGACGGCTTAAACAACCTGAGAATTATGATGGGGACTTGACCCGCGGTAAAACCACAGATCCTGGCGCTGGCTATTGCCGGATTGCCAAAACTCCGGCTCGGGTAGCTGCCAGCGCCGAGCGGCGCTGAGCTATTCGGGAATAATTCTCCCCAACTCCCATTCAGCTGCTAATTCCAAGCCCACCAGGAAGCTTCCCGGTTTGGGATCGTGGGGCGAAATCCAGATTACGTGCCCCTTGCGACAAATCGCGGTTACCTTGTCAGGCAGGGAAAAAATGAATTCTATCTGATCCCCGGGGGTATACTGGAAAGGAGTCTCGATTTTGGCCCCGGTTTCGCTAAAGTTTAACAGATAGATATCAGCCTGGGGTTGACGATCAATCTCCTTGATTTCCAAGAAGATAGATATCCGCTGGGAACTGCGTTTTTCTCCCATATCTCGTCCTCACCTCGCCACGCTTTGGCTTTCTGCCGATAGTCAGTGCAAGAATTATGCTACCCGTGCCATAAAATATCAATGAGTGAATTTATTAACTAATTTAAAGTCTATTTATTAATTAAGGTGATTTTAACACCCCCAATCTTCCATTAATTGGTTAACAATCTTGACGTACCGTTTAATTTCTTTATCCCTGAGGGCTGATCCAATCAACAAATTTTCCCGACCCGGCCACTGGACCAGAGAGATCAAGGGCCGCCTGGTTCTGAACATCCCCGCTTAGGCAGTTTGCTCCTGTCCCGGCCAGATAGAAGGTGATAAATCCCGTGGCCCCTAGGTCAGGGGTTCTTTTTAGCCTTTTTAGGACTGCCGATCCTGTCCGCGTTAGTTTAGCAGTTATTTCAAACCATTGCCCTACCTAGGCACTCGGGTGGCCAGGCGCTCCCAATTTAAGTAAAACCGCTTTGTGCCGATGAATGTATATGAAGGAGAAAATTTTCCGCATCTGCAGGGCGAGGGTAATTTTGGGGTGCGGGTCGCACTGATTTATGGAGGTTAATTCGGGGCCTCGCCGGCCGGGTGAGTACCGGGCAGGCTACTTGGCCGATCTGAGTCGCATATGGGAGTACCGAGGAAGAAGGCTACCAATCAAAGCGGGAAGGAGGCGGAGTTGCAGCAATTAGCCTGGCGTTCTCTTAACGAGGTCCCGGAGGTGCGACCGGAGAAGGTGGCGGCCTTGCGGCAGGCTATCCAGCAAGGCAGCTACCGGATCGATCCCAAGAAATTAAGTTCGGCTGTGCTGGGTTTTGATGATCTTGACCTGGCCTCCTTGATGTCGCGACATCCGGTGCTGATTCCGGAACATGTGACCTTGTACGGTAAAAATGCCATCAAGGACCTGCTCCTGATTTTGGAGACCAGGGATCATTTTAGCGGCCAACATTGTGCTCGATCCGCCGCCATTGCCTTGAGGTTTGCCCGCTATTTAAGGCTGCCCCGCGCCGACCTGGAGGCGCTTCAGACCGCGGCCCAACTCCATGACCTGGGTAAGATTGAAATCGGCAAAACGATTCTGCTCAAGAAAAAGCCGTTAACCGCGGTGGACCGGGCCATCATTGAAAGCCACCCGGGCACGGGAGTCAGGATGGCCCAGCCATTCTGCCTGGAGCCCAAGGAACAAGAAATCATCCTCCACCATCATGAACATTGGGATGGCCAGGGTTATCCCGATGGTTTGGCCGGTGAGCAGATACCCTTTCTAGGTCGCCTGATGGCCCTGGCCGACGTCTTCGAGGCGCTCACCAGCGACCGGCCCCGACGGCGCCGCTTCCCGGTACAGCAAGCCCTGGGGATAATCCGGGATCGGGCCGGCAGCCAATTCGATCCATATCTGACCAAGCGATTCCTGCAAATGCTTGCCAAGCGCAAATCCGACTAGATCGTCTTAAGACTTGACCCTTAATGCCAAAGTAGCGTCCGCCGAACCCGCCGAGGGCGGCGGTTCTACAAGTTCAACCGGCCTATCATGGGGCCGCTTAACCCGCGACGGCTTCACCTACGAGGGTCTCTTCCCGG
>JBIOJX010000002.1:0-54645 GCA_044451265.1 Desulfobaccales bacterium
AGAAAGATTTACCACAGAGACACAGAGAGCCCAGAGAAACACAGAGTAGCTATAAAAAAATGGGGTGGTTTTACCACCCCATTTTTCTATCTTGGTGTCCTTGGTGTCTCCGTGGTGAAATCTTTTACTTGAGCATCGCCAGGATTTCCGCGGTTTTTTCCTGCAGCAGGGTCGGGTTTTGGCGGGTCTCCACGTTGAGGCGCAGGACCGGCTCGGTGTTGGAGGGCCGCAGGTTGAAGCGCCACTCGGGAAACTCCAGGCTGAGGCCATCGGTGCGATCCGAATTTTGCGCCTGAGGTCCGAACCAATCTTCCACCCGCCGCAGGGCCGCTTCGGGGTCCGGGAGCTTGCGGTTGATTTCGCCGCTCACCGGAAAGCGGGCCAGGCGCTCCGCCATCAGTTCCGAGAGTTTCCGACCACTGCGGCTCATCACCTCCAGCACCAGCAGCCAGGGGATCATGCCGCTGTCGCAGTAAGCGAAATCCCGGAAGTAATGGTGCCCGGACATCTCCCCGCCATATAAGGCGTTTTCCGCCCGCATGCGCTCCTTGATGAAGGCGTGCCCGGTCTTGCTCATGATGGGGACGCCGCCGGCGGCCCGTACCACCTCGATGGTGTTCCAGGTAAGCCGCGGGTCGTGGATGATGGCGGCCCCGGGGTGCCGCGCCAGCAGGGCCTGGGCCAGGAAGCCCACAAGGTAGTACCCTTCGAGGAAGCCCCCCTGTTCATCAAAGAAGAAGCAACGGTCGAAGTCGCCGTCCCAGGCCAGGCCGACGTCGGCGCCATAATGGCGCACCGCGGCGGCGGTGGCTTGCCGGTTCTCCGGCAGGAGCGGGTTGGGGACGCCATGCGGAAAAGTGGGGTCCGGCTCGTGGTGCACCTTGATGAGCCGGAAGGGTAAATGTTGCTCCAGCCGGTCCAGTACCGGACCGGCGCAACCGTTGCCGGAATTAACCACCACTTTCAGGGGCTTCAGGGCGGCTAAATCTACATAACTGAGCAGGTGCGCGACGTAGGCCTCGAAGGCGTCGGTGGGTAGTAGGGCGCCGCGGTTTGGGACTACGGGCGGGAACTTCCCGGCCGCGGCCAGGGCCTCCAGGTCTCGCAGGCCGGTATCGCCGCTCACGGGGCGGGATTCCCGGCGCACCAGTTTCAGGCCGTTGTAGTCGGGAGGGTTATGGCTGGCGGTGACCATGATCCCGCCGTCGAGTTGCAGATGGCTGGTGTAGAAATAGACCTGCTCGGTGCCGCAAAGGCCCAGGTCCCAGACCTCGACGCCGCTGTCGTTGAGCCCCGCGGTCAGGGCCAGGGCCAGGGGCAGGCTGGAAGTGCGGATATCCCGGCCCAGGGCCACCTTCGCCGGGCGCAAGAAGGCGGCGTAGGCCCGGCCGATTTTGTAGGCCAGGTCTTCGTCAAGTTCCTCCGGGACCCGTCCCCGGACGTCATAAGCCTTGAAGCAGGAGAGTTTTGGCATGGTAAAAGTATTATATTTCAAAAAGCGAATTTTATGAATTCCAAATTTTGGATAAATCCCTCCCACCATGGGGGAGATTATAAAATATCCGGGCGCCATGGCTGCCTTTTTCGCGGGCGCCGCAGAACCGGGTTGAGGTCGGGCAGGGGTTTTGATAGGATTGAGGAGCGGCGCGCTGGCCGCCGACCGGGATTGCCTCCCTGACCACTTTCAGGGGCTCTGATCTATTCCCCGGCACTTTAGGCGTGGAGGTGTTCCATCAGCAACCTGTCATCCTTACACGGCGCTCGCGTCCTGATCACCGGGGGCGCGGGCCTGATCGGCAGCACCATTGCCCACCTGGCGGTGCACTCCGGAGCCCAGGTCACCATCCTGGACGCGATGCTGCCGGTCTACGGCGGCAACCTCTTTAATCTGGAAGGCATCTTCGGGGCCATAAAGTTTGTCCAGGGCGATATCCGCGACGGCTCGCTGGTCAAGAGACTGGTGCGGGAGGCGGACCTCATCTTCAGCCTGGCCGGACAGGTGAGTTATGTGGACAGCAACACCGACCCCTTGCTGGACCTGGACATTAACTGCAAGGGACATTTGCAAGTACTGGAGGCCTGCCGCGAGGCCAAGTCCAGGGCCAGGCTGGTTTTCGCCAGTTCCAGATTTGTCTACGGTAAAATCGATTACAATCCGGTGGATGAAGGCCATCCGTTCAATTGTTTGAGCATCTACGGCATCCACAAGCTGGCGGGAGAGAAGTATTACCGCTTCTATCAAGAGGCCTACGGCCTGGAAACAGTGAGTGTGCGTATCGCCAACCCGTATGGTCCCCGGCAGCAGATGAAACACAGCAAATACGGCATAGTCAACTGGTTCATCCGGCTGGCCCTGGAGGGCAAACCCCTGACCATCTATGGCGAGGGTCGGCAAGGACGGGACTATATCTTCGTCGAGGACCTGGCCGAGGCCATGCTGGCCCTGGCCCAGGCGCCGGCAGTCTCCGGGGAGGTTTATAATTTAGGCTCCGCCACCAGCACGCCGTTCATCGAAATGGCCCGCCTGGTGGCGGCAGCCGTGCCCGGCACCCAGGTGCAGCAGGTGGAGTGGCCGGCGGACCGCTACTTCGTGGAAACCGGAGATTATATCAGCGATATCGGCAAGATCACCGGGGCCATGGGCTGGCGGCCCCGGACCCCCTTGAAGGAGGGGATCGAGCGAACAGTGGCTTATTACACGAAGTATCGGGAGAAATACTGGTGAGTTGCGAGTTTTGAGAGCACCTTCATTTAAGCAAGTGGTCGGGAAATTTAAGTAATTCTCCCAGACACCTCCAGGCCAGCCAGAATCCGACCTGCGCCTGGCTAATTTGGATTTCCCGGGATTGGTGCGGTTAAGCTTCTTAACCTGACCCAGAAGCAAGATCTTGCCTGGATTTGCCCACCTGAATTTTTTAGTCCTCGGATTCTCGGAGTTTTCGGATTACCTTGAGGTCAGTTAAGAGCGCAGATTAATGACTTTCTTACCATGCGTTCTTTATTTAAATAAAGAATTATGTTTCCATTAGAAATCTTTCTTCGAGAGACCATGGTTTTCAAAACTTCCCATAACTTTTTCCACCTGAAAATTAAAACCTTGGCCGAGAGATACTAAGGGGGCGAGGAGCATGAAAAGAATTAGTGCTTTGATACTGGGTTTGTTGCTGAGCGCGGTTTTCACTTTGCCGGCTGGGGCCGGGACCCTGACAGGCAACAAATTTTTTTATAAGCCAAGTCTGGGAGCCCGCGGCGACACCGAGAAAAAGACCTTTGATGCCGGCCTGGATCGAATCGACGCCCGCCTGGGCAAAGAAATTTGGGTGGGAGATCCGAACTATGGCACTACCCTACAGGATGCCATTACCGCCATCGGGAGTTCCCCGGCCATCCTACGCATTCCGGTCGGCTCCTGGGCCGTGGCCAAGGGCACGGTCATCCCCTCTAATGTTACCCTGAAGTTTGAAAACGGCGGCGTGCTTGATGTTTCCGGCCTCCTGGACGCCCCTATTGAGGCCATGACCTCGGAGACGGCCTGCAAGGTCACCGTGACCAATCACGGTTTGCAGACCGGGAATTACGTCATTTTCTACAACATCCAGCAATGCTACGTTTCCGACAACACCCATAGTGCCACCCATGCCAACGAGTGGAGTAACAACAATGAGTACCTTTATCAGGTTACGGTAGTTGACGCCAATAACTTCACGGTCCCGATTAACTCTAGCACTTATCACGCCTACAACGCCTCCACCGATCCGGGCAGAGTCTGCACGCCGTTGCAAATTCTTGGGCATATTGACGCCGGGAAACGAAAAATCTTTAATATCAAGGCCCCCTGTCAAGTCAAGTTTACTAATAATTATAGTTCCTATAATGTCAATGACCACAAATCACAGATGGATGTTTACCCGGAATGGTTTGGGGCGGTAGGCGACGGCCGCACCACTGACGACCTGCTGGCCCTCGACGCCAGTTTTCACGCCCTGAAGTATTACGACCTGGCGGTGGGGACCATCCATCTGTCTAACTTTTACGGAGTATCGAACACCTGGAGCCTGAACGAGATCGCCAAATCATCCATAGGAAATTTATACGTCATCGGCAATGGCCGCAACAACTGCGGCCTCGTGGGATTGGTGCCCTCAGCCGGGACCGGCTGCGACGGCAAGCCGGTGATCGAGGCCATCGCCGCGGCTAATTTGCGCTTTAAGGGATTTGGCATCTACGGCACTTCCAAGCATACCTGGGAAACGCAACCTCCCGGTGCTCCGAGTGTCGGTTTGCTGCTGGGGGCGTCGCAGACCTCAATAAATGGGGCTGACAGCATTTTTGACGACATGTATTTCTACGGCTGGTTTAAATATGGCTGGGTAATGAACCGGGGCCATGCGCAATCTACCTTTAACAATCAAGAAGGTGAAGTCTATGCCTGGTACGATGGAGTCACCCCCACCTACGCCTTTAATTACTTCTTCGGAGCCGGAGACCGCCCCCTGATCTGGCCCGCCCTGGTGCCTACCAACGACGCCTGGAATACCTGGGCACCCAACCGTGATGTCAAAGATACGGTGTGTAATATTATTAAGACGGTTACTCATGGAACCATGGCACCGGGAAATGCCTGCATCTATCAGGATAAGGCTGGCCCACAGTTGTCAGGCATCCTTTGTGGTGCTGTCCATGATTATTTTGTTTATTGCTGCAATGGTCTTGTGGATATTGTTGAAAGTGGCGGCGATGGTCACGGGGCGATTGCTGGTGTTTATGTCTGTAGTGATAGTGGAGGTTCAGGCTATCCTCTCTGCACTTCTAAAGTAAGGATAGATACCGTTGGCAATACCGTTGCTAATGGTATCTTTTTAATGACCGATGCCTATACTACATTGATCAACTCGAAGGTCTCTTATATCTTTGGGAATAACGGCTATAAAATTCAACTTGGAGCAGGTATTAGTTATAGCAGGTTTGAAAACCTCTGGAGCAACCTAACCTCATTCACCGTAGCCGGAGAAGTGCGGGGAAGCTACATCGAAGTCCCGGAGAGTTGCGCAAACTTTAACATCGTTACAGGTGCCGACTCCGGCACTATTGTTGTGCGCCAAGGGCCTTATTACTATGGCGGCAGACAAACTACCATTGCCGGTAACTTGCACTTGGGGATGCCTGATGTCACTACCGTACCCACCTTGACCCTGACGCCTTATAAGATGACCTGGGCGGCAGCCGCGCCCACCACGGGAAGTTGGCCTCAAGGTTCGGTAATCTGGAAAATCGGGGCGGCGGCGGGCAGTTCGCCCGGATGGTTCTGCAACCTGGACAACAGCTGCGGGACACTGAACAGCGGGGCCACCACCGGCAGTATCACCACCGGCACGAAACTATTAACCGTAACCTCTGTCACTGGTTTGAAGATTGGCGACTTCATCGATGTCGTCGCCGATGCCGGGGGAAATGCGGTGAGCAAGGGGCGGGTGGTAAACATTGACGCCACGGGCATGGTAGTGACCCTGGCGGCTAACGCCACAGCCACCGCCACTGCCAAGGCGGTCAGTTATCATAATGAGACCACGGCGGCCGCCTTTAGTCCGATGCCCCCCACCGGGGCCCGCAACTCCGGGGTCACCGGGACCATTGCCACCGGCACGGCCGTCACTCACGGCCTGGGTGTTGCTCCGACTAAGGTCTTGCTGACCTCGGTTGATGGTGTGCCCACCGGGATTTACCCCGGTACCTTTGGCACGTCCACCTTTGTGATCAATTTTGCCGGCGGCGGCTCCCATGCCTTCTATTGGGAAGCCATCCAATAAAGGAGTCATCACTGATCAACGGGTGTGGTGCATTAACGGCCCAGGCCGTTAATGCACTGGCGAATTTGGGCAGTCGAGGCCTGCCCTGACTGCGACGAGTAGATAGATTTTCAGGGGGAGGCTTCGGCCTGGTTCAAAACCTGAACCAAATGTTCAAGAAGTGCACCGCGCTAGTATTTACCTCGATATTCCTAGAATCTAATCCTTCGCAGTTCTGCCGGGAGCCCCAGGTCCAGGTTTGTTCGCAAGCGACCAGGCTATGGGTGGCTCTCCAACCCTCCGAGGAGGTTCCTTGCGGAATTCAGGCATCGGGTTTGCATGAGCCTCTGGCAGACGTGGGAATTTTTTTGTCCGGATTAAGGCAATAGGCTGAATGGCAGAATATGCGGGGGAGCGAAAAATTACCAGATTTAATTATGCAAAATGAGGCAAATTATTTAATCTTTGGGAACCTCTGCTGGCCGCAGTGGTGGTCAAAAAGGCGGTGCAGGTCTTGCCCTGGGGCCATAAAATTCTTTCAATGCAAATCAAATCGAGATATATTCATAGCCATCAAGGAAGCTATCCTATGGCAACCGTATCTTTGACAGCAAAAATTTCTATCCCGAAGCATGTCCTGGTCCGGGTTTTTCAAAACGAATCGGTTCTCCTCAATTTGGACAGTGAATTTTATCATGGCCTGGATGACGTGGGAACCCACATGTGGCAGGCGGTCACCCAGTCCAAGACCATCCAGGATGCCTACGACTTGCTGCAGTCGGAGTTCGAAGTCGACCCCGCAACTTTGAAAAAAGATCTGAACGATTTCATCGAAAGGCTGGTGCAGCGTGGGCTGGTGGAGATCCACGAGCGCTAACTGGCACAAGTTTTGGAGGCTGGCCCGGCCGGAGAAGACTTTGCTGGCCCAAGCTTTCCTGACTCTGCCGCTGATCGCCGTGGGGCTGCTCTGGCCGGGCTTTCGACGCCTGCACGCCTGCTTGGTCAGGTGGCAGCGCCCAGCTGGCCATCCGGGACCTGAGCCGGGGGCCGGACCATGGCCGCAAGCCTGCGTCACGGCCCGCCTGGTGCGGATCGCGGCGCGCTACAGCCTGATTCGCCTCAACTGCCTGCCCAAGTCCCTGGCCCTCTGGTGGTTGCTGCACCGCCAGGGGATCGGCTCTGACCTGCGCATCGGGGTCACTCCCAAGGAAGGTCGCCTCGAAGCGCATGCCTGGGTGGAATTTCAGGGCGTTCCGCTGAACGATCAGGACGACGTGCACGAACGCTTTGCACCTTTTCATGAAACCATAACGCCACCGGAAGCGCTGGGCCGCCTGCGCGGCCTCTAGCCAGTTCTGCCCTGTTTAACCCCTGGTTTTCTTTGGTAGGCTGTAAATGGAAATGCGGAAAGAAGCAGCCCCCCCTTTAGCCCCGGATAGCGGTATTTTCCTGATGGAAAATCATGACGAGGCTTATCGGGTCTGGCGTGAAGCGGGGGTACACGAAAAAATTCTGGTGCATATCGATGCCCACGATGATCTGGTCTGGAATCCAGATCAGGGCTCCATTAATATTGCCAACTTCATCTGTCCCGCCTTGAAGGAGGGCATGATCAGGGAAGTCTTTTGGGTGGTCCCTGATCGGACCTGGGAGGATGCCGCCAGCCGCAAGTCTTTGGTACGGCGTTTGCATAAATTATTGGCAAAATACCCCGGCAAGCCGCATCCCCTCAAAGTGGAAAGAGACCTGATTGCCGGGGCAATTTTGGGGAGGCCCCTGCGGGTGTGCACGTTGCAGAGCCTGCCCCTGATAAGCGAAAAAGTCCTACTCGATATCGACGTGGATTATCTGGTGATTCCCAAGGCCTGCCACTCCAGCGACCAATATCAGGGACTTCCCTGGTGCTGGCCCGACGCCTTAGCGGCCGGGCTCAAGGCCAGGGGTATCCAGGCTGAACTGGTGACCATCGCCTATTCGGTGGAGGGCGGCTACACCCCCTTGCAGTGGAAATACCTGGGCGATGAAATGGCCCGGCGCCTGGATGGGGTTCAAGATCACGAGCCGTTTCTGCGCGGGATGGCCCTGCTGCGGGAGGGAGCCCAAGCCGAGGCTGGGGGGAATCTGACCCAGGCGGCGCAAACCTATCTTCAGGCCAGGGAGTTTCTCCCGGACAACCCTGCCCTCGACTTCCGCCTGGCAAACGCTTACGCCGATATGGGGAGACCAACCGACGCCCAGGAGTGCCACCGGCGGGCTCGCGAACTGGACCCCGCTTACGGTACCGCTTATGGCAGCGGCGGGATCTGGTATTACTGGGACCGGCGCTACCCCGAGGCCGAACAGGAGCACCGGCGCACCCTAATTTTGAATCCGGCAGACGCTTACGCCCATTTCGGCCTGGGACAACTGGCGGTCCGCCGCAAGCGCTGGCAAGAGGCGGAGGTCTGGCTGGGCCAGTCCTTGGAACTTGACGACCATCTGGTGGATGCCTGGCGCACGTTGGGAAAGGTTCTGGCGAAGCGAGGTCGCGGTCCGGAGGCCATTGAGGCCTACGAAAGATCGCTGCACTTGAGCCTACGGGGCTATCTGCCCATAGGGGCTCCCATCTTTTCCCACAATGACCGCGGCCTGCTCCTGGACCCCGATCATTTCCAGGTGCATACGATTTTGGGTAGCCTTTATGCTTTACAGGGAAAGATTGATGCTGCTATAATTTCGCTGCGTATGGGTATAGCGGCTGGCGACAATGGCTGTATGGTCCGAGTCTCCCTGGCCCGGCTTTACTTGAAAAAACGGCAGTGGAACGAGGTTGGACCGGAACTCTGGGCCGGCATCAAAGTGATCCCTCGGGATATCGGAAACGCACTCCAGCGAGCCTGGTATCACCTTCGTCGAGCTTTTAAAGCAAAATACCGGGTGCTAAAGGGCGCAGGATGAGTGGCATCGTGGGCTTCATCAATCAGGCCGGACAGCCCGTAGAACGGGAGTTGCTGGGGCGCCTGACCACATCCCTCGCTTTCCGCGGCCCCGATGACCACGGCGTCTGGACTGAAGGCCACGTGGGCCTGGGCCACACCATGCTCCGCACCACCTTGGAGTCCGAGCGCGAGCAGCAGCCCTGCAGCCTGGACGGCAAGGTGTGGATCACCGCGGATGCCCGCATCGACGGCCGGGCCGACCTCATCCGTGAGCTGGAAGGCCGGGGCTGCACGAACCTGAAGAATGTTCCCGATGTCGAACTTATCCTCCATGCCTACCAAGTTTGGGGGGACGATTGCGTCCAGCACCTCATCGGCGACTTCGCCTTTGCCATCTGGGACGGACCCCGGCGCCGGCTGTGGTGCGCTCGGGACCACCTGGGCGTCAAGCCCTTCTTTTATGCCGACGCGGGCCGGAGCCTGGTGTTCAGCAATACCCTGAACTGTATCCGGCGGCATCCGGACATCTCCGACCGGCTCAACGACCTGGCCATCGCCGATTTCCTCCTTTTTGACAACAACCAGGACCCGGCTACCACCACCTTTGCCGACATCCAGCGCCTCCCTGCCGCGCACTCCCTGACCTGGCAGCCAGGCGGCGCCGTTAAGGTGCGGCGCTACTGGAGCCTGCCTCAAGAAGGCGTCGTGCACTACCCGCGCCAGCGTGATTATGTGGAGCGTTTCCAGGAGTTGCTGCGCCAGGCCGTGGCCGACCGCTTGCGCACCGACAAGGTCGGCGTCCTCCTGAGCGGCGGGCTGGACTCTCCCATGGTAACGGCCATCGCCCGGGACCTCCTGGCCGCCCGCTCTC
Source organism: Desulfobaccales bacterium (assembly GCA_044451265.1). Classification (GTDB taxonomy): domain Bacteria; phylum Desulfobacterota; class Desulfobaccia; order Desulfobaccales; family 0-14-0-80-60-11; genus JAPLJC01. Next base: position 9,576 of record JBIOJX010000002.1, read on the forward strand.
CGCGCTTTGACCTGCAGTGCTATACCATGGTATTCGACCACTTGATTCCGGATGAAGAACGTTATTATGCCGGGGAGGTGGCCAGGCATCTGCATGTCCCGGTCGAGTTTCTGCCGCAGGATGACTATGCTTTTTACGGAGGCCAAACAACCATGCGCCGGCCGGAGCCGCGCCACGACCCCCGGGGAGAGGCCAGGACCGAATTGGTAAATCTGGTCGCCAGCCGGAACCGCTTGGTGTTGACCGGCGAGGGTGGCGACGAGATTCTGTACCCCTCCAAGGCTTATATCTACCGATTGGCCAAGAGGCTGCGTTTGGCCCCTCTAGCTGCGGGAGTGGGGCGGTGCCTCTTTTTTTACGGCCATGTGCCCCAGGTCGGTTTCAAGACGGCCCTGGGGCGGTGGCGCCAGGGCCGCAGCCGACCCGGAGAAGGATTCCCGGCGTGGCTCAACCCGGGCTTTGCGGCCCGGCTGGAGCTGCCGACCCGGTGGGAGCGTTTCAATAAAGGGTCTTGGTCAGAGCACCCGGTGCGCCCCGAGGCCTGTGCCTTCCTCCGCAACCCTCTTATCCAGATGGTTTTTGAGGATTATGACCCAGGGACTTCGGGGGCGCCGGTAGAATTTCGTCATCCTCTGCTGGACGTGCGCCTGCTCAGTTATGCCCTGAGCCTGCCGCCGCTCCCCTGGTGCGTGGATAAGATCATGCTGCGGGAACTGGGCAAAGGGCGCTTGCCGGAGGTGGTCCGCCGCCGTCCCAAGGCGCCTTTGGCTGAGTATCCCGAACTGGCTATGCTTCGTCGGCCCGGTTCCCGGTGGCTGGATGACTTTGCGCCCTGCGAGCAGTTGGGCGCCTATGTCCGGCGCGCCGCGGTGCCCCCGGTGAGCGCCGAGACCGACCAGGAGCGGTTGTGGATGAACCTGCGTCCTCTCAGTCTCAATTACTGGCTGCACAATCTAAAGGCAGATTTTCCTGATATATTGTCGATAAACCCGAGTTTAACCATGTATGAAGCAACTGCAACTACAGGGGAAAGATCATGAAACCGACCAAAAAAGAACGGCAGGCTTATCACACTCCTCAGGTGATGGATTACGGCAATGTCAAACAAATCACTATGGCCATTGCGGGTAGCGGGAGCCAGGACTCTCCGGCAAGAGCCAAAACTCATGCGTAGGAATTACGAGGCCCCCGAGCAGCGCTCATAATGGGTGAGTCGTGGTTTTATGAGGCTTTCGGCTTGCGGCTCAAGTCCGACCGGGCCATTCCCGGTCTGGTGGCCCAGCCGGAGCCGGCGGCGGTTGATTTGGAGGTATGCCAGGAAGGCCTGGCGGGATGGTGGAGCCGACTTCTGGAGATGCCGCAAGAATTGTGGCATTTCGGCTTTACGGACGAAAACCGCGGCGAACCCGGCTACAGAATGTGGCTGGTGGCCGGGGGGGAATACTACCGGCTGCGATACCGAGACGGCTGCCAATTCGTCATGAACCGGGCGTGTACGCGGCTTTGGGTCTCGGGCCCCGAGGGTGCGACCCCGGAATATCTCGCCACCTACCTGTTGGGCCCGGTTTTGGGGATTCTCCTGCGTTTGCGGGGTACGCCCTGTCTGCACGGCAGCGCCGTGGCCGTGGGAGCGCAAGCCCTGGGCCTTCTTGGCCCACCGGGCGCCGGGAAATCCACCACCGCCGCGGCCTTTGCCTGTCTCGGCTATCCGGTGCTCACCGATGATATCATCGCCCTCAAAGAAGAAGGCGGTGAGTACCTGGCCTTCCCGGGCAATCCGAGACTTTGCTTGTGGCCGCGGTCGGTTGGACTGCTGTTCAACTCCCCGGAAGCCTTGCCACTCCTGATTCCCGAGAACTCATTAGAACCAGATTGGGATAAACGTTGTCTGGACCTCACCGCGCCGGGTTACCATTATCAATCCCAGCCGCTGCCTTTGAAAGCGCTATATTTTCTAGGGGAGCGCCGCGGCGATGGCAATCCGCCGGTAACGGCGGTGACCGGCCAGAAGGCCTTGCTAAACCTAATGGCCAACGCTTATGGCAGCAACATCCTGGACCCTCCCCGGCGGGCGCAAGAATTTGAGGTTCTGGGGCGTTTGCTTACCAAAATCCGCTTGCGCCGAGTCACGCCGTGCCCCGGGGCTGACCATCTCCGCAGTCTCTGCGAAACGATCCTCTCGGACTTTCACTCCCTGACCGCGGAAATTCCTGCACGGGAGGATGCCTAATAGGTGTACACATGCCTTTCTCTTATACTTTCAGCGGTTTTGGCAAAATAATTTTCGATGATGCTTACCGCCTGGGATACCAGCAGGCCATCCGACAGGTCGTCATGCCTGGCGACGTGGTGCTGGATCTCGGCTGCGGCAGCGGCCTCTTAGGGCTCCTGGCCTGTAAATGCGGCGCCCGCCGGGTCTACGCCATCGAAGTGAGTGACATCATCCATCTGGCCGAGAACTTGGCTGTCGCTAATGGTTACGCCGACCGCATCGAGTACATTAAGGCCCTGTCAACCCAGGTAAGCCTGCCGGAACGGGTTGACGTCATGATCTCTGACCTGCGCGGCGTGCTGCCTTTCTTTGGAAGACACATCCCGGCGGTCGTGGATGCCCGCAAGCGTTTTCTGGCTCCGGGAGGCCGTATGCTCCCTCAGCGGGACCTGGTGTGGGCGGCGTTATTGGAATCGCCTAAAGCTTATAATGCCTTAAGTTCACCCTGGGATGGCCATGGTTATGGGTTAGACTTGAGAGCAGCCCGTGATTTGGCGGTCAACAATTGTTATGTGGTCCGCCCCAAAGCGGGAGGGTTGCTGGCGGCACCAAGAACTTTGACGGTCCTGGATTATGATGCGGTGGAAAGCCCGGATGTACAGGGCAAATTAAGCTGGGAAGTATCGCGGGCGGGAGTCGGCCATGGATTGGTCCTGTGGTTCGATTCCATCCTGGCACCGGGGGTGGAGATTGCCAATGCCCCCGGTTCTTTTGAAGAACCGAACAGGCTGATCTATGGAAACTTTTTATGTCCCTGGCCGGAACCCGTGAACTTGGCAGCGGGGGATGTGGTATCGGTAGACCTGGCCGCCAACCTGGTGGGAGATGAATATATCTGGCGCTGGGACACCCGCATCCTGGACCAGGGCCAACCGGGGCGTCTAAAGGGTGACTTTCGACAATCCACCCTTTTGAGTGCCATCGTATCCCCAGCCAAATTGCGACGCATTGCCCACAGCCACGTGCCCGATCTGAGCCGGGACGGCCAGATCGACCGGCTCATCCTGGGGTTGATGGACGGCAACAACTCCCTGGGGGAGATTGCCCGGCAGGTGGCGGCGGAGTTCCCGGCCCGCTTTTCCGGTGAGGGCGAGGCCCTGGCCCGGGTGGGGAAGTTGTCCCTGGAGTACGGCCGTCCCCTGGATAATAAATATTTATTAAAAGATATCTAAACCTCTCGGATATCCAGGCTTTCCAAACACCCGCCTCATCACCGGGGACTCGAGAGACGTCCTCAGGTTGGCCGGGGCTTTCTGTAAGTCTCCATCACTAGATCGGTTGGTTAGCCAAACAAATTTACTCCGGGTTCCAGCTTGGGGCTGAGGAGAACAGCGTCCGGAGGGCTTGGCGGAGGAAGCGGGCTCGGTCAGGCTCCCCGTAGACCGCCAGCAGATACTCGGGCTGGGGCCAGAGCAAGGCTGAGACGTAAAAGACCCAATCGTGCAGGCGGCGATGGCGGTATAGGGCCGCGAAATGCGGCGTGAAATACCCGAGAGAGTGGTTTAAAACCAGCCTTTCGGCCCAGGATGGGCGATACCCGGATAGATCGTGCAGGATTGCTCCAGGGATTAGGTGGGGAAACACTGGCGCCAGCTCCCGGAGAATAAGATAAACCGGCGCCTGACATTGGAACCGAATTAATTCCTCCTGCAGGGTGGGCCAGTGCAGGGGCAGCGTGCGCAGGGTCCGGCCCAGGTCGACGATCTGCATGGCCCCGTGAAACTCCTCAAAGGTGTGCAGGGCTGAGTGAATCAAGGCATGTTCCGGACAGAGAACTTTAACCGGTTGACCCTGATAATTCCAGGGGAGGGCCATTTCCTCCAGTCGGTGGAAGGGGAGCGTATAAAAATTATCCACCCCGCTGAGGTGCCAATGGAGATCCACCAGTAAAAGACCACCTGGGGGCGGGTTGAAGTGTAATTCATTTCGAAAAAGTTCCCGAAATCCCGGGCGGGGATCCGTGCATTGAGACTGGAGCGTGAGGCCCAATTCCTCCAGAATCGATTTAACTCGGGAGACGTGTCCGGGAGAGATGAGCAGGTCCAGGTCGGCCATGGGCCTGACGGCTGATTCCCCGTACAACCGTATCCGAAGATCCGCGCCCTTGAGGAGGATACTCCCGATCCCGGCCTGGTTGAGAGCCTGAAGCACGCGTAATACTTCTTGATCTTCCCGGGCGGTGGCCCTCAGGGCCACGATATAATCCTGGCGCAAATGTTCCAATAATGAGTGCTGCAGATGTTTTTCCAGGCCCTGGCGCATCACCTCCCGGTAGAGCAATGGGGTTAGCCGGTGATGGTGCAGTTGTTCCAGGGTTGGGAGGTCTAAACTGGCGAGAATAACTTCTCCATGGGGCACGTTATGGAGTTTATCTGCCAGCAGCAGGGGCCAAAAGCCTTGGATGAGGGTAATTGCCTCTTGCCAATCATAAAATTGCTTTTTCCTGAGCATCAAGGATACCTGGTCTTTGACAACTTTCTTCGAAAGATTTCTGAAAAAATTCGATTTTTAGTTAAACATGTGCTACCATCATTTTCAAGAGAAGACCCGCGAAAAGGGGAAGGTTAATAGTAGTTGTTTCAAATAACGTTCCCGGGCCTGAACCCTCAAGGAGAGTCTGAGTGGCTTATGGAATTCCGCAAATCTGTTCTTGTTGCTGAAGCACGGTTTTTCCAAACCCCCCATTTTTTAGGAAAAGCCGGCATCCATAATCTGTATCTCCTCGATTCGTTTACGCCGACCCTCCACGACCCGGAATGGCCAATTTAATTAACATCGCGTTCCCATTTTTAAACATCTCAGCTAACTACAAGACTTTAACTGACTTATTTGTTTAGTTTATGCATCTGGTATGGCTCTTGCTATATATTTTCAAGAAAACTAATCAAATATTTAAACTTAATGTCAAGAAAACTAAAAAAATATTTAAAATGGCTAAAAGAAGTGGCAGACACCACTTGGAGACAGACGCAGATAAGTTCTATATAACCTGAACTTTAACCAAACCTTATCTACAGGGCCAGGATATCATGAATACATTATTTTTCAGAATAAAGAGACATTCTTTATTAAGGCTACCTGGGTTATGGACCATAATTTTCGTGTTGATCTTGGTGGGCGCTTGTGCCGGGCCTTCCCGGCAACCTGCTCCAGACCAAATGGTTTCCCAGGTTCAAGCCGAGGCTCGCAAAAATAAGCTTCAAGATCAGCTCCTGACCCAGATAGGGCGCGTCACCTTGATGAGTTACCATGACTATAAAGTAGGGCCCGAAGATTTACTGGAAATATCTTTTTTTGGGCAGGATGACCTGAGCGGGGAGGTTCGGGTCAATGGCCAGGGAAAAATCAGCATGTCTTTGGTGGGAGAAGTGCCAGTGGCTGGCCTGTCTCCCCGAGAAATTGAGGACAGATTGTCTAATTTGTACAAGGAAGGCCAATTTTTCACCAACCCTCAGATCAAGGTCCTGGTTAAGGAGTATCGGCACCAGCGGGTGGTGGTTTCCGGGGCCGTATCCAAACCGGGCGCTTATGAAATGATCGGCCCGCGTACCCTCTTGGAGGTCATCGGTCAGGCCGGGGGCCTGAGCGAGAATGCCACTGACGTAATTCACGTGATTCGCTCCCAGGATGCCTCCGAGCGTACCGCGGCTTTGAAGGTGGCTGCTAAGGGACCTGCTGCGGCCGGAGCGCAGACCATCGTCATCGACCTGCGCCGTCTGCTGATGGATGGCGCCATGGAATTGAACCTCCCCATAAAAAATGGCGACGTAGTTTTTGTGCCTTTTGCCCAAAATGCTTACATCCTGGGAGCGGTTAGAAAGCCCGGAAACGTGCCGGTCAAAGACAAGTTGACCGTAGCGCAAGCCATTGCCATGGCCGGCGGGCTTGACCTTAACCTGGCCTCGAACAATGTAACCGTGGTGCGCTTTGATGATAAGGGGCAGCGCATTGACCTCAAATATAATCTGAAAAACGTCATACAGGCGGGGGGGGCCGAGGTTCTGGTAAAACAGAATGATATCATTTTTGTGGAGGAGAGCGGCATTAGAAGAGCCTTATATGATTTCAAGAACTTGTCCCCCCTTGGCCAATTTTCTGTCCCCTTAGCAACTTTTTAACGATTAAGAAAATATGACCAAATTACCGGTTTTTTCATTAGGGCCCGGCATAGAAATTGAGATAAAGATCATTGGCCAGGTTGCAGGGGATCTTTCTTAAGGCCGCGACTGGGCCGGAGTTCGCGCTCCATCAGCCTAGTTTGCCTGGAGCGAGAGAACACCCCCAGCCCGCGGTGGCAAAGATGCTGGATAATTACCGAATCACTACACTACCGATAGGTCGTTACTGTGACATCGTACAGGCAATTCTAGGTAATTTAGACGGAACCAACTAATATCTTTAAACTAAAGGAAAGTATATGGATAACAATCATCTTCCCAGCCTTCTGGTTTCCGATGAAAAAGGCGTTAAATCATTTAATGACCATCAAGGGTCTTATGATGAAGATGGTGATTCTTTCGAGCTGCGTAGTTATATTAGTATAGTATTAAAACGAAAGTGGTGGATTATCACTACTGTGGCGATAGCCCTTATATTTGTTACTTATCTTAATATGAAACAAATCCCTCTCTTTAGGGGAACTTCCACCTTACAAATTATTCAGGATAACCCCTCATCGTTTGTCAGTTCAGAGCGTAGTAGAGATATTGAATCCGGATTGTTGTCTATCGATAGATTTTATGAAACTCAATATAAGCTCTTGGGCAGCCGCGCGGTGGCGTACAGAATTATTGAAGCCATGAATTTATTGGAACATCCGGAATACAAATCCCTCCTGGGGGATTCAAAACAATCATCTCGAGAAAAAGAAAGAACCCTGGCAGATATATTTCGCAACAGTTTGGAGATTTCCCCCATAAAAAATTCTTACTTGGTGGATATTTCCTATAAATCTGCGGATCCTGACCTGGCAATGCGAGTCCCCAATGAAATTTGCAAAGAATACCTAAAATTTTGCATGGAAACCCGCTCCCAATCCTACATCTTGATCAGGGAATGGTTGGAGATTCAATTACTGCAGCTCGCCGGGAAGGTCGAAACTTCCGAAAAGAAACTCCTGGATCACGGCAGAAAAGATGATTTTATGGGACTGGAAGGTGACGACAATGTGATTGTGAAAAAATATGTGGAATTGAACAGGGTATTAACCAGCGCCCAGGCGGATCGAATGAATAAGGAGTCGCAATACAGGCAGATCAAAGAACAAGGGGCCGATGCGCCCTTAATTGCCAATAATCCACTCATTATGGATTTGCGCCGGGAGATCATTACCGCCAAAGCCAAGGTCTCCAGCCAGAGCCCGGTCTATGGCAAGAACCACCCCCAGATGCAGGGAGATTTAGCCAAAATCGCGGAGTTGAACTCGCGCATGAATAGCGAAGTCAAGCGCACTCTGAACACGGTCAGGGCCGATTATGAAATTGCTCTCCGCACCGAAAGTTTTTTGAAGGAAGCAGCTGATTCTCAGAAGAACAAGGTAGGTAAGCTGCAAGACGGTCTGGTTAAATATAATATTCTGAAAAGAGACATGGCAACCGGCCAGCAACTTTACGAAGCCTTGCTGGCCAGGATGAAAGAGGCCAGTGTAGCCAGCACCATGGTCGCCAGCAACGCGGTGGCCATTGACACGGCCGAATTGCCTCTCGCCCCCTTCTCTCCCAATAAAGCCAAAAACGTTGCCTTTGCACTATTTTTCGGCCTGGCGGGGGGCATAGGCCTCGCCTTTCTGGTGGAGCACCTGGATTCCTCCATCAAGAGCGTGGCGGAATTGGAAAAAGTGTACAGAATTCCCTCTTTAGGAATTATCCCTTTAGCCGCCAAAATCCAATCGGTCATCACTGACGATAAGGAAGTGGGGTTGGAAATCATTAGTCAGCCGAAATCCATGTTGAGTGAGGCGATCCATCACATCCAGGCCTCCGTGATGCTTTCTTTGTCGGGCAGACCTCCGAAAACCCTCATGGTGTGCAGTGCCAATCCCGGCGAAGGCAAATCTTCTTTATCGACGAGCCTGGCGGCGTCGCTGGCCATGAGAGATAACAAGGTGGTACTGATGGATATCGACCTGCGGAAACCTTCTCTCAGCAAGATCTTCCAACTGCCACAACAGCCTGGATTAAGCAATTTTCTGAGCGGCGGCGCCTCTCTTGCCGAAATCATTCATCCCACCAGTATCCCCAATTTATTCCTCATTCCCGCGGGCAACATTCCTCCTAACCCGATACCGCTCCTGGCTTCTCCAGATTTTGCCGATCTTTTAAAGGACCTCAGTCAGGACTTCCAAAATATCATCATTGACACGCCTCCAGTGATCGGGTTTGCGGACGCCCGCATGATTGCTTCCCTGATGGACGGAGTCTTGATGGTTTTTAAGCATCACAGCACCTCTTTAGAAGCCGGAAGATTGGGCGTCCAATTGCTTAATAAGGCTAATGCCCGAATACTGGGAGGGGTATTGAATATGGTGCAACGCCGGAAACTGGGTTATGGCGGCTATTATTATGGTTATTACCGTTATTATTCCCGTTACTATAAGAGTTATAATAGTGATCAGGATTAAGAGAAGTAATAAGGCATATCAAGGTGCTTTCAATAAAACTCTTGAATAAAGCCTGGTTAAGCAAATACAACCGGCTGCAAGCGGGTTATGTCAACATTACTTTCTCCCTGACGAGTTAGATATACTTAATAATTTCATACAAATGAATCCATACAGTAATGATTTTTATGAAAATCGGGTAAAATATACTCTAGATTCTGCAAAAGAAATTATTCCAATTATTATAGGTTTAATAAAACCAAAATCAGTGGTCGATGTTGGTTGCGGAACCGGGGAATGGCTATCCATCTTTAAACAATATGGTGTTACAACTGTATTAGGAATTGATGGAGACTACGTTACCCCCAAGAACTTAAAAATTTCCGATCAGGAATTTCTACCTTTTGACCTTAAAAAGCCTTTACGTTTAGAGAGGGAATCAGATTTAGTAATTTCAGTGGAAGTTGCGGAACATCTTCCCCCCGAATGTGCTGAGATGTTTATTGAGTCCTTGACTCGTTTAGGGCCGATTATCCTATTTTCAGCGGCCATACCTTTTCAGAGTGGACTTCATCATTTAAACGAACAATGGCCCGATTATTGGGAAGAACTCTTTAGGAAACAAAATTACCAAGTCATTGATTGTATAAGAAAAAAGATTTGGCAGAATGCAAATGTAGCTTATTATTATGCGCAAAATATGTTGTTGTTTGTAAAAAAAGATTTAATCAATAAATATCCCCAGCTGGCCGAAGAACTCCGCCAAAATGAGTCTAATATTTTATCTATAGTCCACCCTAAGTCCTATTTGCTGAAAGCCGACATCAGAAATCACCCATCTCTAAAAATTATATTGTTGAGCCTACCCGCATTGATCATCCGATCCCTCAAGGAACGAGGAATAAGGCTGGTGAAGTGGTTTAAGAGGGCATTTTTTAATACGTAGGTGCAGAACAATTTGCTGTGGTGATTACTTTCCGGATTTGAGCGATATCTAAGAGCGCATTGGCCTATCAATATCCCGAAAATTAATTATGGCAAACCTGGAAAATGGAGCGCCTACAACAAATCTGGGAGTGCGTACCCTCAAGGGGTCCTTTTGGATTGTTCTAGGAAAGGGCTACCAGCAGATCCTGCTTCTGTGCAAGGTCACCATCTTAGGCAGGCTGCTAGGCCCAGAAGAATTTGGCTTGGTAGGCATTGCGTTTTTAACTATCCAATTCATGACCACCTTTACTCATACCGGCTTTGCCTCAGCCATGATTCAGAAGCCCGACCTCCAAGATATAGAAATCAATACTGCCTGGTGGGTCCTCTTGGGACGCGGCGCTCTAATCGCCTTGATTTTATGGGTATTGGGCCCCTGGATTGCCGCCATCTTCCATGAGCCCCGGGCTATCCCGGTCCTCCGGGCCTTTGGCGGTATCCAGATTTTGTCAGCTTTCACCAGCATCGGGGTGGTCCTGCTGTCCAAGAACCTGGATTTTCGCGCCGCATTCAAATACGACGCCTGGGGCACTGCCCTGGAACTGGTGGTGTCCGTGGCCATCGCCTTCTGGTACCGCACCGTCTGGGCTCTCGTCTGGGGGGCTTTGGCCGGGACTTTGGCAAGGCTCATTGCCTCCTACGTTATTTGTCCATATCTCCCCAGACTTGCTTTCAATGGCCGCTCCGCCCGGGAACTTTTTAAATTCGGGCAGTGGATACTTTTAGCAAACGTTATGATCTTTGTTTTTACCAGAACTACGGACGCGATGAGCGGGATCATGTTTGGCGCCGCCGCTCTCGGGCTTTATCAAATGGCCTCCCGGTTTGGCATGATGGCAACCAACCATGTGGGGGATTTATTTCTCGTCGTCATATTTCCTGCATACAGTCTCATTCAGAATGACCCGGCGAAATTGAAACAGACATTCTTAAAGGTCTTGCAAGTTGCTTCGTTCGTCCTCTTTCCCGTGACGGTACTCATGATTTTAACCGTTGCTCCCTTGCTGCCCGTGCTGTTAGGGGCTAAATGGCAGGGAGTGGTGAGCCTGGTCCCCGGGGTGGCCCTGGGGGGACTGATCCAGGCCTTGCTGCGCACCGGGTCGCCGCTCTTCCTGGCTACCGGGAAACCGAGGTTGCAGTTTACCATGGATGCAGCCTCAGCCTTGGGCATTTTGCTCTTCATATTCCCATTTTCCAAATACTTTGGCCTGGAAGGTTTGGCCTGGTCTTATGCGGCCGGCACCGGGCTGGGGCTGCCCTTGTGGTGGTGCTTTATCAAGAGGCAAAGTAAATCTAGTACCGGGGAAATCGCCGTATCGATCCTGCCGACGATCTTAGCCAGTTCAACTTTGGGGCTCGCTATTTTTACTATGAACAGAATATTACTAACGGAACAATTTTTTATTGGGCACCTGCTATTTGCCGTTTTGGGGCTGCTCTTATTTTTAGGAATCACTCTTTTATTGGAACGACTCGTTCCAGGGTACAAGCCCATGGGCAGTACCTTAACCCTGATCAAAGACCATCTTCGCAGGCCTGGACAGCCGCAAATGGAGGGAGTTTGCTAACTCCAAGGGTGTGGCGGGAGCCATGAGATAGAAACCCAGGTTGATCCGGGAACCATACCGGCGATCCTGGCAATAGCGCTCCTGGTGAGCATCTGCATCCCGGCCTACAACGCCCACCGCTTTATAGCCGAAACCCTGGAGAGCGCCCTGGGGCAGGATTAGGCGAATTTGGAGATCGTGATCGCCGACGACGAAAAATATTAAGTAAATTAAAAATGGTAAATGGATGATGTTTTCTCGTCTGAAGATGACTTTAATAAAGTATTTAATAGATAGGTGGTGTATGCATTTTGACGCCTATACCTGGTATAGGCATCGCTTATTAAGACGTTTTATGATCCGAGGACCGATAAGGGTTCTCAACATTGGGACAGGAGGTGGCATCGAGACTCTTAGATTACTACGTTACGGAAACCATGTTACCGCAACTGATAACGATGAGAAGGCGGCAATCAGAACCTTAAATCGAGTTAAGCGCAATGGTTTAGCATCACATTATAACATGGCTGTTGGGCATGTATTAACCGTGGAGATTGAAGGAAAATTTGATGAAATTTATATGTGCGAGGTTCTTGAGCATATCGCAGACGACTTGTCGGCGTTGCAACGTATTTCTAACTGGTTGGTACCAGGAGGAAGATTAATCCTTTCCACTCCCACTGCGTCTTATGGGCAACTGAATTTTCAAGAACTTTCCCTGAAGGAAGATGGAGGCCATCTCCGGGTGGGATATGAAGGACCAGAGTTAGACAAGATGTTGGAAGCAGTCGGTATTTTTACGTTAAAGCGTATTTACAATGGAAACCATATTATTCAGCAGTATCTCAGTATTGAGACGTGGCTTTTAAATAGAAATAACATTATTATTAAATTATTGTGTGGGTGTTTATCAGTTATTATGAGACCAGTCTTGCCGTTATTGGATATTTATTGTAACAGGCCTTATGATCAGATTACATTAGCTATAAAAAAATATTGGTGAGATTATGTGCTGGTTGTTTGGTATCACTTGATTACGGAGGCAACCTTATTGGTTATGGAGAAATTTCCGCTGGTTAGCATCTGTATCCCGGCTTACAATGCCGAGCGCTATATCACCGACACCCTGGAGAGCGTGCTGAGACAAGATTATGCTAACCTGGAGATCATCGTCTCCGATGATCGGAGCACCGATCACACCCCGGAAATCGTCCAGGCCTATGAAAGGCGAGGAGTCAGGTTGATCCGCCAGGCGCAGAACCTGGGCATGACGGCCAATATGAACGCGGTCATAGCCCCCTCCCGGGGCAAGTATGTCGTCAAGCTGGATGGTGACGACCTGCTGGAGCCAAAATATGTCTCCAGCCTGGTGCCAATCATGGAATCCCATCCCCGGGTATCTTTCGCCCACTGTGCGTGCTACTTGATGGATGGAGACGGGAAGTCTCTCGGTTATGAAAGGTCAATCCACGGCTCCTTTATCCGCTCCTGCTCCGAGGAATGGCCCCGGTATGTGTTCGGGCCCAGAGCAATTCATATCCTCATGGTGCGCCGCACCGCCTTTGAGGCGGTGGGCGGCTATGATGAATCCTTTATCCGGAGTCAGGACTGGAAGCTGATGCGGGACCTGTTGAAAGTCGGCGATATTTGCTACGATGACCGCCTTCTGGCCCGCTACCGGCACCATAGCGCCGGCAAACCAGGGTTGCAGTTGCTGCGGGCCCAGGCCCACCTGCAGCACCTGGATGATATGGAGAAAAATTGGCCCCCGGCCGTTCCGGGAAAGGCCAGGCTTCTCCACCGGGCTCGCCGCCATTTAGCCCGGTGGTTGTTAGTGCAGGCTGCGGCTCAGGCCGACCGGCAAGAAGCCCTGAAATTGCTTCATTATCTGCCGCAATATGGCAATTTTCTTGATGTAAGTATCCTCGGGCATTTGGTAAGATCGGGCGGCTCAGGGATCATCCTCTCTTATTATCGCCAGAAAATACGACTGCGCCAGGCGGTCAAGAAACTGTTTTATAAAAGCCCGGATTTAGCCGGGCAGACGGCAATCGTCGCGGGACCAAAGAGGAAGAGCGCTTGATAGCCGGGTCAGCTCCCAAGCCCCAAAACCTCGTTGGGACAGAAATAGCTATGGATGCGGCATAATCTCGGCTAGTATGGGGCTGTTTTACTCCCGCTATCAAGTATTTTTGAGAGGGTGGCACTGATAATGAAAGAAAAATATTGCATTTTCTTTTACCTTTTTTTAGATTGGGATTTGCCTTATTTTACTATGCGGGAATTTATTAAAGCAATAGCAAAAGAGGTATATCCTAATAAAGTGGTCTGCATTAACCGACCAGGTGACCTGATAGTCTGTTTACTTAAAAATAAAAACAGATTATTGACCTCTTTTTATCCTAACAATATAAGATATATAACAGACAATTTAATTCTGTTCAGACCATTGTATTTTATCAACGATTGCCTCGGTTCTTGGTTACCTTTCGTGAACCAATGGCAAACCCTCTGGTTAAGAATTATGCTTCGACGGATGGGCTTCCTCTCCCAGGGGGAGAAAGTTGTCACCTGGCTTTTTTCAAGCATCCATTGGCCTTTTGCCGAGTTATTTCCTTCTGCCTCTGTGGTTTACCATCCCATGGATGAAAATACTGTTTCTTTTGACGGATATCCGAATCCCAGGGCCATCGAGATCGAGAAAAAAATGATGCAGAGATGCCAGACGGTTTTCACTCTAAATGAAAGCTTGACGCAAAGAAAACGCCAAATGCACAGTAATGTTCATACCTTGGGGCTTGGAGTGGATGCGGAGCTGTTTTCCCAGGCATTGGCGCCACATAGGGAGATTCCTCTGGAAATCGAACAAATTCCCCGGCCGCGTATCGGCCTGGTGGGGAACTTGCGGAGCTGGATAGATTTTCCCCTGGTGGAAAGCATCCTTCAGAGGCACCCAGACTGGTCGGTTATTTTTATCGGTCCCCAGGATCCTTCAGCTGTAGCCTCAATGGAAATTATGGGGAGGTATAGGAATTTTTTCTGGCTTGGTCCGAAACCCTATAGTGACTTATACCTTTGGCTTAAAGGCCTGGACGTGGGAATAATTCCCTACCAGGAAACGGAGTTTACCCGGTTTGTCAATCCCTATAAGATTTATGAATACTGGGCGGCCGGATTGCCCGTAATAACCACCCGGATTGGCGGATTCGAGTCGAAGCCAAATTGCCTGTGGGTCTCCGATGCCTCAGAAAGATTTATGGATAATATTGCCCAGGCATTGAATGATAAAGAGGCATCAGCAAAAGCTAAACGCCTGGAACTGGCAAGGGCTCACTCATGGGAGAGCATCGCCAAGCGAGCCCTGAAAATTTTGAACATCCCAAATACGGAGAATTCTTAAGGCGATGAAGCTCTCATACATTTCTCTGGGACTTGTAATGCATTTTCTGGTGATGGGGCCCTTGCTGATCGTGATTTTCCTCAAGCTGCGCCGGAAGGGGCTGTTTCATTGGCTGTCCGCGAGCTTCTGGGTCCTGGGGGCCATGGCGTTGTACTTTTTGATCAAACCCCTGATCCAGTATAGTACATGCTGACCGGCTCAGATCCTAAGCCCCAAATCATCGTGGCGCAATTGGGGGCGCGCATGCATTACGCGGTGCCGGCGTTGCTGCACCGGGCTGGGATGCTGGCGCATTTTTACACCGATAGCTACGTGGGACGAGGCAGCGCCTGGCATGCCCTATCCATGGCGGCGGCCGTCATTCCCGTAGCCTGGCGGCCCCAAGCCCTGGAGAGACTGCTGAGCCGCCGTGAGGATGCCTTGCCCCCGGAGAAAATCACGGCGTTCAACCGGTTGGGTCTCTCTTATGCCCTGGCCCAGAGGCGGGCCAGGGATGAGGAAGAATTGCAAAATGCTTACCGGGAATATGGCCGGCGGTTTTGCGACCTCATCTGTCAGGAAAAGTTTAACGGTGCTGACGGGGTCTATGCCTTTGAAGGCGCAGCACTCCCTATCTTGCAGAAGGCGGGGAAACTCGGGATCACTAAAATACTGGAACAATTTATTGCAGCCGTGGACATTCAATATGAACTACTATCCGAAGAACACCGCCTCTGGTCTGGTTGGGAATCGCCCTATCCCAACCGGGCGGCATTTCAGGAAAGCATAGATTGTGAACGGGCGGGATGGGAAACCGCGGACGCCATTATCTGTGCTTCTGACTTTGTTGCCGACGGGATGATTTCCTTGGGCGTACCGCCGGAGAAGTTGTATCAGGTTCCGTATGGCGTGGAGACGACAACATTGGCGGTAAGGCGAGAACCCTGGGACGGCCGCCGCCCTTTGCGGGTGCTCTTTCTTGGGGGCGTAACTTTAAGGAAGGGCCCGCAGTATCTTTATCAGGCCCTGAAGCAATTGCGGGGCAGGTCCATCGCGGCGCGGCTGGTTGGTCCGGTAAAAATTGCAGCCCCATATTGCGGTTTGCTCAGGGAAGAAGCCGAACTGACCGGCCAGGTTTCCCGCTCAGAAGTGCGACGCCATTATGAATGGGGCGACCTTTTCGTCTTCCCCTCCATCTGCGAAGGGTCAGCCACGGTTACCTACGAAGCACTGGCAGCCGGACTGCCGGTCATCACCACGCCCAACGCCGGTTCGGTGGTGCGCGATGGGGTGGACGGGTTTATTGTGCCCATTCGCGATGCCGAGGCCCTTGCCGCCAGGATCGAGCTGTTTCTGGAAGATTCCGCTCTTTTACGGCGAATGTCCGAAAACGCCAGAGCGCGAGCTGAGGATTTTTCCTGGCCGAAGTACGAAGAGCGGTTAGTGGCGGCTATTCAGAAAATAGTAGAGTAACTGCCATCTGGATTTGGAGTATGCTCCTGATAAAAGGTTAAAGCCATGTATATTGCGGAAGGTTTAACAATTCATTTCATAGTAATAGGCGTCCTCCAGATAATGGTGATGTTAGTCCTGTCCAGGCGTCATCTTTTTCATTATCGGTCCGCGGGTTTTTGGGCTTGGTGTGCCGTTTCTTTGTATTTCCTGGTAACCCCAGCCATTCAGCTTAATGGGGATTTATCTTATTTGGAAACCCGGTTGGCGCTTACCGAGGGCTTGCCGCGCATGGAATGGGTCACTCTTTGTGTAGCCATGGGTATTGCGGTTTTTTTCCTGGCCTATTTCGTAACCAAGCCCGGACACCCCAATTTCGGATTAACGCAAGAAACCTGGCCAACGGGAACCTGGATCATTATTATTCTGGCGATGCTGAGTGCGGCTTATTCCCTGATAATTTTCCGAGGGGCCTTTGGCTACGAAACTCCTGCTTATACCATCGTAAACGGCAGGTACGTCCAGGGAGATACTGGTTATGGAACAGTTATGCATACCTTTGCCCTGTTCCCCATCGTTTTGCTTTTTTCCCGCCGTTCCACCAGATTGTTGGGGGTCGCCCTGGTGGGTTTGTTTATCTGGGGACGCCTGGAGGATACGATGGATCGGGCCACCTCTGTCAGTCTGCTTCTGGCGATATCTATTGCTGACACCTACCGGCGTCGTCGCCGCTGGCCGCATTGGGCATTCATTGTCATAGCTTTGCTATTTACGCTGTTCATCCAGGCGCGGGGGCATACGGGCTTCGCTCAATTTCGAGAATCTGGAAGATCAATAGTGAGCGCGAGCGAGGAGGAAGTAGCGAGAGGTGAAGGTGCAGTCATGCTCTCTACTCTTTATCTGAAAACTTATTTGGCTGATAATGGCGGATATACTTACGGTCTGAATATTATTTCACAAAGCTTGTTTGGGGCGCTGCCCCGGAAATACTTTCCCTGGAAGAGCTGGTTGGAAGACGAATATGGAAAAGTAGATCTATCGCAGGTTTACGGTTCGGAGTTTTTAACCGGGGCCAAACATACGGTCATCGGTGATCTTTATGGCTGCGGCAGCATCATTGCCATCATTATTGGCATGCCTATACTGGGCTTTCTAACCCGTAAGCTGGACGGCTTTCTATCGCCTCAAAGTCCCATGCTCGTGCGAACTATGGGGATTTGCTGGGCCAGCACCCTTTGGCTGAGTTTTGGCAGCGGTGTAAGCTGGGCATTTTGCCAAGTTTATCTTTACGCCGTCCCTTTCGTGGCGATAGTCTTGCTGACGTACGTACTTTCTCCCAAGACTACTCATAGAGGAGTGCGGGTCTTGGCCAGGTAAGGCAATGGTTATGCGCTTGGTAGTTTTATTCGATAATTTTGGGCCTTACCATCTGGCCAGACTAAGGGCGACCAGATCCCGGGGGCGAGCAGAAGGCGTAACTGTTTGCGGTCTGGAAGCCGTGGGCAAGTCTGAGGATTATGCCTGGAGCATCGATAGTCATGATGAGCGCGAAGGCATCTTCACCTTGTTTCCTGGGAACACGTTCCTGAACAGAAGTGCATTGAGGATCGGGTGGCGCGCGTGGTGCACCCTAAACAGGATAAATGCCGATTTCCTGGCTATCTGCGGATATCAGGGCGCCTTTACGCTCATGGCGCTGCTGTGGGCCAAGATGCATGGGAAAATAGCGGTCATGATGTCAGATAGCAGTTATGGCGACCAGACCCGGAGCTACTGGCGGGAGTGGGGTAAGAGGCAGATAGTGAGCCGCTTCGATGCCGCGCTGGTGGCGGGCCGGCGACAGAAGGAGTACGCAGCTTTCCTGGGGATACCCGCAAAGCGCATTTTTCTGGGCTACGATGTGGTGGACAACGAACATTTCTCCCAGGAGGCTGCGGTGGTTCGCCAGAAGGCGGAATTTTATCGGCAACAAGGAGGTCTCCCCCAGCGCTACTTTTTAACGGTGTCCCGTTTCATCGGCAAAAAGAACCTCCCTTTTCTGCTGGAAGCTTATATGCGGTACCGCCGGATGGCTGTTACTCATCATTGGGACCTCGTCTTGTGCGGTTCGGGTCCGATGGAAGCAGGCCTTAGGGAGCAAGCCGGACAAATGCCCGGGGTCCATTTTCCGGGATTCAAACAAGCCTCGGAATTACCCATATATTATGGACTTGCCTCGACTTTTATCATTCCCAGTTCCCATAATGAGCAATGGGGTTTGGTAGTGAACGAAGCCATGGCCTGTGGGCTGCCGGTATTGGTAAGCCGCGCCTGCGGCTGTGCCCAGGATCTGGTGCAGGAGGGAGTCAACGGCTTTACCTTCGACCCCCACGACGTCGACGCCCTGGCCCGGCTGCTGCTGAGAATATCCTCTGGCCAGATGGACCTCGCGGCCATGGGACAGGCATCCCGCAACATTATCTCCGCCTATACGCCGGAGACCTTTGCTGCCAACCTGCTCGCCGCGATCAAGAATTCCCTGGCTGCTCTAGGTAGAAAGGCCAAAAATCAGGGGAGCGAACCTTGCGATTTCTCTGTGTAAGCGCCGTCTTCCCACCTGCTTTTGACTATGGCGGCATACCGCATATTGCTCAGGGGTTGGCCGAGGCCCTGATCTCCCTGGGCCACCCCTGCCAGGTAATTGCCACCAATGCCGGGGGAGCCAAGAATCTCCAGGTGAAGCTCGAAGAGCCCACCATTTATGAGGGGGTTCCCATTCTCTATACGCAACGCTGGGGAAATAATTCCTACTTTTATGCGCCTTATCTGAGGAAACATCTGCAGGCATTAGCTCCTGATTATGACATAGCCATGGTCCTGGGAGGCTGGGGTTATATCAACCTGGCGGCCCGACTGGCACTGCCTGGATCGGGTTTGCCCTATGTGCTCAATCCGCAGGGGCTTTTCGATCCCTGGGCCTTTCGCCACAAGTATCTCAAGAAGCTGCTCTATTGGCGCCTGGTGGAAAAGCGTAATTACGCCAAAGCCGGCGGCATTGTGGCCCTGACTGACAGCGAGGCCGCGCAGGTGAAGGAGTATATCAACGGGGTGCCCGTCCGGGTCATCCCCAACGGCGTCAATTTGACACATTTTCAGCACAACCCGGGCAAGGCGGAACTGGAGAGATCCTTCCCGGTGCTGGCCGATTCGCCCTATGTCCTCTTCCTCTCCCGCCTCCACCCTAAAAAAGGTCTGGATCTTCTTTTCCCGGCCTTTCAGCGGCTCTTAGCTCTGTGCCGGGAAAAGGATTATTCCACCCCCTACCTGGTGGTGGCTGGAGATGGGGAACAGAAATACAAACACGACCTGGAGAATCTGGTCCAGCGTTTGGAGATCCGGGACCGTGTCTTGTTTACCGGGCTCGTCACCGGGGAAGTGAAGCTGGCGTTATTGCACCATTGCGCATTTATGGTCCTGCCGTCCCGGGGAGAGGGCCTGCCCATGGCGGTACTGGAGACTATGGCCTGCGGCAAGCCGGTGGTCATCACCCCGGGCTGTTACTTGCCGGAGGTGGCCAGGGCCGGCGCCGGCCTTGAGGTTGAGCTGGAGGTGGAACAATTCGCTCAGGCCATGTTGAAACTTTGGAACAACCTCGGACTCCGTTTGGAAATGGGGGAAAAAGCCTTGAAGCTGATTATCCATAAATTTACCTGGCATAAGGTGGCAGAACAAACTGTCAATTTTTGCAAACAAATCCTTCGCAGTTAGGATTGGCCCAAGGTGGTTTTGGGTAAAGTTATTCGATTCGAAAAATGATGATTAAATCAATACAACAAAAAGTTAAAGATATGTGGATAGCACAAGCTAACAAGGAGAATTTATTCATCATTCTGGCATATCGCCTAATAATATTTTCTGCAATCATAAAGCTATTTTTTATAGGGCGGCCATTAATAGGGCATTATGATAGCGAGGGGCAATTATATTCCCTGATGGCTATGAGTTTGAATAAATATGGGTTTTTCAAGCTGGCATTTATACCAGTAAACAATAGTGGGTTATTAACTAATCCACCAGATTATTATGCCCACTGGCCTCTTCTTTATCCGAATTTCCTGGCATGGGCTTTTCATATCTTTGGACAAAAAGTTGAAATTGGAAGATTAATTACTGCCATCGCATCTACATTAAGTTATTGGCTATTATTTGACATTGTGAAGAGAAATTATAGTGAAAGAATGGCATTTTTTACAATTGTTTTTTTTATTATGGCCCCAATTAACCTGTATTACTCCTTTTGGATTGGGCGAACATTTATTGCCTTAGCCTTATGGGTCGCAGCGATTCGCTCATTTCTTATTTGCATTAGATGTGAGGAGAAATATTATAGGCATCTGTTTTTTGCCTGCATATGGTTTGCCATGGCCACATTAATATCGTGGGAACCTATTGTAACTATTATTGGTTTAACTATTATTTATTTTATAAGCAAAGACATGTTTTCACGAAAAGCTGCTCTTGCGTGCATGGTAGCATTAGTGATTCCTTTTGTAGCCCATCATGTTTATATTATGGTTATCGCCCCGCATCTGTTAGTAGACCAGTTTAATGCTTACCTTATAAGATCTTATAGCCAGACAAGTATGCTGCCGCCACGTCCATTTTTAAATTGGCTTTTTTTAATAGCCTATAATATGTACATTTCGTTTGGGATAATAATCCTAATGAGCAGCTTTTTGGGTTTGATCCTGCTGATAAAGTCTTGGATAAAACAAAATAAATCCTCTCATAAATCCAATAAGAACAATATATTTCATATGAAATTTGACTATTCTGATACGCATGAATTTTTATTCCTCATTATTCTTCTAATTTCCATGCCTTTGTTCTGGTTTTTAGCCGCACCAAGGCAGGGTTTCGACCATGACTATGAATGTATATTATGGATACCTTTTATATGTTTAACCGCCGCCTATTTATGGGACTATTTTTTTCAACGTCAAATGAAACCAATTATAATTATAGTAATCATTTGCATAGTGAGTCTCATAGGGACTGAATCATTTATTGGCTTTAAGAGATATTACAGAATAGATTATAGTAATGAATATTCAAAAATTATCAATTTGAAAGATAGATTAAAAGACACTGATATATTAATCGTATCGCAGAATGACTTTTCCAAACCTACTACAGCTTTTCTCACCGGATGCCTTATTGTAAAAGTAATTTCAAAAGAGCAGGCCTTAAGGTTTATAAAGTTGAGAACGCCTAACTTGGCAGGCAATATTTATTATATGGATTATAAGCAAAGTAATATACAAATTAATGAAAATCAGGATGACTTTTTGTATTATTTTAAGAATAAACTTATCAAATATTATAAACCATTAAAATGGAAAACATACCCAGAATTATCAGAATGGGTAAAAGATAATTTTTCTCGAGAAGAATTACCCGGCGGATTGATTCTCTACGATATGAATTCTCTTAAAGAACTTGATTAAAGATGAAGATAGGTTCTAAAATCATGGGTTCAATTCCAATAACGGTCATCGTGCTGACCTATAACGAAGAAGCCAACATTGCCGCCTGTCTGGAAAGCTTACAGGATTTTACCGAAGAAGTCTTTGTAGTGGATTCGTTCAGCACCGACGCAACCCTGGAGATTGCCCGGAACTACACGGAGAAGATTTATCAAAACCCCTGGCATGATTGGGCCACGCAACGCAACTGGGCCCTGGACCATCTACCCATATCGCATGAATGGATTCTTTTTCTGGACGCCGATGAGCTCTTAACCCCTGACTTTGCTGATGAACTCGAGCCGCAATTGGCGGCACCGCCGCCAGACCTGGCCGGGTTTAACGTGCATTTCAAGTTTTTTTTCCTGGGACGGCCCTTGAGATTCGGTTACGAATCACCGCCAGTGGTGCGCCTGGTCCGGCGGGGGCGGGGCCGCTGGCAAGGTGAGGGGGCCCGCGAGTATGCCCGCCTGGAAGGGAAGACCCGGGATATTAAGAGCAAGCTGGACCATTGGGATCGAAAAGGTCTGGCCGCCTGGATCGGCAAGCAGACGGGGAATGCGGTGAGAGAATTACGCCTCCAGAAGTCCGGGGCGGCGGGTATGACAAAACCCGGTGATTCTCCCGGAACTCACGAACGCCCCTGGCGCCGTTGGCTGCGAGATCAGGTCTGGCAGGGCTTGCCCCGTTTCTGGCGCACCTTTCCCTACTTTTTTTATCGCTATATCCTCAGGGGCGGAGTTTTGGACGGAAAGGCGGGGTTTGCCTACTGTTTCCTTCAGGCTCTTTGGTATCCTTTGTTAATTGATATGATGGTAGAGGAAAAATTACATGAGAAAAAAATTTAATATTGAGGCGGAGAGGAATTATTATGAGAAAAATGAGCTGCCTCAAGAATCATTTATTGTAAAGAATAATGTCGTAGAAAATATTATGCGGTTTTGTACCAAATCTTACGAATGGGATTCGCTGCTTCACGGGAAAATAGTTCTGGAAGTAGGTGCTGGGGAATGCCCGTATGCCAGCTATACCTTCTCCAAGGCATCTCCCAAATTATATATTGCTTCAGATCTTTTTACGGATCGCATGCTATTTGCCAGGGCGTCATTAACATTTCCACACATTGCATTTCTCGGGTCAAATGTGCTCTCCCTTCCTTTAAAAAATGGATCCGTCGATTTCTGTATGGCACAAGGCTTGCTACATCATATCCCTAATTTGAAAGAAGCTATCAGGGAAATTGGCAGGGTCCTGAAAATCGGCGGGATGTTCCTATTTAGAGAACCATGGGGAGGAAATCCTTTAATCTGGATAAAATACAACGTCATCGAAAAGAGCGACAACGAATTCCCCCTTACCCAGAGACAAATGAAAGATTGTTTGGCCGCGAACGGCTTTAAAGTTCTCCAAATGAACCGGTTTTGGCTCCGATTTCCCAAACTCTCACCCGGCCCCTGGTCGGTTAACATCGGCGGTTTGGCGATTAAAGAAAGATAAATGAAACAGATTATCCAATCATATAAAACCGGCAAAATCACCCTGGCGGAGGTGCCGGCGCCCGGGGTCAAAAGCGGCGGCTTGTTGGTTCAGACACGAGCTTCGCTCATCAGTCCGGGAACCGAAAAGCTGATGATCGAAATGGGGCAAAAGAGCCTGCTGGGCAAGGCTCGGGCCCGGCCGGACCTGGTGCGCCAGGCCTGGGCCAAAGCTAAGAAAGAAGGCTTCCTCAGCGTCTATAGAGAAGCCCTGAACCGCCTGGATGAGCCGATCCCCCTGGGTTATAGCGCCGCCGGGGTGGTCGAGGAAGTGGGCCCCGGGGTCATAGGCTTTAAGCCTGGCGATCGAGTAGCGCTGGCCGGCGCCGGCTTCGCCTCGCATGCCGAGGTGCTGTGGGTCCCAGAGAACCTCTGCGTCCCTATTCCTCCAAATGTCGACTTTGAAGCCGCGGCGTTTGCCATGTTGGGAGCCATAGCCCTGCATGGGGTGCGCCTGGCCGGCCTCACTCTGGGGGAAACCGCGGTGGTCATTGGTTTGGGTCTCCTGGGCCTCCTCAGTGTGCAATTACTCGCGGCGCAGGGTTGCCGGGTCATTGGGGTGGACCTGGACCGGCGTAGAGGCGAGCTGGCCAGAGCCTTGGGCGCCGATCTGGCCCTCGTTCCCGGTGAGGATGAGGTCGAGGAAATGGTCGCTAATGTTACCAGGGACATGGGGGCTGACGCGGTCCTCATCACGGCGGCCAGCAAAGACGCACGGCCGCTCCAGCTTGCCGAAGCAGTGGCCCGGAAGCGGGCGCGGTTGGTATTGGTGGGAGTGGCGGAGCTGAACCTGACGCGTAAGGCCTTCTGGGAAAAGGAGCTGAGCTTCACGGTTTCTAAGGCAGGGGGCCCGGGGAGCCTGGAGCCGGCCTATGAAACCAAAGGCTTCGATTACCCTCTTTCCCTGGTGCGCTGGACCGAACGGCGGAACCTGTCCGCCTTCCTGGAACTGGTGGGCAAGGGCCAGGTGCGGGTGGAACCCTTGATCACCCACCGCTTCCCTCTTTCGCAGTCTCTCCAGGCTTATGACTTGATCTTAAAGAACCTCGAGCCCTACATCGGCGTGGTCCTCCAATATCCCCAGGAAGAGGAAGCGCCTGACCTTGGAGCCCAGGCCCATAAGGTCTATGTCAGGACTGCCCCTCCACCAACCGGGTCTTCCTCCCCGGGCCGGGCGCTGGGATTGATCGGCGGAGGTCTGTTTACTAAGAATATTTTGCTGCCTGTTCTCCAGAAAAACCGAGTCATCACCCTGACGGGAGTCGCCACCACCACTGGGGTCACCGCCCGGCATATTGCCGACAAGTTCGGATTTACTTACGCGGCTACCAACTACCGGGAAATCCTGAAAGATACCGCCATTGACCGCGTGCTTATCACTACCCGGCACAACTCCCATGCGGCCCTGGTGGTGGAGGCCCTGGCCGCCGGCAAACATGTCCTGGTGGAAAAGCCGCTGTGCCTTACCCCTGAAGAATTGACGGCAATCGAGGCCGCCTATGACGGCTCTCGGCTCCTGATGGTGGGGTTCAACCGGCGCTTTGCTCCGCTGGCCCAGGAGGTCAAGGCCAGGCTGACCGGCCGCATCACGCCCCTGATGATGATTTATCGGGTGAACGCCGGCTTTATTCCAGAGGACCACTGGGTGCATGACCCGGCCGTCGGCGGGGGCCGTCTCTTGGGAGAGGTCTGCCATTTCCTCGATTTCCTGCACTACATGACGGACTCGGAGGCGGCCTCGGTCCAAGTCACCCCCATCTCGGGAGCTTGCGGCAAGTACCGACCCGATGATAACCTGGCCATTACCCTGACCTTCAAGGATGGGTCCGTCGGTACGGTTCTTTATACCGCCAAAGGGCCAAAGTCTTATTCCCGGGAACGCTTTGAGGTTTTTTGCGAAGATTCTGTGGCAGTCATAGAAGATTTCCGCCGGTGCTCTATCGTTCAAGGAGGCCGGACGCGCAAACTCAACAAGTTCTCCATGGATATGGGCTACCTGGGCGAGATGCAGTTCTTTGCCCAAGCCCCAGGAGACCCTGCCAGTTTCCAAAAACTCTTTAACAGTTACCTGGCCTCGACTCGGGCCACCTTAAAAGCAGCCGAAGCCTTAAAGACCGGACAGACGGTGCGGGTCTAGCCGGTAAAGAGCGCGGCGTTTGGCGGAGCATTTTCACATAATTAATCATTTAAAATAGTTATGAAATTATATTCATCATGAAAATCCTGCTCATATCCGCCTTTTTCCCTCCGGAAGTGGGTTCCGCGGCGCATCTCTTTTACGAGTTGGGCCAGGCCCTGCGGCATCGTGAGCACGAGGTCACGGTGCTCACCGGGCTGCCCCGTTATCATGTGATCGGCGGCCAGAAGCACTCCCGGCAACGGCCCTTTATTCATGAGACGTATCACGGCCTAAAGGTCCTCCGGGTTTTTAATCTGGATGTTCCCTGGGCCCAGCCCATCCTGCGGGGACTCGACCAGTTGGTGTTTGCCTTTTTTGCCGCAGTGGCCGGACTCGGCCTCCCGGCATTCGACGCGGCCCTGGTGTACTCGCCGCCGCTGCCTTTGGCGCTGGCTGCCTGGGCGCTTTGCCGCTGCCGCCGCCGTCCGGTGGTAGTCAACATTCAGGACCTGTTTCCCCAGAGCGCCATCGACCTGGGAGTGCTCAAGAATTCCCACCTGATCCGGGTTTTCAGGCGGATGGAATCCTTTTTGTACCGGCGGGCCGATCTGGTCACGGCCCATTCGGAAGGCAACCGGCGATATATCCTGAATGCCGGCGGGGACCCGAGCAGGGTCGAAGTTATCCCCAACTGGATTGACACCGAGGCCATCAAGCCCGCCCCTCGTCATCACGGCTTGCGCTCCGGGCTCGGTCTGGACGAGAAATTCATCGTCTCTTTCGCCGGCATCATGGGGTTTTCCCAGGACCTGGAAACCGTACTGCAAAGCGCCGAACACTTAAAAGATCATCGGGATATCGCCTTCCTGCTGGTGGGGGACGGGGTTGAGAAGCCGAAATTAGCAGCCATCGCCAGAGACCGCAACCTGGACAACGTTTATTTCCTGCCGATGCAGCCCAAGGAAAAATATCCTGACGTGCTGGCGGCCTCCGATGTTTGTCTGGCGACCTTGCGGAAAGAAGTTCGGACTCCCGTGGTGCCGTCCAAAATCTTAAGCATCATGGCCGCAGGCAGGCCGGTGCTCGCCAGTTTGCCTTTGGCTGGCGATGCGCCGCGGCTGATCGCGGCGGCCCGCTGCGGCATCTCCATTGCCCCTGGCGAGCCGCAAGCCATGGCCGAGGCCATCCTGCAACTGTACCAGAACCGGGAGCAGGGAGAGGTAATGGGCGCCAGCGGCCGGGAATTTGTGGTACGGCATTTCTCCTTGGAGCACTGCGCCAAAATTCTGGAAAACTGTCTCAAACAGGTCTGCCAGGCAGATCGCTCCCTTGTGAGGTCTGATGTTCCGGCTATTTAGCTTACATCTTAGCAAGTGGATCCTGATCCTGCTGGGCGGAGACGTCGCCGCGTATTGCCTCGCCATCGTCCTGGGGACTTGGCTGCGGGTAGACCCGTATATGCCGCAGGTAAGTCCCGGCCCCTGGAGCTTTCTGCTGCAATATTCCACCCCGTTCACGCTTATGGGGCTGACCTATCTATCGATCTTTTATATCGCCGACCTTTATGACTATCAGAAAGACTTTAGGAACTGGAAGAATATCGGCCAGATTGTTTTTGCCACCATGTTGGGCACCGCGGTGGTCATTATCCTGTTCTACTTTCCCTTCGGGGTTTTTGTCGGCCGCACCTTGTTGATCCTGGAATTTTTCATCTTTATGTGCTTACTGGTCGTGTGGCGCGTCGCTTTTTCAGGTTTGGCTTTGCCAGAGCGCTTGCAAAGGCGTCTTTTGATCGTGGGCGCCGGTACCTGTGGCACCCGGCTGCTCGAGGCCGTCCGGGAGCGCCCTCTCAGTGGCATCAAGGCAATTGGCTTTGTGGACGACGACTCTGGAAAGATAGGAACAGAGATTCAGGGGTTACCCGTGCTGGGAGATTCATCCCGGTTATCCAAGCTTATCCAGGAGCAGCAGGTAAATCTGGTGGCGCTGGCCATTACCCATGATAAATCGCCGCAATTGTTGAAAGGGCTCATGAAGATTAACTTTAACGGCTGTCAGGTCTTGGATATGCCGAGTCTTTACGAATTTCTGGCCGGGAAGATACCCATCGAACATATTTCCGATATGTGGTTTTACTTTAACAGTTCCCAAAACACTAAGTTTTATTATCGGCGGATTAAGCGCCTAGCTGATCTCTTGCTGGCAATATTCTATCTGATTATAGTGTCTCCCCTATTTTTGCTGATTCCCCTGGCCATCAAGCTGGACAGCCCCGGACCGGTATTTTTCTGTCAGCAACGCCTGGGCAAGGATGGTAAGCCCTTTTGGATTATTAAGTTCCGAACCATGGTCGATAATGCAGAACTAGACGGCCCCCAATGGGCCAGTCAAGACGATCCCCGGATTACGCGAGTTGGCGGGATCTTGCGAAAGTTAAGATTAGACGAGCTGCCGCAATTGCTCAATATTCTCAAAGGGGAAATGAGCTTTATCGGGCCGAGACCGGAGCGGGAGATATTTGTCAGCACTTTCCAGCAACTGGTGCCGGTTTTCCGGAAAAAACATCTGGGCGCGAATGCTGCGGAAATTAAGGTTTTGGGTTACGAGGAACACCTGCCCCATTACAGTTATCGCCTCTTGGTAAAACCAGGACTTTCGGGTTGGGCGCAGGTCATGTACCCTTATGCCTCTTCCCAGGAGGAAACCCGGGAGAAGCTGAAGTACGACCTGTACTATATCAAGAATATGGGGTTTTTCCTTGACTTGGCCATTCTCCTCAAGACGATCCGCATCGTCTTGTTTGGGCGAGATAAATTTGCACGTTGAAGCGAGGTAAAGCATGACTTCAAGTGATTACCGAGATTTTTACCGCGACAAAACGATCTTGATCACCGGCGGGGCGGGAGCGATTGGCAGCAATCTGACCCGGGCGGTGGCGGCAGCCGGGGCTAAGCTGGTTATGGTCTTGGACGACCTGTCTTCAGCGGTGCGCTGGAATGTTCCCGCGCTGGCTAACGTCATGTTTATTGAGGGTAGTATCCTCGATGAAGTGGAATTGAAACGGGTTTTTTTCGAAGGGCCGGACCTCGTTTTTCATCTGGCCGCACTGTTCGCCAACCAGAATTCCATTGATCACCCTGAGACCGATCTCCTGGTGAACGGCTTGGGGACCTTGAAACTTCTCCAATACTCGCAACTTGTCGGCGTCCAGCGGTTTATCTACGCCTCTTCCGGCTGCTCCATCTATGGCAGCAGCGCCCCCCTGCCCCTGACCGAAGAATTCATGTCTTTGCACCTGAGTTCACCATACCAGGTCACCAAGATGCTGGGCGAGCTTTACTGTAATTTCTTCCAGCATCACTACGAGCAGGCGGTGGTTAAGGCGCGCTTCTTCAACTCCTATGGTCCCGGGGAACTGCCGGGACAGTACCGGAACGTCATCCCGAACTTCATCTACTGGGCTATGCGGGGGGAACCGCTGCCCATCACCGGGACGGGAGAGGAGACCCGGGATTTCACCTACGTCGGCGACATCGTGGATGGGCTGTTGCGGGCGGGCTATTTCGAGACGGCCGTGGGGCAGGAATTCAACCTGGCCTCCGGCCGGGAAACCCGCATCATCGACCTGGCGACCATGATCAATGCCCAGGTGGGCAATAAGGCGGGCATAAGTTTTACCGAACGGCGCAAGTGGGACACCAAATCCCGCCTCCTGGCCTCTGTCGCCAGGGCCGGAGAGCTCATCGGCTACCAGCCCAACACTCCCTTTGAGGTCGGCCTGAAGAATACCATTGACTGGTTCGGGAAAAACTGGGAGCAAATCCAGGCGGCGGCTCGTTTCGGTCCCGGAATGTCGTCAGCAGTGCGGATAAGGAATTGATAAACAATATGAAAGGGCAACTTCATGAATTTAAAGAACCTTTACTCCTATATTAGAAACGGCGATTTCCGGGGACTGCGGAAGAGATTACAATATGTTCTATAGTAAGATATATAGAAAGTTGTGATAACTTGCCATAGTTGCAATGCCATTTTACGAACCTAATAATAATTTTTATAATCGGAATGGATTGCCAGCACCAAATAAGCATATATCAAACAAGGATATAGATCACGCTTGGATACCTTAATTGTATCAAAAATTATAAAGAGAGGAAGCCAGGTTCAATAAATACATGGCGAAGGTTCCGGAGGTTTCTAAAAAATCCAGAACCTTTATCAAACTGCTAATTGGTGGTGGCAAAAATGCAATGGAATAAACAAGGCATAACCAGGATAGGTTGGAATGTGTACTATTCTTTACACCCGTTCGGGTTACTTAATATTTTGCAAAAAGTCCATGAGGCATTTGGTGTCCCGCCATTGGGCATTCAGGAGATTGATTTAAATTACCTCTTGAAAGATATTATCAAGGCCAAAGATCAAAAAAGTCATCCAGCACCCGTACAAATCTTTCCCTTTTTCACAAGGTTTGCTTCCGTGCCGGTCACTGACCAGTTGGCCTTGAGTTCACTGGCTGCGTATTTTGAACCTATCAAAAACATTTTGGAAATCGGTACTTTTAATGGGGAAACAGCTAGGCTGTTGGCTATGAATGCACCGCAAGCCACCGTATATACAATTGATTTGCCTTTAAAAAAGAACGAAAACATCGAAAAAGAAATGACAGCAATTAATATCGAATGTACTAATTCCAGATCTACCGGGATTGCCTATCGCGGTACTGCCGAAGAGTCAAGAATTATTCAATTATTTGGAGATAGTCGAAGTTTTGATTTTAAAACTGAGTGCCCGGTTTTCGATATGGTCTTCATTGATGGATGTCATGATTTCGAATTCGTGCACAAGGATACCTTACAAGCACTAAATATAACTCGCCCCGGCGGGTTAATCGTTTGGCATGACTGTACCACCTCATTTCCTGCTGTAGTTCGGGTTGTAAAAAGTTTTATCAATAAGGGGGCCAGGAAAATAAGAAATACCCAGATTGCCTTTATGTTTAACTCTTAAATAATATCAAAATTATTTTTAGCATCCAGGAACTAAGGAAGGCATTGAAGAAAGTTATCGCCATCTTCGGCACCCGGCCGGAAGCCATCAAGATGGCCCCGGTAGTATTAGGCCTGAAGGCCGAAGGGGCCTATCAGGTCAAGGTAGCGGTCACCGCCCAGCACCGCCAGATGCTGGATCAGGTGTTGGAGCTTTTTCGAATCAGGCCGGATCATGATCTGAATGTCATGACCCCCAACCAGGACCTCTTTGACATTACCGTGCGGATTCTGGAAAGTCTCAAGGACGTGCTGAAACGGGAACAGCCGGACCTGATATTGGTGCACGGCGACACCACCACCACCTTTGCCGCCTCCCTGGCCGCCTATTACCTCAAGATCCCGGTGGGCCACGTCGAGGCCGGCTTGCGCACCCGGGACAAATACCAGCCATACCCCGAAGAACTGAACCGCCGTCTGACCGGGGCGCTGGCCGACTACCACTTCGCCCCCACTCCCTGGGCCCGGGACAATCTCCTGGCCGAAGGAGTCCCGGCGGAACGGATCTGGGTGACCGGCAATACGGTGATCGATGCCTTGAAGATCACCGCCGGGAAGGTCACCCAGGAAAAAGAGTTGTGGGCCGATTATCTTCGGGAAAATTTTGGTTTAAGCCTCGACGGGCGGCGCTGCTTGCTGGTGACCGGCCATCGGCGGGAGAACTTCGGCCAATCCTTTCGAAATATCTGTCTGGCTTTGCGGGATCTTGCCGAGCATTATGGCGATATTCAGGTTATTTATCCGGTTCATCTCAACCCCAATGTGCAGCAGCCGGTTTATGGGATCCTGGGAAGAGATCCCGGGGTTAGCGAGGGCAGACCTGGCGTCTCCACCGTTCAGGTCCCAGGCGGTGGGCGCATCACCCTCCTGCCCCCCTTGGACTACGCCCCCTTTGTGTTTTTGATGAGTCAGAGCACGCTGATCTTGACCGATTCCGGGGGAATCCAGGAGGAGGCTCCAGCCCTGGGAAAACCGGTTTTAGTGATGCGGGAGGTCACTGAACGGCCGGAAGGCCTGTGGGCCGGAACGGTTAAAATGGTGGGAACCGACCGGCAGAATATTTTTGCCGAGGTCAAGGAACTGCTGGACAACCCGGTCAGCTATCAAGCCATGGCTCAGGCCCAAAACCCCTATGGCGACGGGCAGGCTGCCCAAAGGATTGCCCATATCGTGAGGCAAATATTTTCCGACGGCAAAGCAGAGGATTTGTTCATTCCTTTCGGAATGAGCGTTCAGGCAGGAGAAAGACCGTGAGGGAATTCGGCAACAATTTGTCAGAATAGACGGCGAAAACCCCAAACGGCTTCAGGGTGAATTCACGGAGAAGCAAATCTCAGACCGGTAGTCTAGTCCTCAATAATTATGGAAAACTGTCTCGATTTTGAGGAGGGGTTGCCAAGGTTTTTTCCCAAATCGGTGCATCCGTGCGGTTCATATTGAGTCAAACCGTGATCCTCAGGCTCGCGGATTATGAACAAGAGGCACATTAACACCATCCCCCCTAGGCCGCCGGCTACCAGCGCTAAGAGCCAACCCATGACACTTCTCCTTTGCAGTGTCTCATCGGCATTTGAGGGAAAGAACTTTAAAAATTGTTCGCAATTAATTTTGGAGGGCGTTGCTGGCTACTTGGGTGAATGGCAAAGCAATCTGTACCAGGTGGGTGGGAAGTAATTATGAACTTGTTTTGAGGAGGATAGGTCTTCATCCACAGAACAGTTATTGGGCCTGGCCAATCGGTTAACGCCGACCCGTGTGAGAGCAAGTGAAACCATCAATTCAGGCAATTTCGGCAAATTAGGTTGAGGCCGAAACCGAGGTCTGGTAAAGTCAGGCGGGAAGCTATCTATGGAATGGGAAGCGCAGATTAAAGATATTTCCTTCCTGGTCACCGGCAGCGCCGGGTTCATCGGGTTTCACGTGGCCCGGGAACTCCTGGCCCGGGAGGCCAGGGTGGTGGGGCTGGACAATTATAATGACTACTATTCTCCGGCCTTAAAGCGGGCTCGGGACCAGCAGCTGCGGCAGTTCCCCAATTTCACCTCCGTTGAGGGCGACGTGGCCGACCTGGCCGGCCTGGAAAGGCTGTTTGCGGCCCACCAGCCCCGGAAGATCTGCCACCTGGCCGCCCAGGCCGGGGTGCGCTACTCCCTGATCAATCCCTTTGCCTACCAAAAGGCCAACCTGGAAGGGTTTCTCAACCTCCTGGAACTGGCCAAAAGGTCCCAGATAGAGCGTTTCGTCTATGCCTCCAGCTCCAGCGTTTATGGGGGCTTGACTGAGATGCCGTTTTCCGAAGAGCAGCGGGTAGATACCCCTATCAGCCTCTACGCGGCCACCAAGAAGGCCAATGAGCTGATGGCCCATGCCTATACCCACCTGTTCGGCCTGCAGACCGTCGGCCTGCGGTTTTTTACGGTGTACGGGCCCTGGGGCCGGCCGGATATGGCCATGTGGCTCTTTACCGACGCCATGCTCCAGAGCCGGCCCATCAAGGTGTTCAATTACGGGCAGATGCGCCGGGATTTTACTTATATCGACGATATCGTCCAGGGCGTCCTGGCGGCCTTGACGGTCGCCGGGCTGGAACCTTATGAGATCATCAATCTGGGCAACCACCGGGCCGAAGATTTGGGCAAGGTCATCGCCCTCCTGGAAGGTGAGCTGAACGTCAAGGCTCAGCAGGACTTCCTGCCTATGCAGCCGGGGGACGTCCCGGCCACCTTTGCCGACATTGATCGGGCCCGGAAAAAGCTGGGCTTTCAGCCGCTGACCCCCATTGAGGAAGGCGTCCCGCGCTTCATCAGCTGGTACCTGGATTACCATGGGTTGAGTCGGCGGTGAGTTTGATCAGGGAAATAAAAGGGACCACATTTCTTCTGCCTGAAGGGCGCCTGGCAGGAAGCATACACGCTTGCTTGGAATCGAATCATGACTGAAAAACGCCTCGATTTTATCGACCTGAAGACTCAGCAGCAAAAGATTTTACCTGCCCTGAATGAGAGAATTCAGCGAGTTTTAGGGCATGGTCAATATATTATGGGGCCTGAGGTGACGGAACTGGAGGAGCGTCTCGCCGCCTACGTGGGCGTCAAACACGCCGTTTCCTGCTCCTCCGGCACCGATGCCCTGCTGATGCCTTTGATGGCTTATCAGGTCGGGCCCGGCGATGCCATCTTCACCACCCCTTTTACCTTCATCGCCACGGCCGAAGTCATCCAGTTGCTGGGGGCCACCCCGGTCTTTGTGGATATCGATTCGAGAACTTTCAATATCAACCCCGCGGCCCTGGAGGAGACCATCTCCTCTTTGGCGCAAAACCCCAAGACCGCTCACCTGAGGCCCAAGGGCATCATCCCGGTGGACCTCTTCGGCCAGCCGGCGGACTACGATGCGATCAACACTCTGGCCCGGCGGCATGGTCTGTTCGTCTTGGAGGATGCGGCCCAGTCCTTCGGGGCCACCTACCAGGGCCGGCGGGCCGGCTCTCTGGCGGAGGTAGCCGCCACTTCTTTCTTTCCGGCCAAGCCTTTGGGGGGCTACGGCGACGGCGGGGCCGTCTTCACCAATGACGACGCCTTGATGGAAACCTTGAAATCGATCCGGGTGCACGGCCAGGGGACTAATAAGTATGAGAACGTGCGTCTCGGCCTGAACGGCCGGCTGGATACGCTGCAAGCCGCCATTTTGCTGGCCAAGCTGGAGATTTTCGACCAGGAAATCGCCGACCGGCAACAGGTAGCCCAAAGGTACAGCGCCGGGTTACGGAACCTGGTGGAAGTACCGTATGTCGCAGCCGCCTGTACCTCGGTGTGGGCTCAATACTCGGTGCTCAGCGACCGGCGGGCCGAACTGCAGCAGAAGCTGCAAGCAGCCGGCATCCCCTCGGCGGTCTATTATCCGCTGCCGCTGCACCTGCAAGGCGCCTTTGCCCACCTCGGCCATCAACCAGGAGACTTTCCCAGCAGCGAAAAGGCCGCGGAGCGCATCTTCAGCCTGCCCATGCATCCTTATCTGACCGCAGCAGACCAGGGGCTGATCATTAAGGTGCTTTCGAGCTAAATTTATAAGGGTTGGCAAAGAAAGAAAATTTAGGGCTTCAGACTTGAGCCCCTACGGAGCATCTCGCAACCATGGATCAACTGAGTCCCAAGCCGGATCGAGCCGTTTTTGAGGAGGGGTGGAAGGGGATCGTCCTGGCCGGCGGCGCCGGAACCCGCCTCTATCCCATTACCCGGGTAGTCAGCAAACAATTGTTGCCGGTATACGACAAGCCCATGATCTATTATTCCCTGTCCGTTCTCATGCTGGCGGGAATTCGTGATATCCTGATTATTTCCACCCCGGAGGACCTTCCCAGGTTCAGAACCCTGCTGGGCGACGGCCGGCAACTCGGCCTGCGCTTCGTCTATAAGGAGCAGCCCAATCCTGGAGGGCTCGCCCAGGCTTTCATCATTGGTAGGGAATTTATCGGAGATGATCGGGTCTGCCTGGTGTTGGGGGATAACATCTTTTACGGCCAGGGCTTCCAGGGCATACTGAAGCGCGCTCTCACTTTAAAGACCGGCGGCCTGATCTTTGGCTATTGGGTGCGGGACCCGGAACGGTATGGGGTAGTGGAGTTTGACCAGGCGGGGAAGGTCCTGAATATCGAGGAAAAACCGCAAAAACCCAGGTCGCAGTTCGCCGTCCCGGGGCTCTATTTTTACGATAACCGGGTGGTGAAAATTGCCGCCGGACTCAAACCCTCCGCCCGGGGAGAACTGGAGATTACCGAGGTGAATAGAGCATATTTGCGCCGGGGAGAACTCCAGGTGGAACTCTTGGGGAGAGGGTTTGCCTGGCTGGATACCGGCACCCATGAATCCCTCCTGGAGGCCTCCGCTTTCGTGGAAACCATAGAAAAACGCCAGGGGCTGAAGATTGCCTGCATCGAAGAGATCGCCTATCGCAACGGTTATATTGATGCGGATCAACTCCGGCGGCTGGCTGAGCCCATGCCGAAGAACGGTTACGGCCGGTATTTGCTGGAAATAATCAGACCATCCTTGCCCGGAGGAGACGATCATGACTAGTGAAAACCCCACTCCCATTTCGGCCATTATCCTGGCCGGGGGCATCGGCTCCCGTTTTTGGCCCCTGAGCCGCTCCCAATATCCCAAGCAGGTGCTGCGGCTCTTGGGGTCAGAGTCCATGATCCAATCCACCATTGAGCGCCTGCTGCCCCGCATCCCCCTGGAGCGCGTCCTGGTGGTGACCAATGCCTCCCAGGCGGATGTCATCAGCCTGGAGCTGCGGCGCAAGGGCTGGCAAAACCTCCGTCTCCTTCTGGAGCCCGAGGGACGCAATACCGCGCCCGCGGTGGGGCTGGCCGCAGCTCTGCTGGGGGAGGAGAACCCCAAGAGCCTCATGGCGGTGTTCCCGGCGGATCACTTTATTCGCGATCAGGCGAGCCTCCTGGCGGCCTTGGACCGGGGAGCCAGGTGGGCCGAGGCCGGTTACCTGGTGACCTTTGGCATTCCGCCGCATCGTCCGGAAACCGGCTACGGCTATATCAAGCAGGGGGAGTCTCTGGACGCGGCGGGCAGCGGTTTTAAGGCCGCCAGGTTCATTGAAAAGCCGGATTTGGCCCGGGCCGAAGGCTTCCTGGCCGAGGGTGGCTATTACTGGAACAGCGGCATCTTCCTGTTCCGCCGGGATCTTTTGCTGGCGGCGATGGCGCGTTATTTGCCGGAATTGAGCCAGGGGCTGGCCCGGCTGGCGGAGGATGCCGGTCGGGAGGCCCTGGCCGAAATTTATCGGGAGTTTCCCGATATCTCCCTGGACCACGGCATCATGGAGCGGGCTGACAACGTGGCGGTGGTGCCGGTGGAGATGGGTTGGAACGACGTGGGCACCTGGGGGGCTTTGCAGGAAATTTTCCCCAAGGACGGCCAGGGAAACGTCCTCCTGGGCCGGGCGCTGGACCGGAACAGTAAAGGCTGCACTTTCTACGCCCAGAATCGCCTGGTGGCCACCATCGGTCTGGAAAACATCATCGTGGTGGATACCCCTGACGCCACCCTGGTCTGCCACCGGGACCGGGTCCAGGAAGTGAAGGACCTGGTGGCGGACTTGACCCGGCAAAAAATGGTGGAGTCGATGATCCACCCCACGGTATTTCGTCCTTGGGGGTCCTATACCATCATGGACGAGGGTCCGGGGTACAAGGTCAAGCAGATTGAGGTGACCCCGGGGAGCCGCCTCAGTCTGCAGATGCACCAACGCCGCGCTGAGCATTGGGTGGTGGTGCAGGGTACCGCCCGAGTGACCACCGGCACGGACGTCAGGCTGGTGACCAGCAATCAGAGCGTTTACATTCCTTTTAAAACTGCGCATCGGTTGGAAAATCCGACGACGGAGCCGCTGCGCATCATCGAGGTGCAGACCGGCGATTATCTCGAAGAGGACGATATCCAGCGCCTGGACGACGATTACTCCCGCTCTTAGCCTGGAGATTCCGGAGCGACGCCACTGCCCATGAAGGCTCCCAACCTCCGGGAAATCCTCGCCTCCTTTCTGTACCTGGGAATTAGCGCCTTTGGCGGCCTGGCCATGATCGAGCCGGTGCGCCGGCGGGTGGTGGAAGAACGGGGCTGGCTGAGCCAGACGGAATTCCTGGAAGGCCTGGCCCTGTGCCAGATGGCTCCCGGGGCCACGGTGGTGCAACTGGCCGCTTACACCGGCTATCGGCTGCGGGGCCTGCCGGGGGCCTTGGCGGCGGCCGCGGGCTTCATCCTGCCCGCCTTTTTGCTGATGTCGGGCCTCTCCTTCTGCTATTTCCGCTATGGCGGCCTCGCCTGGGTCCAGGCCGTTTCCCGGGGGCTCGGCGCCCTGGTCATTGCCCTGCTGCTCCAAACCACCTGGCGGCTGGGGCGGGCCATCTGTCGACACTGGTCGGACTACCTCATCACCCTCCTGGCCCTGGCGGCCTTCTGGGGGAGATTAAGCTACTTTCTGGTATTCCTGGCGGCGGGCATAAGCAAGTTGGTGCTGCAATGGGGCTTTTTTCCCGAAGCACCGGCGGCGGCAAAGGCCGCGCCCGGGAAAAAGTCCGGTTGGGGACGCCTGGGGTTACAGGCGGTGGCCGCTACCCTGACAATGGCCATCTTCATCCTGGCTCTGGGGCAGCAGGATGAGTTACTGGGCCGACTGGCTGGAATTTTTGCCAAGATCGGCGCCCTCAGCTTCGGCGGCGGTTATGTGATGATCCCCATCCTCCAATGGGAGGTGGTGGAGCATCTGGGCTGGCTCAACCTGCGGCAGTTCCTGGACGGCATCCTCTTGAGTTACGCCACTCCGGGGCCCCTGATTATTTTGGCGGCCTTTGTGGGCTACGCGGTTAAGGGCTTCTGGGGAGCCTTGACCGCCACGGTCAGTGTTTTTCTGCCGCCTATTATGATCATCGTCTGTCTGTTCGGCCCTTACCAAAATCTCAAAGAATCCCGTTGGCTGCGGCCGCCGCTGCAAGGGATCCTGGCGGCCCTGGTGGGCATGCTGGCGGTGGTGACCCTGCAGATGGGCCAGGCGTCCATGCAGGATGGCAAGGACCTGGCCGTGTTGGCCGGCGCTGCCGTTGCCCTGATGATCTGCAAACTGGAGCTGCCCTGGGTGGCGGCTGCCGTGGCCGGCATTTCCCTACTGATCTTCTAAAAATTTCCTGGACAATTTAAGAAAAAATTTGAGCCGCGCCGGATTGGGGAGTGGGCGGGGTTTTATTCAATGAAGGCCGGAACATCGGACTAAAAACTTTCAAAGGATTGAGGAGATAAGTAAATGACCAAAGGTAAAAAAGTAACGCTGTGGCTGCTGGCCCTGGCCCTGGTATTAAGCTTGGGCTTCGCCGCCGCGGTCTATGCCGCCGGCCCTATGGGCATGGGGCATGGCCATGGGATGATGAAACTGACTCCCGAGCAGGCCGGGAAACTCTTTGACCTCAAGGAAAAGTTTCGCACTGACACCGCTACCCTGCGCAAGGGCCTGATGATCAAGCGGCTGGAAATGAGGGACTTATGGAAGGCTGAAAACCCGGATGAGAAGGCCATTCTGGCAAAACAAAAGGAACTTAATGGCCTGAGAGATCAGTTGATGGAGAAGATGGTGCCCTTCCGGCTGGAAGCCAAAAAGATCGCACCCCACGCCTTCTTGGGCATGGGCATGCACCATGGCGGCGGTATGGGCATGGGCATGGGCGGGGGCTGCGGTATGGGTCACGACGCTGGCATGGGCATGGGCGCTGGCATGGCGCCTCCTGTGCCGCCTGCGCCACCGGCAAAATAGTACTACTGCTTAACCCCTCCGAGCTGAAGGGCCCTCTCCACGGCCCTTCAGCACTTCTCTAAATAGTCGCTTTTTCTCGGTGGCGCCGCGTTTAACAGAGAGCCTGCCCCCGACTTTCGCATCATTCCGTGATTAACACGCCGCGCTCCCCTTATTCTTCGCAGATCCTTCCCATAAGTTGGCCCACGACTTGCTCTGGTGCTTGAAAAATCCCCGCTTTTACCTTAAAGTTAAAATATAAACCATTTTGATGATTGCGAAGATTCATAAAGATTATGGCAGTCATACCTATTCGAAAATTGCCCGATGCGGTGTTGCGGAAGCCGGCCCGGGAAGTCACCGAGATCAACGCCGAGCTGCAGCACCTCATCGATAACATGGCGGAAACCATGTACGCCGCCCCGGGCCTGGGACTGGCCGCTCCCCAGGTGGGGGCGCTGCATCGCCTTATCGTCTTTGACGTGGCGCACCGTGACGGAGGGGCCCGGGACTTAAAGGTGATCATCAATCCCTGCATTACCCAGGCTGAAGGGGAACTCACCCACGAGGAAGGTTGCCTGTCGGTGGCGGACTTCTCCGCCGAGGTGCGACGCCACGCCCGGGTGACGGTGAAGGGCATGGACCGGAAAGGCAAGGAAATCAGCCTCACCGGGGAGGGCTTGCTGGCGGTGGTGCTCCAGCACGAAGTGGATCACCTGGACGGCATTCTCTTCATCGACCGCATCAGCCGGTTGAAGCGGGGCATCTATTTAAGGCGGCTCAAGAAGCAGGCGGCGTCCAGGTGAAGCACGGACCCTGGCGCCTGATCTTCATGGGCACCCCCGGCTTTGCCCTGCCTTCCCTGGAGGCCGTGCTCGCCGGGGGAGAAGAGGTGCTGGCGGTGGTGACCCAACCGGACCGGCCCCGGGGCCGGGGACAACGGCTCAGCCCCCCGCCGGTGAAGGAACTGGCCTTCGCCTGGAATTTGCCGGTGCTCCAGCCCCAGCGTCTCAAGGATCCCGCCTTTCTGGAGCAGTTGGCGGCCCTGCGTCCGGAGTTGATCATCGTGGTGGCCTATGGACGTCTCCTGCCCCCGGGGATTTTGGCCGTGCCGTCCGTGGGACCGCTCAATGTCCACGCCTCCCTCCTGCCTAAGTATCGGGGGGCCGCACCCATCAATTGGGCCTTGATCCGGGGGGATCGGGAGACCGGGGTCACTATTCAGTGGATGGCGGCCGCACTCGATGCCGGGGCCATCTTTCTCCAGGAGCGAGTCCCCATCCTGGAGGAAGACAATTACGGCAGCCTGTATCAGAAACTGGCGGAGCAGGGCGCGGCGCTGCTGGTGCAGGCCCTGGAGAAACTGCGTCGGGGTGAGGCCATCCGGGAGCCGCAAGCCCAGGCAAACATTACCTTTGCCCCGCCCATCTCCCGGGAGATGCGCCACCTTGATTGGCGTCTCCCGGCCCGGGAAGTGGCCGGCTGGATCCGGGGCCTGGACCCCACCCCCGGGGCCTATGCCTTGTGGCAGGACCAGGTCCTAAAATTGTTCGGGGCGCGGGTGAAAAGGTCAGAAGGCACGACGGCGGCCCCGGGCCTGGTTCTGGGAATGGTCGACCAGGGGGTGGAAATCGCCTGCGGCCAGGGCGCCATCCTGGTGCAGGAGCTGCAACTGGCCGGGCATAAGCGTTTGAAAGTCGCGGAGTTTCTGCGGGGGCACAAGTTGCTCAAACAGGTTTTAGATTGAAAACCCATTTATTTATAGGAGGTCAAGATGGCTAATCTATCCGGTCCACAACCAGATATTAAATATTGTCCTGTATGTAAATCAGATTAAAAAACGTTCTTAGAAATGAGATGATATCAAGAGGCTATGTTAGAAAAGATGGATCGGTTTCTGACCATACGCATACCTATGATTGCCGAAGTTGTGGCAATAGGTTTGAAATTAACCAAGCCAGATAAGCCTCTATTCATCGCCAATAGGAAGACGATTTTATTTTTTAACTGAAAACTGACTACTGACTACTGGCAACTGCATTTAATGGATGAACCGGTAAAAATTATCAACGGCGGCAATTCGCTCCGGCCCCAGAAGCGCATCTTCCTGGGATTGCTGGCCGTTACCTGTCTGCTGTTCACCATCCTCTTGGGGGTGCTGTGGTACGTGCCCTACATCGGGCTCACCAGCCTGCATCCCCGGATGCCCCTGATTCTGGGGGTGGTGTTCTCGGCGCTGCTGTTATCAGTTATCGGCGCCCTCGTACTGCTGGCCCTGACGGTGGTGTTGGGCCGGGATCTCTTTTTTTCCAAGAAGCTTCGGGGCGCGGTGATCAAGCTGCTGCTGCCTATGATGAGCGGGGTAGGCAAACTCTGCGGCGTCTCCAAGGACCAGGTGCGCCGCTCCTTCATCGAAATCAACAACCAGCTGGTGCTGGCCCAGCACTACCGCACCACCCCGGACAAGCTGCTGCTTCTCATGCCCCACTGTCTCCAGTTCCATGAATGCCAATTCCGCATCACCGGCAGCACGGTGCATTGCAAACGCTGCGGCAAGTGCCCCATCAAAGGGCTGGCGGAGCTCTCGGAGAAATACGGGGTGGGGTTGGCGGTGGCCACCGGCGGCACCCTGGCCCGACGCATCATCGTGGACCGCCGGCCCCGGCTGATCATCGCCGTGGCCTGCGAACGGGACCTGAGCAGCGGCATCCAGGACAGCTACCCGCTGCCGGTTTTTGGGGTGCTCAATTCCCGGCCCCACGGCCCCTGCTACGACACCCTGGTGGATCTGGACAAGGTGGAGGAGGCCCTGAAGACCTTTTTGCTGCCCCCTTATGCCGACCCACCCATAAATCCCGCAGCCGCCAATTAACCCCTTAGGGGGTACTGACGAAACTTTGAGCAAAGCTCCCAAATCCCCTCAGGTGCGTGGCGCCCGGACCCTGGCCCTGGACATCCTGGCCGCGGCCCCGCGGCAGGGGCGGTCGGTGGAAGAACTGCTGGCGGCCACGCTGAAGCGCCAGCCCCTGCTGCGGCCGGAGCGGGCCTTTTTGCTGGAGTTGATCCAGGGGGTGAAGCGCTGGGAGCTGAAGCTGGACTACCTGATTGCCCAGGCCTCCGCCCTGCCCTTGAACAAGCTGCATCCCATGGTGCTGTTGATCCTGCGGCTGGCGGCCTTTCAACTGCTGATGCTGGACCGGGTGCCGGCCCGGGCCGCGGTACACGAGGCTGTGCTGATGGCCAAGGCCCGGCGGCTGCCGCCGGCCTACGGCGGCTTCATCAATGCGGTATTGCGCCGGTTGGCCGTCGAAGACCTGCCATCCTGGCCGGATCGGGAGACTGACCCGGTTCAGGCCCTGAGCGTAGAGCACTCCCATCCCGCCTGGCTGGTGCGGCGCTGGCTGGATCGTTGGGGGTTGCAGGAGACCGAAGCCAGGCTGGCCGCCAACAATCGCATCCCGCCGTTGACCATTCGGGTCAACACCCTGAAGACCGACCCCGAAAGCCTCCGGCTGCGATTGGTCCGGGAAGGGGTGGAAGCCGAACCTTGCCGTTTTTCCCCGGTGGGTCTACGCCTCACCGCCATTGAGGCCGCACCGCTGGAACTCCCTTCTTATCGGAAAGGTCTGTGGCTCTTTCAGGATGAGGCGGCGCAACTGGTCACCTCGCTGCTGCCCTCGAAAACGGGCCGGCGGTGGCTGGAATTGGGCGCCGGCCGCGGAGGCAAGACCACCCACCTGGCCGCCAGGCTGGGTGGCGGGCTGCTCCTGGCAGTGGAACAGCATCAAGGGCGCCTCAAGGAATTGGCGGCCAATCTGCGGCGCTGCGGGGCGGGTGCGGTCCAACCGGTGCGGGCCGACGCCGCCGCCCTGCCGGTGCAAGCGGAGGTCATGGACGCTGCGGCCCTGGATGTTCCCTGCTCAGCGCTGGGCATTCTGCGGCGCCACCCCGAGATCAAATCCCGCCTGTCTGAGGCCGATCTTGACACCTTCCCGCCCCGGCAGCGGGCCATGCTGGAGGCCGCGGCGGCGGCGCTCCGCCCCGGCGGCCGACTGCTTTACATCACCTGTACCACTGAACCGGCCGAAAACGAGGAACTGATTGCTGCCTTCCTGGAGGCGCATCCGGAATTTCTGCTCGCCACCGACCCCAATCTTTTGCCGGCTGCGGCTCAAATCCTGGTGCAGGCACCCGGCTATTTCCGCACCTCACCGGCCGAACACGACCTGGACGGCTTCTTCGCCGTCCTTCTGACTAAAAAGTAATCAAACAGATTTTCAATGGCGGGGCATCATAGGTCTTTCTCTCCGGCCGGCCTTGAGGTATATTTGCATCAATAAGCAGCGCTTATCGGGAGGCGTATGGCGGTTCGACTGGAGATCGGCTGGCGTCCGGAGCTGACGGATGCGGAAGGGGAGGGGGTGCGCCGCCAGGCCCGGGAGTATTTCGCC
The DNA here is from genome assembly GCA_044451265.1 of Desulfobaccales bacterium. Classification (GTDB taxonomy): domain Bacteria; phylum Desulfobacterota; class Desulfobaccia; order Desulfobaccales; family 0-14-0-80-60-11; genus JAPLJC01. Next base: position 52,766 of record JBIOJX010000002.1, read on the forward strand.
CTGGAGATCGAGCGGGTCCGGGTGCTGCGGGTCCTAATGCTGGACCTGGAGCTGTCGCCTGAGGAATTGGAGGCGGTGCGCACCGAAGTCTTCACTCACCCCACCACGCAGATTTCCGGCTTCCGGCCCCTGGCCCAGGCCTTCGATTTCGATTGGGCCGTGTGGGTCGGCTTCAAACCCGGGGTGCGGGACAACGCCGGGGCCGTGGCCCGGGAGGCCATCGCGGCTTACCTGGGCCGCGAGCTGCCGCCGGCGGCCGCGGTCTATACTTCCAAGCTCTTCCTCTTTTCCGGGGACCACCTGGCCGGCGACCAGATGGCCCTGTTGGCCCGGGAACTCCTGGCCAACGATATGGTGCAGCAATCCCGGGTCTATTCCCGCCCAGAATGGGACCATGACCACGGCATCGGCCTTATTCTCCCCCGGGTGCAATTGGAGCACACCCCCGAGGTGGCCGTTTTTGACCTCAGTTCCCTGGAGAGCCTGCGGGAATTGAGTCGCCAACGCAACCTGGCCCTGCGGGACGCGGACCTGCCCATCATTCGGGACTATTTCCGGCGGCTGGAAGTCCTGGCCCGCCGGGCCGAAGTGGGCCTGGGGCCGCCCACCGACGTGGAGCTGGAATACCTGGCCCAGGCCCGGAGCGACCACTGCAACCACAACACCTTCCGGGGCCTGTTCCATTACCGGGATCTGGGCAACGGCGAGCACCTGCTGGTGGATAACCTCTTCAAGACCTGCATTGAGGCGCCCACCCGGGAGATCGCCTGGAAGAAGCCCTGGGTGGTCTCGGTGCTGTGGGACAACGCCGGGGTGGGGCAGTTCGACGACGAGTCGTCCTACGTCATCAAGGGCGAGACCCACAACTCGCCCTCCAACCTGGAGGCCTACGGCGGCTCGCTCACGGGCATCGTGGGGGTCTACCGGGACCCCATGGGCACTGGCAAAGGGGCCCGGCTCATCGGCGGGATTTACGGCTTCTGCGTGGGCCCCCGGGATTATGCCGGGCCGTTGCAACCGCGGCTGCATCCCCGGCGGTTGTTGGACGGGGTCATCGAAGGGGTCAAGGACGGCGGCAACAAAAGCGGCATTCCCACCCTCAACGGCGCCCTTTATTTCGATCAGGGTTACCTGGGCAAATGCCTGGTGTTCGTGGGGGCGCTGGGTTTGCTGCCCAAAGAGGTCAAAGGGGAGCCCGCCGCCAAGAAGGCGGCCCATCCCGGCGACCTCATCTTTACGTGCGGCGGCCAGGTGGGTAAAGACGGCATTCACGGGGTCACGGCCTCTTCGGAGGTCGCCTCCCCGGGCACGCCCGCCGGCCACGTGCAGATCGGCGACCCTTACACCCAGAAGAACATGCAGGATTTCTTGCAGGAGGCGCGGGACCTGGGGTTCATCAATTTCATCACCGACTGCGGCGGGGGCGGCCTGTCCTCGGCGGTGGGCGAATCCGCCATGCTGGCCGGGGGCTGCGAGGTGGACCTGTCCCGGGTGCCGTTGAAATACCAGGGTCTGGATCCTTGGGAGATCTGGATCTCCGAGTCCCAGGAGCGCATGGTGGTGGCGGTGCACCCGGGAAACGAGGCTGCCTTCAAGGCCCTGGCCCGCAAACACGCGGTGGAGGCCACCGTGATCGGGGCCTATAACGACCGGGGGGTCCTGGAGGTAAAGCACCAGGGCCGCACTTGCGCCTACATGGATTTCTCCCTGCTGGAGGAGGAGTTCCCGCCCTGGGAGTTCGACTGCGAATGGCTGCCGCCGGAAAGCCGACTGAGTGAGCCGGTGCTGGGGGAGCCCGCGGATCATGGGGAACTGCTGCTGGCCATGCTGGGGCGTCCCAATCTTTGCGCCCGGGAGTGGATCACCCGCCAGTATGACCA
>JBIOJX010000003.1:0-43227 GCA_044451265.1 Desulfobaccales bacterium
AGGTCTGGGAGAGGCTGCTCGCTTACCTCAGGAGTAAAGAGACGGCTCGCCGCACTGTCTGGTTTACCGGCCACAGCCTGGGCGCCGCCCTGGCGACCCTGGCGGCCCGGCGCTATGACCGGGTCCGCGGCCTTTACACCTTCGGCTCCCCCCGGGTCGGGGATCTCGACTTCAAGAACGCCTTCCTGGTCCCCACCTATCGGTTGGTGAATCACGACGATATTGTGACCCGGGTGCCGCCGCCGCGGCTCTATCAGCATGTGGGCCGCCAAAAATATCTCGACGGCGAGGGCGTCCTCCACGACAACCCCGAGAGCCGGGAGACCGGCAATATTTTGTCGGTCTTAGCAGCCTGTTTTGATGCCGCAATTCCCAGCGCCCTGGTGGATCACGTCCCCACCCTTTATGCCACCCAGGTCCGGAATAACCTGCCTTAATCCGGCCTGCGGGTAGGGGAATGCTGCTTTGGAGAGATCCTGCCCGCCTTTTTCAACCGCCATCTCCTGCTTCGTCATCAGGGCCGCACTTCTTGGCCTGCAGCCGGCAGGGGGGGTAGGGGCTCAAACCCCGGCGGGTACTTGCTCCATTTGTAGCCGGAGCGCGCCAGATTGTAAGCCAGATTAAATTCCTCGTTCATGTATTTGGGGTCAAATTTCGAGGCCCGTTTCGGGTGAAAATCAAGCGGAATGATGGCGGGACCGCGTATGACGCCGGCTGTCCAGAAGCCACCAATAAATTGATCAATTATTGCTTATTATTGTTTAATTTCGTGAACATCTTTCGGGTACACCACAGTCCATTGAGGCCAGAACGCAAACCTTTTCCACGGATTTGGGAATTGGCATAGAAAATGCTTAGAAATGGATAGTTCGAAGTTCGCTTTTAGATTGGTTCAAATATTTAACGGGATTTCCAGGGATCGGAAAGTCATAAATGAGATCATCAATTAAGGATTTTGTGAAGGTTCCAAACCTGCATATCTTGGTTAGACGCCACCTACGGGTCTTCAATTACCGATCTGCAGCATTCCAAGCTAAAGATGCGGTTAATTTCGGTTTATATGGGCAATCACAATGACCACGCGGATTCTTCTTGCTACTGAAAACCCCATAGTTCGCCAAGAACTGCGCACCTTCTTGGAAAAGGAACCGGATTTTATCATCGCGGCAGAAGTCGACATCGGAGAGGCGGCGGTGCGGTCGGCGTTGGAAGTGGAGCCTGATGTGATTATCCTGGATCTGGCCGTGAGCAAGGGGCCCGACCCGGTACATCAGCTAATGGCCGCGGTCCCTGCCGCCAAGGTGATCTGCTTGTCCATGCATGCCGACCGGAGATTAGTCCTGGAGGTCCTCAAGGCCGGAGCCATCGGCTATGTCCTCAAGGAGCATGCCTTTGAAGAGTTGGCTGTGGCCATCCGGGCGGTCCAGGCCCGTAAGACCTATATTACCCACAGCCTTTTCGACGCCGTCATCCAGGATTACATCGAGCTTTTGCGAGATAGTGAGGTCCGCTTTCGCACGATTTTTGAGAATTTCTCCATCGGCATCGCCCTGATGGACGGAAAGGGTCGGATAGTGGAGAGTAATCCGGCCTTGCGAGCATTACTGGGCTACAGTCAGGATGAACTGCTCCATAAGGAACTAACCGAATTCTTTCAGCCTGAGGAGGCTGTCAAATGTAAGAACTGTTTTAACGATCTGGCCGCGGGGAATCCGGGGCCTCATCTGATGGAAGCAGAGTACCGGCGTAAAGATGGCAGCCTTTCTTGGTGCCGTCTGTCGGTATCGTCTTTCCGAGGGGCAGGCAGGGAAGGCCAGGTGGCCATTAGTCTGTTGGAAGACATCAACGATCGCAAACAGGCGGAAGTCAAGATTCACGACTACCAGGAGAAGCTCCTTTCGGTGGCGCAGGAATTATCCCTGGCCGAAGAGACTGAAAGACGGCGTCTGGCCAATGGTTTCCACGACGACGTGGGGCAGCTTTTGGCCCTGGTCCAGATCAAGTTAGGAGCCTTAAGACAATCTGTTTCAGCCGACCAGACAGATTCACTTGATGAAATCCGGCAGATCCTCGGGCAAACCATCCGATCCGTCCGGTCTCTGGGTGGTGAACTCAGCCCGCCCGTACTCTACGAATTGGGGTTTGAGTCGGCCATCGAATGGTTGGCGGAAAAGATTCAGGAGCAGCATGGCATCCAATTCACGGTCGAGGCGGATCGGAGCCCCAAGCCCTTGAGTGATGAAGTCCGGGTATTTCTCTTCCACTTGATGCGGGATTTGCTGGCAAATCTAGTAACGTACGCTCAACCAAGTAATGTCTCGATTCTGATCAACCGGACTGATTCGAATATGCGGATTACCATCGAAAATGACTGGTCCGCCGAATCGCCCTTATTAACTCCTGACCGCCCCTGGATTTTTAGCATCAGGGAACGTTTGAGATATTTGGGAGGGAGTCTGGAGGTGGAGTTTGGCCCGGGCCGCGTAACCAGGATTTCCCTGATGGTGCCATGAGTTGAGCAGGATCTGGCGAGCCGCCCGGCAGGCATTGCCGCCTGGCCTCATCGTGACCTATCCAGGTCCGGATTGACTGCAGGGGAGCAATCGTCCCGTCGTTCACCCTGAGAAAAACGCCATTCCTGTTGGCGTAACAACGTTAACCGGTCTCTTCAACACAGCTCGAAATAAAAAAGACTCTCCATAAGCAGCGCTACCAGTTGTTTTCGCCATACACAATTTCACATCTCATGCCACCCTGCAACTAACTTTGATCCTAGGCCCTCCATTTACGAGGTTATTATAAGTGTACGAACGGGCTGCGGCTTCCACCGCAGCCCGTTCTTTTCTGAGAACCAACCAGAAGCACCCCACAACCATTGGCTCGCCAGGTTTCTTCTGGTTGGACTAACGCCAAAGATCAATAACTGATCTGAAAGACCACCTGGAAACGCTGGTCGGTCCCCAGGTTGCCGCCATTGGAGGTCGAGGCGACCGTCCGGGCAGTGAGGCTTGAGGGCCAGGCTAGTCCGCCGCCGGCGCCGATGGTGCCGGGGGGGCCGAAATTCGCGGCATAATCTTGGCCGTACCAGGTTTTTTCATAGTCCAACAGGATCATATTGTTCTTGTAAAGATGGTAGGCTATGCCGGTGATCATCTTGGTGTATTTGGCAGATTCGGCGATCTCATGATTCTGGTCGGCATTGAACCAATCCGTGCGATAGAAGACATGCAAAGGATACTTATCACTCCCCGACCAGAGCTGGAGCGGCACCTTCACATCGCCGAACACGGAATAACCCATGGTCCACAGGGAGTCGGCCCTGATCCCGATGGGCTTCGGTCCGTTCGGCTGGGTGATCCAGTTGCCGGCCTGGTTGCCCTTGGACGCAAACACCTGGGCGGTGAGAATGAACCAGGGATGCTGGTAGCTCAAATATCCCTGATTAACCACCCAGTCCGGGTAGTATTGCACCCAGGCAGGGCCGGGGAAAGCAGTGTTAAATTGGGTGCGGGTGCTGGAGTTGCCTTTCCCGTACAGGCCGAAGTAAGTCGCCTGCAATCCCGGCAAATAGTCCGGCAAAGGCCGTATGGTGACGCGGTATTCCGGCACCTTGTTTTGGTTGACCTCGGCGGCGCTGTAGCCGCAGCCGTTATAAACTCCCAGATGCCAACTGCCGTAGCGTCCGTCATAGCCGGCATTGCCTGTTTTTTCTTCCGCGTTGGCTAATTGGCCGCCGAAATTACCCCGGATACTCACCCCGATATCCGCGGAACTGAAGACCCCGGCCCGCTCAATGGGGATGGTGCCTTGACACCGGTAAGGGTAGACCGTCTCTTCAAAATCATGCCAGGGGGTATGGCCCAGACCGACTTCAGATTTATTTTGGGTCAGGAAATTTCCCAAATTGGGTGGCCTGAGTTCGGCATAGAGATATTTCTCCCGCACCAGCCAGCTCGTGTTGGCGGCATCCTGGAAGATGTCCGTGGTTGACCGGGCAGCCAGCCAGGGAGTAATTTCCTTGGTGACGGTCAGGTAACCTCGGGTGAGAGTCCATTGGTCTGAACCCACATGCCCATCGACGTTGCGCCCGAAATTACCCGAGTTGGCTGGTGGCTTACCGGTCGAAGTGGTGAGGGGCCCCCTGAAGGTGGGCCGATCCCCCGCCGAATAATCGATGTAGGCCAGGACGCCGACATTCAGGCCCTTCAAAGCCTTGGAAATCCCGCCCAGACCCAAATCGGTGTTATTCTTGGTCACTACCGCTTGGGCCTCTTTGCTGGCCTCGGCCTTGGCCTCGACCTTGGCTTCCTCTTTGGCTTCCTGCTTAACCTGTTGCAACTCCCGGGCCCGTTTGGCATCCTCTTCGGCTTTTTTCACCTGGTCGATCTTACGGGCCTTGTCTTTGATTTTCTGAGCCTTCTCCGGCGTGATGGCCCCTTCGTCCACCATCAGGTCCAGCAGCTCATCGGCGCTCACCGCCCAGGCCGGCGTGGACCACCCCACATTGGCCAGAGCCAGACACAGCAGCAGCACCAGGGACCAGATCCCCGCCCTGCTTTGGCCCCGTGGTTTCCAGCGGAGCGCGTCAGTGGCAACCACCGCTGCCCGCGCCGAACTCCGGTTAAAATGATTAGCTCCCATCCCCTTCACCCCTCCTAGCTCTCGAGATTTTTTTCCTTCCAAAGCGAATTATCAGGCACCTTTGTTACTAACTGGGTTGAAGCCGATTAATTCTTGGTTACAGGCAGGAAGAAATTGCTGGCGGCGCGGAGATCGCCAACCAGCATACCAGCTACTGACCTTGCCGCTGCAAACGAACCCCAAGTGGTGATCGGAGGGCGATGCTGCTGCTGGCTTAGAGGTGGCCCTGAATCGAGGGGAGCGGGGCTCGAGCTTCTAGACTTTGGGTATTATTGGCTTGCTTAACTAGGACAACCCGGCTTCCACAGGCAATCTGGTTCCTGGCAGCCGGAAATGGCCTGGTAACAAGGGGAGTTCCCTTCCTTGGCCTGGATGGCGCGAATCAGGTCGGCTTTCCGCAGCCGAGAGTAATTTCTCACCCCCAGGAGGCGGGCTTTTCTCTTATCTGATCCATCGTCATGGTGAAGCACCTTCTTGGTAAAAACAGGTTCGGCCTCAGCCAATCTGGCCGGTTCCCGGGCTTAGCGTGACCTGATCATATTTCGTCCGGTTGAAAATCTTGACGTTGGCGTATTTAGCTTCCGGATGATCAGCCAGATGACGTATCCAGGCGTCTTCCCGAGTCTCTCCCGGCCGCACCTCAATAATGGCCAGGCGCACGTGAAAATAGTCCTTTAACCGGCTGAACCATTTACCTTGCTGTATTGCTTTCGAGCGTCGCATGCTTACCATCTCTTCCATCCGAGTAGACTTTCTTGCGATTGAATGCTAATATGTTGTTATTAGGGATTGATTTTACTTGCGTAAAAATTTGGTTAATAAAATTGAAGTCAGGTTTCAGGTCTCCAAAGATGGCAAGCTAGGTTGGCGCCGGGATGGTCCCCCCTGCAGCGGGGGGCAATTGAGGGTCCCATGGGAGTCATCATTGCGATTGTCAACAACAAGGGGGGCGTAGGCAAGACGACGGTGGCCTGTAACCTGGCCCATGCCCTGGGCCTGTTGGGGAAGCGCGTCCTGGTGGTGGATCTCGACAGCCAGTGCAACGCCACGACGCTCCTCATCCCTAAGGAAGATCCGCCCCGACCTGGTCTATATGAACTGCTCCAGCCGGACGGTCCGGGAGCGCACCTCGAGGATTATTTCCTTACTACCCGATATGATAACGTGTTTTGTCTCCCCAACGTCCCGGAGACGGCCTCGTTGGAGCCCCAGCTGATTCTGGGCGCCCCGGAGAGCTTTTTCCGGCTGCGGCGCCGGATCAGAGACCAGGCCCGGGGCCGCTTTGATTTCACCCTCATCGACACCCCACCTAACCTCGGCGCCTTTGTACTCTGCGCTTTGATTACCGCGGACTTCGCCCTGATCCCCATTAAGGCGGGCAGCGCCTTCAGCGTGGAAGGCCTGCTCAAGGCGGTCCGTCTGATCAAGGAAGTACAGGGGCAGTACAACCAGGATTTGCGCTTCCTGCGCCTGCTGATCAACCAGATGGACCGACGCACGCTGATCAGCCGGACCCTGGCGGCCCAGATCACGGGGGCGTTCCGGGAGGACCAGGTTTTTCATACCACCATCCCGGTCAACACCGCCTTTGAGCGGGCCGAGGCCGCCGGGGAAACCCTGCTGCGCCATCATCCCGGGACCCCCGGCGCCGGCGCCTTTCGGGAACTCGCCCAGGAACTCCTGGACATCCCAATGGCAGCCGACTCTGCAAGGAGGAAAGCCACATGACCGACCCCGACAAGCGGGGCAAAAGACGGCCGACCTTGGTGGAGGGCTTCAATAATGTGCCCAATATCCTGGAAAAGGCCCGGCAGGCCGTGGATGAAGTCACCCAGGGAGCCCGGAACCAAGGCGGCGGCGAAACTCCCCCCGCCCCGGAGGGCCGGAAAAGCGGCGGGGCCGGACCAAAGCGGCCAAAAGCCGCCCCCCGGAAACAGTCAGCCAAAGCCGGCGGCCGACCGCCAAAGCCTTCCCGGCCCCCTGCCGGCAAGGAACCACCGGCGGTCCCCGCGGCCGCTACGGCCTTGGACCTCTCCGGCGGGCCGCAGCTGGGATTGGCGGATTGCGGCATCACGGTGAAACATGCCATCCCCGGACGCATTCGCTTGCGCCTTTACCAACTGCTGCACAATGAGGCCCTGGCCGCAAAGCTCCCGGCCCTGCTGGCGGCCGTACCCGGGATAACTTCGGTAGAGGCCAGCATCAACACCGGTTCCCTGCTCATCACTTTCAGCCCCGGGGGTCTGGCTACGGCTGGGAGTAAAAATTTGGCCGCCGTTATGCACCGGTTTTTCCCCAGGCTCGATACGGAGAGCCTGATAAAGCAAATGCTCGGCAATTAATCTCCTACATGTGTGACAAGAGGTTCCCGTGGGAATTTGGGATGGCTGGATAAAATCTGAGGTTCCTGGCTTTCTCGTGGTCTTGGGGGCAGCCGCGGCTGCACCCATCGTGCTGCCGGCCCTGGCCGGGATCGCCCGGCCGCTGGCCAAGGCGGCCATCCGCTTGTATTTTGAGGTGGCCGACGATGTTCGGGAAGTCGTGGCTCATCACCAACCCCAGCGGCGCCAAGCGCCGAGCCTGGTCCAGCATCTCCTCAGCGGTAAGACCGAGGAGTTGGTGACGCAGGGATTGGCGGGCGAGGCGGAGGACACGGTGGCGGAGACCGTGGTGGCTGTGGTGGCCGAAATATTGTAACCAGCCGCGGCGAAACCTGCCCGGCGTTTACAGACCAGGTGGGGATGATTATATTAACTAAAAATAAAGCCCTGATAAGCTCACTTAACCATGAGCAGCTCTCCGGTCTCAGGCTCTTCACTGGGAGTAAAAAGGGGATCTTTTTGGAGGAGAATCGCGATGGCCTTGTATGATGACGTCGTTAAATTTGTTTGGCCCAACGCCCTGGTGGTGCTGGGCGTGGGAATATTGGCGCCGGTGCTCCTGCCGGCGGCAGGTTACGTGCTGCGGCCTCTGTTCAAAGGCGTGGTCAAGGCCGGCCTCACCGTCAAGGACATGGCGGTGGGTTTCGTGGAGGAAACCGGGGAGCAGGTGAGCGACCTGGTGGCCGAGGCCAAGGCCGAGCACTACGCCAAGCCCGAAGCCTAAAGCAAACCACTGCCTTAAATAGATTCCCGCGTCCAGTAACACCTTGTCCCCACGGGCAAGTGGCTTGCTCACACCGGCTCGCGTGGGGCGGCGCCCTGATCTCATGGCCGAATGCGTTGGAGCGGTGTCAATTTCGTAGCAAGGGTGGGCCTGCCATGTTTAACCTCTTATTTGCTCGTCCGCTGGCGGCGTTACTGACGGTAGCCGGAGCCGCGGTGTTGGCCCCGGTGATCTTTCCCATCATCGGGGTCATCCTTAAGCCTCTGGTCGGGCCGGTGACCAATCTTTATCTCGACCTGGCCGATGAGATGGCCGACGCCTTTCTGGAGCGGGAAGAACGCAAGGGCGTTATCAAGCCGGGAGCTGACGAAGCGGAGCTGAAAAGGTTGGTGGAGGAAATAGCTGAAGATAAAGTGAAATTACGCCTAGACGCCGCCGCGACCGGGCGCTTGGTGGAAAAGCTTTAAGGCTTCCTGCCTGGCGCGGCCGGGAGGCGGCCACCGCCTGGTCGGGCGCAGTCATCCGGGCTTAGACAAGGAGCAGCCATGGTAACCGCCAAGACTGAGGCCGCCCAACGCTTCCGGTTTCCCTTGCTCCAAGGGATTCTGCCCTTCGATCGGTCCCGGCTGCCCGCCGACATCCTGGCAGGCATCACCCTGGCGGCCCTGAATATCCCCCAGGCCATGGGCTACACCAAGATCGCCGGCACCCCGGTGATCACCGGCCTTTATGCCATTTTCATCCCCATGGGCCTCTTCGCTCTTTTCGGATCATCCCGGCACCTGGTCGTGGGGGCCGACTCGGCCACCGCCGCCATCCTCGCCGCCGGTCTCCTGGGCCTGGCCGCCTCGGGTTCGTCCGAATATATGGCCCTGTGTGGCCTGCTAGCCCTCATGGCGGCTGGATTCCTGATCCTGGCCCGCTTAATCGGGCTGGGCTTCCTGGCGGACTTCCTGTCCCGCACCGTGCTCGTGGGGTTTCTGACCGGGGTGGGCATCCAGGTAGCGCTCCTGGAGATTGGCGGGATGCTGGGGCTGCCCCACGGCGGGTCTAGTCCAATCGGCCGCTTCATCCACGACCTCCGGCATCTCCACCAGACGAACCTCTACACCCTGGCCACCGCTGCGGCCGTCCTGGTAATGATCCTGGGTTCCCGCCAGATTTCTAAGAAATTCCCCGGGGCCCTCATTGCGGTGATCGGCGCCATTGCCGTGAGCTGGGCCGTGGATCTGTCCTCCTACGGGGTGGCCACCCTGGGGCCGGTCCCCCGCGGCCTGCCAAATTTCGGTTGGCCGCAGGTGGAGTTATCCGCCGACCTCCTGCAGAGGCTCCTGCCTACGGCCTTTTCCATCTTTGTGGTGATCCTGGCCCAAAGCGCCGCCACCTCTCGGGCCTATGCCGCCCGCTACAATGAGCGCGTGAACGAAAATACGGATCTGGTGGGTTTGAGTCTGGCCAACGTCGGGGCCGGACTCTCCGGCGCCTTCGTGGTCAACGGCAGCCCTACTGCTTCGGAGATGGTGGACAGTGCCGGTGGCCGCAGCCAGCTGGCCCAAATCACCAGCAGTCTCGTCGTGCTTTTGGTGCTGATCTTCCTGACCGGGCCTCTGGCCTACATGCCGGGCGCGGTCTTATCCGCGGTCGTTTTCCTCATCTGTGTCCATCTCATCGACGTTAAGGAGCTAAGCAAGATCTATCGGGAGCGGCCCTGGGAATTCTGGGTGGCCATCATCACCGCGGCCACCGTAGTCCTCGTGGGCGTGAAGCAGGGCATCCTCCTGGCCATGTTTCTGTCGCTTCTCAGCCACACCCGGCACGGCTACCGTCCGAAAAACGCGGTGATCGTGGCGGCCCCGCCGGAAGGCTGGAAGGCCGAGCCGGTGGCCACCCGGGGCCAATTTCTCCCAGGGCTGCTGGCTTACCGGTTCACTCACGGTATGTATTACGCCAATGCCGAGCAGCTGTCCGAGGAGGTCACCGGGCTGGCCCAAGAGGCGAACCCGCCCCTGGTCTGGTTCTGCATCGACGCCGCCGCCGTGGACGACATCGACTACACCGCGGCCGCCACTTTGCGTTCGCTCTACGCCATCCTCCAGAAGCGGGGCATCAGACTGATATTTTATGAGGTCTCGGCTGAGGTTTATGCCCAACTGGAACGCTCGGGGATAACCAACCTGGCCGGCCGGGACGCCTTTTATGCCACCGGAGGCGAGATAATCAGCGCCTACAAGGCAACCCAAAGGGCGTCATAACCAATCAGGGAAGGCCCGTATCTTCACTTTCGGGGGGTATTAATGGGCAAAATGCCGGAGCGGCTCTTTCAGTTTGTTTGGAACCTGCATGACCGGAGGCGGGCGGGCATCAGCGTCGCTTTGGGAGTCGGGGTTGCGGTTCTGGACAGCCAGTTGCTGGGTTGGAAGTGGGAGACCTCTTTTCTGGCAGGGTGGATTCTGGGGGTAGGCGGTTACCTGGTCCTCCTGGGTATCGTCATTGTTAGTGCCGACGGGCCCATGACGCAGGAGCGCGTCTCCAAAGACGAGCCGAACCGGATGGCCTTGCTGGTCATGACTGTCTTTCTGTCGATTTTCGGCACCGGGATCGTGGGCGTGCTGCTGACTGCGGTGGGCAAACACTCAACGGGGCATTCCCGTCTTTTGCTGGCGCTGAGCGTGATCGCCGTACTGTTGTCTTGGTTTTACTTGCACACGGCCTTTGGACAGCATTACGCCCGGCTGTATTACGAAGCCAAGGATATCCATGGGCGCCCTTTTAAAGATGGCAGGCGCAGCGGTTTTCATTTTCCGGGAACCGAAACCCCGACCTATCTTGATTTCCTCTATGTAGCCTTTACCCTGGCCCTGACCTACTCCATGAGCGATGTCAATGTCGAATCCGAACTGATGCGGCGCACCGTGCTCCTCCACAGCCTGGTCTCATTTTTCTTCTACTCCACGGTTCTGGCAGGGGTTCTGAATGCCATTGTCACTTCGTGAGCGGCTCCGGTAGGGCTGCCCCATAAGTTCAGACCTGGGTTCCTCCATCATTCCGGCCGGCGAGGGCCTACAGCCCTGGAGCGGCTAGTGCTGGAGCTTGGGGGCCGGCAACCTCCTGCGGCTGGCTGTAGTAGCGGATGGCGCTTTCGCCGATCAAGCGGGACGTGGTCAAGGCCGCCACCCCCCCGGTGGCCATGGCAACCAGGGGATGGAACCCCAAGGCGTCGGCCACAAAGGGCGCGCCGACCGCCACGCCGGTGCCGGCCACCACCGCCGCCATCTCCGGAACCCGCGCCTTATCGTCGATATCCTTGCCGTACAGCAGGGCGATCTCCAGGATGAGGTAGAGGTGCATGCGCACCAGCGCGGAAGTCCCCCCCACAAAACCCAGAAGTTTCACGGCATAGCCGACTACGGGGATCATGGCGGGTAAATCGAGGATCAACCCTCCCAGGAGAGAAAGCTGGGCCTGGGCGGCGATGAGACGGCGGGCCTTCTGCTCCAGGGCCTCCTCAGGGTAGCGCTGATTGATGTCGGCCACCACCTTGCGCACGCGGTCTTTGCGCAAGCGCAGGAAGAAATAGAAAAAATCATCGGTCAGGCGGCTTTGCCTTGAGGGTAAGAGTGGCGCTTCAGACATGGGCGTGGTCCTTAATTAGCGTTGGGGGAGTTGAACCCCGATCTTTTTCTCTTCATAACTGGCAAAGTAATTATAGCAGATGCAGATAGCAACCCGGAGAATCACAATGTGGCGAAGAAACCTCGATTCAGCCTGAATTGACATTCCCCTTTCCATGATTAGGTTTCTAAAAAAAACCGGAACCTGATGCCAATCTCCACTTCTCGAGCGCGCCCCTATCTGGATAGGGCGGTTCTTCCTCCTCTCAACCACTAAACCCGGCATTGGCCAGGGACTTGCCGCTCAGGAGAGTCGACATGCCCAAACTCAGACCTTGGGATAAATACAACGAAGCCTTGCTGGCCAACGCCCATCCGGTGGACTGGCAAAACCCCGAGCCCGCCGCCAGTTACAACCTGGTGGTCATCGGCGGTGGCACCGCCGGCCTGGTATGCGCCGCGGGAGCCGCGGGGCTGGGAGCCAGGGTAGCCCTGGTGGAGCGGCACCTGATGGGAGGCGACTGCCTGAATTATGGCTGCGTGCCCTCCAAAGCGGTGATTCGCTCCTCCCGGATTGCCGCCGACCTCCGGACGGCGGACCGCTTCGGGGTGAAGGTGCCGGCCGGCGCCGAGGTGGATTTTCCAGCGGTGATGGAACGGATGCGGCGTCTGCGCGCCCAAATCAGCCAGCACGATTCGGCCCAACGCTTGCGCGGACTCGGAGTGGACCTCTTCCTGGGAGAGGCGCGGTTCACCGGGGCCCGGATGGTCGAGGTCACCGGGAAGACCCTGAACTTCACCAAAGCCGTGGTTGCCACCGGCGGCCGGCCGGTGCAGCCGTCCCTGCCGGGAATCGGAGCCGCGGGTTTTCTCACCAACGAGACGGTCTTTTCGCTGACCGAACGGCCGCCGCGCCTTTTGGTCATCGGCGCCGGGCCCATCGGCTGCGAGTTTGCCCAGGCCTTTCAGCGTCTGGGCTGCCAGGTCAGCTTGCTGCACAAGCACCCGCTGATCATGAATCGGGAAGATGGCGACGCCGCCGGACTCATCCAAAATATTTTCTTAAGGGAAGGGATTAAGCTCATCCTCGAGGCCAGACCGATCCAGGTTTCGCAGACCGCCACCGGCAAATTGCTCCGCTTCGAGAGTGGCGGCGCCACCGGAGAGATCGAGGTGGATGAGATTCTGGTGGGCGCCGGCCGGACTCCCAATGTGGAAGACCTCAATCTGGAAGCAGCCGGGGTGAAGTATGAAGCCGGCCGCGGCCGGGGGGTGCTGGTCAATGATTATCTGCAAACTACCAATCCCCGCATTTATGCCGCCGGCGACGTCTGCCTGCCCTATCAGTTTACCCACCTGGCGGACGCCGCCGCCCGCATCGTCATTCAGAACGCCCTGTTTCTCGGGCGCAAAAAATTTAGCGCCCTGACCATCCCCTGGTGCACTTTCACCGATCCGGAAGTGGCCCACGTGGGGCTGAATGAGGCGGCAGCCCAAAAGCAGGACCTCGCCGTCCAGGTTTATCTCCAGCCGCTCAGCGAGGTGGACCGCGCCATCTTGGACGGCGAGGCCGAAGGCTTCGTCAAAATTCTGGTCAAAGCCGGGACCGACAAGATCCTGGGGGCGACCATCGTCGCCCGGCACGCCGGGGAAATGATCAGCGAGGTCTCTCTGGCCATGGTGGCTGGAGTGGGCCTGGGAAAGCTAAGTTCGGTCATCCATCCGTATCCCACCCAGGCCGAGGCCATCAAAGGCGTCACGACTCTCTATAATCGCAGCCGCTTGACCCCTCGGCTGCAACGCCTGTTGGCCAGATACCTGGCCTGGCGGCGGTGACTCTGAGCTTCGCCTCAAGCCTTCAGGCTGCCGGTCCAGGTCTCGCCGGGAAGATGCTCCACCCCTTCCCCCGCTGATAAAAATCACCCGGGTCATAAACTTGCAGCTCAATCAGTCAGCTATCCTGTCCCGACCGGGAAGGGCTGCTCAGCGGGCGAAATCGACTGCCGCGCCCGGGAAGGCCAAGAAAAAAGAAGATAAATCATGAAAAAAAGAGTAAAATTATTCCCGGTAAGGCTAGGCCCCCGCTGGCTTTTGCACAAAAAATTGATGATTTTCTATAATCCCAATTGCAACTTACACCGCCGAAATCGCTAAGGACCGGGTATGGCTATGCCGGCAAAAAGTGGGACCTGGGGACCATGGTTCGCCGCCCTGAACGGCCATGGTCTGAGTCATAATGGATCGGACAAAGGCAATCCTCAAAAACATCCTGGCGATTCTTTTTGGGCTGGTGCTGGCTCTCATGGCCCTGGAGATGCTGCTGCGCGTGTTTCAACCGGTGGAATATCGTGTCAGGGGCAATAGGATTATCTTACCTCGAAATAAGCACTACATCTTTACTACTGATAAGACTAATATATTTGACCGAGTAATTTACTTCAGCAAAAACCCGCTTGGATTCAGGGGTGACCTGCCTCCTAGAAATTTTGCCCAAACCCTTACCATCATAACTGTCGGCGGCAGCACTACCGAATGCATGAATATTACTGACGGCAAGACCTGGTCGGATCTATTAGCGAACCGACTCAAGCGGGAGTTTAAACCATTCTGGCTCAACAATGCGGGATTGACCGGAAATTCGACCTTCGGACACTTAGTGCTGATGGAGGATTATCTGATTCCATTAAAGCCGAAGGTGCTGGTTTTTCTCATAGGGGCCAATGACCAATACTTGTTGGATTACTGCGAATGGGATAAGAAAACCTTAAGGAAACCGTGGGTTAATCTTCATTCGGCGATAATCGATCCCCTGGCGCACTACAGTGAGGTGGCGCATTATATTATAAATTTCGGCCGGTACTTTAAGGCCAAACACATGGGTCTGACTCACGGCAATGTCGACTTTGCCGCGCTAAAAACCCGTGATATTCCAGATGAACAACTTCAGGCCATATTAGCCAGAAACCGGGCCAACTATCTCGAACCCTACGCCCGCAGAATCCAAAAACTCATAGACCTTTGCTCGCAACATGGTATGGAACCGGTTTTTGTCACCCAACCCTTGATTTATGGTGATGGTATTGATCCGGTATCCGGGGCAGACCTGGCCAGGGTTGCCGTCGGAGATATTAACGGCAAGACTTCCTGGGAGATATTGGAGCTTTACAACCAGGTACTGCGACAGGTGGCCGCGAAGAACAAGGTGCTGCTCATTGACTTGGCCGGTAAAATGCCTAAAAGTTCACGCTATTTTTATGACCACATGCATTTCTCCAATACAGGATGCGAGTTTGCGGCCGAAACCATCCATGAACAACTGGCGCCATTCCTGTCACAAAAATTCCCGGAATATGTTAATAAAGATTAGCAGCGCCAGAATTTGGGTTATAACCGAAGGCCCGATCAAAGCGGGGAGGGTTATATAAGGCTAAGATGACGGCTTTATCGCGGTGCCGCACCAGTCATCATAGCCAGTTACGGGTGACCATGGATGATACTTTTTCGCTCTGATTCAATTCACCGGCAAATCCCCAGGTCCTTTCCGCGGCTCTGGCTGCACCGGTTTTGGTTAGCCTGGGAAATAGTCAAGGAGTATCGGCGAGGCACTCTCGCAGATATTGAGAGTCACATTTTACTCCATCAGAAATTAGCCGATATAATCAAGGGCTATATTAACCGGGACCTGACCAAGGTAAAAATTCTGGAAATCGGCTGCGGCCAACGGGCCTCGCAAACTTTGCTCTTTACTACCGACGGTGCGGACGTGGTCGGCGTCGATATCGAAGTCCCAACTTTTAGCATGGATCTGCAAGTCTTTTTAAGCGTTCTCCGCTTAAATGGCCTTGGACGCGCCCTGAAGTCATTAGGTCGACATCTATTATTTGATTCCCAGTTTTTCGAGCAACTCGCCGCCCGCTACGGCAAATCTCTTTCCATGCATGGGGTCAAGGTGCGGGTGATGGATGCCACCCAGATGGACTTTTCCAGTAATTGCTTTGATTTTATTTATTCTAACATGGTTTTTGAGCATATCTCCCAAGTTGACTCGGTGGTCCAGGAGTTGAACCGCTTGTTGAAACCGGAGGGTGTCGCCTGGGTTAATGTTCACTTATTTCACAGCTTATCTGGAGGACACCACAAGGAGTGGACTAATCCTCGCTCGACGCGGCCACACCGGGTGCCTCCCTGGGATCATCTTTTAGAAAACGCCTACCCCATCCATATCTTCTTAAATAAACTTACCCTGAATGACTATCGACGCATATTTTCGGAATATCTGGAGGTGGTGGAGGAAAGTTTCGTTACTGAGGGTGAGGAAATCTTGACCCCCAGTTTGGCTGAGCTTTTAGCCCAAAAAGGCTACTCTCGAGACGATCTGCTCACTCGGGAAGTAACCTTTCTTTGTCGGAAAAATCGGGATTGAAAATCAATATTTATACCTGCCGGCGGGATACGCTGAGTAGCTCTCTCGGGGACATCCTGGCGTTTCATCTCAGCCCATAAGAAAAGTACGATGACACTTGATCTTGTTTGCCTCACTTATCAGTCGGGCCCAGGTAATCCGGTATTAAATCATCACCTCGGCAGCCTCACGATTGGGGCTGAGAGGTTGGTTTATGCGGCTTAAACCCACGGCAAAAAAACTTCATCTCGGTTGTGGGCCGACCGCAAAAACGCCGGAAGGATGGCTCAACCTCGATGCCTCCTGGAATGCCCGGTTGGCAAAATATCCAATCTTGAGAAAATTGCTGACGGTTTTTCGTTGCCTCCCTCACGGATTAGACAATTCCTGGGCTGCAGATATCTTCATCCATGACATCAGGAAACCCTTGCCTTTTGAGGATAATTCTTTTGCCGGTATCTACGCCTCCCATCTGCTGGAACACCTCTATCTCGATAAAGCTAAGGCTCTCCTAAAAGAGTGTTATCGAGTGTTGGAGCCACGGGGTGTATTGAGAATAGTTGTTCCAGACTTAAGAGTCATTATCAATGACTACATAAAAGCAACAGAAAATAATAGTGAGCCGGCAGGAGAGCATCTGCATCCTGCTGATAAGTTAAGCCAATATTTCTTCATCCAATATCCATCTCATAATATTCTTTATGAACTCTACGCCAAGTTAACCGATTTTCATTCCCACAAGTGGATGTATGATGCCGTCTCTCTCTGCGGCTATTTTAACTGGGCCGGATTCGTGGAGGTTCAAGAAATGCAGGTGCAAGAGAGTCGCCTGACTAACCTGGGGCAAGTGGAAGGTCCATCTACGTCTGGTCTGGTTGTGGAAGGCATAAAGCCAGGTGGTTAATTAGCCGAGCCAAAGCCGGGATTTCCCTTCCCGGAGCAATTCCAGCCGCCTCTCTTCCGAAAAGGCCGCCAGTCTTTCCCGGTGGCTCCAGCCTGCGCTCCAGGGAGTTAAGACGCAGAAGCTGGTGAAAAATCAAGGTCTTGGCCCGGCAACGTTCATTTGGAGCTGATAATCACCAAAACGGCCAATAAAACGCCACCGGATAAGATGACCCAATTATTGGTCAAGATTTTGTGGGAGATATCAGTGAAAGTCCTGTGCATGAGGTTATCCTCTATAAATTAGCCGGTTACTAAGATTCACCCGCAAAAAGCCAGGTTGCCTGCTTTCCAGACAACCTGGCCTCTTCCTTGAGACTCGTAGCCTATTTCCGACCCCGCCCCTAGTTGGCTCAGGGCCAAGGTCACTGCTTAATTAAGTTCGCCCTAAATTTAATTATCCTCACTTCTGCAGGCAAGCTAGTAAAAATGCCTAATTTGCACCTATAAGTCGAAGCATTAGCAGAGCTAGATACCGCAACCCTTGATGAACCGGGGCTATCAGGTCGCTTCGGCCTGTCGCCTCGGCCGTTTCTCTGGAGTGCAGGCGGGGGTTCAGGCAGGGATGATCTAAGGGGTCAGGCGTTGACATCCTGCCAGCGCCTGGCCAGGTGGAGGAAGGCGTACATGGCGATGGCGGCTACGACGCCGGCGATGGCAAAGGGCGTCCAGACCTGGCTGGGGTCGTATTGGTCCCACAAGAGCCGGGTCACCTGGGCCGGTGTCTGGCCCAGCCGCTCCGTCAAGGCGGCGAAGGCCTGGGACCGGTCCGGCAGGTCATGCACCTGAAGCACCTCGGACAGGTAGCGCAGGGCCAGACCCGCCTTTTCGCCGGAGCGTTCGTAGAGTTGCCCGGCCAGAAAAGACCCGTAGCCCCAGCCAAAGGCGTAAGGGATACTGGCGTAGCCCATGTACTGCGCCTTCTTGTCCGGCGGCGCAATCACCGCCAGGTATTCTCTCATCTTGGGGGAACAGAGCATCTCTCCCATGGTGAAGCAGGTGATGCCGGCCAGGCAGGTGAAAATGGACATGCTGGAACCGACCACATAAACGCCCAGAGTCACCAGGATAAAGCCGAAAAAGATGGAAGTGAGCCGGCGCATCACCCGGTTGGCATACCAGGAGAGCGGGGCCACGACGAGAAGATCAGGAGAGGGTTGAGGTTGATCACCCACTCCTGGGCGAGCTGGGGACCCCGGGCGAGATTCCGGGAGAGCATGAACCCCGGCAGGTGTCGGGCCAGGGCGTAACTGTCCACCCAATCCACGATGAAATTGGGCAGCGTATCCCAGAGCTGTTCGAGCACCGCCCAGAATACCGAAATAATCACAATAAAGGCGAGCAGCCGGAGGTTGAGGATTTCCCGGGCCGTATCCGCCACCACCCGGAAGACCCCGGTGGCTTCAGCGGACCCGGGATTAACTTCCTGGTAAGTGCACAGCCACAACAGATTCAGATTGACCAGCAGGGCGCAGCCGTAAAAGACCGTAGGCCAGGAGTAGCCGTAGAGAAAATGCGCCAGCGGCGGGCCCAGAAAGGCGCCGATGTTGATAATCATATAGAAAAAACCCCAACCCACCCCGGAGGTCTTGGCCGTCAGGGTCTTGGCAAAGGTACCCCAAACGGGCGGCTTGAAGACCGCGGTGCCCGCGGCCAGCAACAGGCAGCCGGCGAAGAACGGCCAAAAGGTCCGCTGGCTGGCCATCATCAGGTAGCCCAGGGTTTTGATGCCGATGGCCACCACGATCTGCTTTTTGTAACCGTAGCGGTCGGCAAAGCCGCCCGAGAGCACCGGCAGGGTCGACTGCACTATGGCCCACCACAGGAAGATGAAGCCCTTGTCGCTCTGGCTGAAGTGGAGGCCGCCGATCTCGTCGGCCTGGGCGATATAAATGGGGATGACGACGCGCACGCCATAATAGGCGAGGCGTTCGATGGTCTCCATGAGGTTGGCCACCCAGAAAGGCCAGGTCAGGCCCCTGGTTTGCCCCCAGAATGACGAGGTGTCGGATTCGCCCATGCGGGTCCTTGAGGCGCGGGAATTTTTTCGGACTTGCTGGGGTGAGTATAATGGAAAGAAAGCCTTCCGTTGCAGGAAAATCTAGCCGGAAGTTAAATATTCCTCGCAATCATCACCAAAAAAAATGGGGACTTTGCGGTTGGTAGCCTCCAAGATCCTGAACCGCGTCGAGAATGGCATAACCGCCGTTTATGACAGGCATGGTTATGGTCGCCAGTTGCAAGTAGGCGGTAGGGTGCCCGGATGATTGCTCATCGGTTCGGCCTGTTGATTTTTCAGGCTATAGCACCCCTAAATTTGCTAGCCAAAATGCTAGCCAAAAACTAAAATGGGGTTAGCCAAAACAGCTAACCCCTTGATTTCTCTGGTGGGCCGTCGGAGGGTCGAACTCCGGACCTAGTGATTAAGAGTCACTTGCTCTACCAATTGAGCTAACGGCCCCGGCGTGAATACGGCCTTGAGTATCACTGATTCACGGCTTCCTGTCAACCCATGGGGATGGAAAAGCGGGAAAAAGAAACCGACCTCGAGTACCGGGACGAGGTCAGGGCCAAGGTCCGGTTTAGGAGGGAGGCCTGAGGCGCCGGGCTCTTGCCGCGCCCTGCTCCACCGAGCCTCCCTGAAATTACCTTGACCTCTCCGGAAGTTATGGCATAAATAGAGTAGGTTGTGCGCTATTGACTATGGCTCCCAAGACCGCTCCCGTCGTCGAAAGCTATCTTGCCCCCCTGCCCTTGCTGCTGGCCGGGTGTCTCCCCTTCTGGGCCGGTACCCTGCTGGCCATGATCTCGGGATATCCCCTGCGCCCCTGGGTACTGCTGGCCGGAACCCTGGGGGTGGCGGCCCTGGTCCTGGCCGCCGGCGCCGCCCGGGAGATCACGGCCCCCGAGGCCGGGGGGTACCCGGCCTGGAGACTGGGCTGCTTTAAGGGGTGGACGGGCGAGGACGGCCGCCCCACTGATATCGTGGCTTATACCTGCCTGGGGCTGGCGGCCTTCATAGGGCTGGTCCTGCAATTCCTGGGGCGCACCGGCGACCTGACCATCCCCCTGGGGGCCCTGGGGGTTCTGGGCGGCTATTTTTCCTTTGCACCGCCCCTGGCCTGGCAGCGCCGGGGACTGGGGGAGGCCGTCGGCGGCCTGTGCTTCGGGCTGCTGCCGGTGGTCACCGGATTTTACCTGCAAAGCGGCTATTGGGTGGCGGAAGAGCTGTTATATGGCTTACCTTTAACCCTGGTTGGGTTTAACCTGTTTCTGATGTATGGCTTTCCGGACCCCCGGGAAGAGGCGCCGCGGCGCCACAGCCTGGCGGCCCGCTGGGGGCCGGTGCCGGCGGCCCTGTTCTACACTGCCGGCAACGTGCTGATCATGCTGTTGCTGGTGGGCCTCTTTTACTTTCCGGCCTCGCCCCTGCCCTTCCGGGCCCTGATCTGGCCCTTATTGCTTCTGGCCGTGGTCAACCAGGAGATCCTGAAGCGGCGGGCTTATCGGGAAGAGGCCCGGCTCCGGTGGCTCTGCCGGCTCAGCCTGGCCCTGCACCTGGGAATGGGCGCGGTCTTTTGCCTGATGCTGTGGCAGCGACTGTAGTTTCGAGTTTTTAGTTTTTAGTTTTTAGTGGCACAGGCCTCCGGCCTGTGTGCCTAGGCTGAAAGCCTGTGCCACCAATCTAGGGTGCGCTGGGCGCACCCTACACCTACACATTTAGTCTTTGAAGTTTTTACTGGCAACTGACTACTGACTACTGGCTACTTCAAGAGATACTCTATGTTTATCGGTCGGCGCAAATCAGGGGGCTCAAGTCCGGGCCGCAGGCTGGTGGCCATCTGCCTCATCCTGGCCCTGGTCCCGGCCTGTCAGTGGACCCCGGCCCAGTATTACATCCCCCTGGCTTATGCCGTCACCGGCATGTGCGTCGCCCTCATCATGTCACCCACCTTCGTGGCTGGGGCGGTGGGCCTGGTGCTGGGCGGTCTCCTGGGTGCCGCGGTCTATAACAATTCCCTGAAGCGCCAGATTCAAGAGCGACAACGCAGCGACCCGCCCCCTCCCTGATCCCGTTTGCCTTTTTTGGTTTAAAAAAATGACCAGGGCGCCGCGCCCGAAGTTTATTTATAATTTTATCAATAACTTAGCTTTGAGAAATAGTTGTAAAGGCTTTTTATAATGATATCAACTATTTAAATAATTAATCGACGGTTTTCGGCAATTAATTGGGTGAGGATGGGACAGTTGGGACGCCCAGTGTTTCGCAGCCCCTGAAAATTGCGAAAATTGCGCCGCCTTTGTGCCGCTTTGGGCCAGGGGTGTTCGGCCGCTAACCCGTTTGATTGCCGGGGAAATCCGGGGAGATACCGCCACCGTTGCGGAACAGAAACGGTGGACAGTAATCAGTAGCCAGTAGTCAGTTTGGGGGCCGCCGGTCACCATCCTCCCTTAGTGACATAGACCTGGATAAAATTCCAGCAGAGAAAAGAGGGTTGACCCGGCAAGTCGGGTTAAGGCGATTTTGGGGAGGATTGCGGACCGGTCACGGCAAAAAACCGCTCATTAGCACACTGTCCCCAAATATTTTCGTGGTTGACCGGGGCTCGATGAGCCCTTACAAGATCAGGCTTCGACGAGCAGCAGAGGCCAGCGGCATAAACTTTGGGCCAACGTGATAATCTAGCTGTAGGGGCGGACCCAGGTGTCCGCCCTGCCCTCGCCGGGGCGGGCCTTGGCGGGGCGGGCGTCCCCGCCGGCCATCCTTTAGTCCACCTCTATCTAAGCAATTTCTATTAATTAAAATCCATCGGTATTTTCAAATGGTGCCTAATTGACTTCCATAATTCTAAGACCGGTGAATCTATTTCTTGCGCCGATTCGGGAAAATTTTCTTTTAAATTGTGCATATTAATTGCGCTCATCACAAAATTCCTTTGAAATTCAGTTTCATTTTTCGTAGCATAGTGATAAGGATGATTTGTAAAAAAGAGGTATGCTTCTGGGGCTGCATTACTGCCAACATATTCTTTTTCGACCTTTTCCAGTTCGTCTTTTAGACTTCGAAACCATTTCTTATTCAAAGAATTGTTTTCTTCCGGTGGCATATTAACATCAATAAATACAACCATTTTATGTGTAGCTTTTTTCTTTAATGCATTTCTTAATAGTTTTCCAATACGAAGTCTTACATTGTCTGCCTCATAAGGTGAACCATTCTGGCCTAAAATTCCAGACCGATGACGGCTTTTAGCTTCTACAGAATATCTTTTTCCAGTTTTTTTGTGCGTTGCAACAAATTCACAATGTGATTCTGCCTTATCTGCATCATCTTCAAATTCAATATCAAAACTTGCTCTTATAAAGGAAGCAGTAACATATACTTCATATCTGGCCCCTTGGAATTGATTTTTATCCTTTAACCTTCTTATTAACTGCTGTTGCAATAATGAATGATGCCGCAATATATAAAGATCATATGCTAAATAAAGATATGCTGCTACAGGACCAGTGCTTGATGCATGATTAATTTCATCTTTTATTATGGTATTTACCTTTTGAAAATCGCTTACACATTGTTGCCATTGAATTATTGTATGTCTTTCGGAAATATCCTTTTTAAATCCAGAATCAATCCAATCGTTTCCTAAGAGATTTTGAATATATTCAAAGAGAAAGTCTTGAAATGTTTTTCGTCTATCAAATTTAAACAATTCGTTACCTACAGCAACTATTTTCTGACCATTGAAATCAGTTGAAATAATCGGTCTAATATCCCCATATTCCTCCATTTGCTTCTTTTCTTTCTTCATTAATTCAATAATGTTTTCCCTTATGTTAGGAAATTGATTTGAAAATGATTTTGCATTCTTGCCATCCATTACAATAGAAGTATGTTTACGATTATTACCATGACATTTTTTAAATTTTAAGCCACTTCCACAAGGGCACCGATCATTTCTCCCAATTTTATTTTTTTTCATATCGTATAACTCGAAATTAACCGCTTCATTTTACCTACACTCTGCTACTTCCCTTGTTTATTATATTTTGCCTGGGTCCTCTTGATCACGTTAATCTCTTTCTTCTGGGCGTCGGTGATACTGCTGAACTGCTCAATTCTTACCATCGCACCAGGAATTTCACCCAAATGTTCGGAAAGTCTTTCCCTCACCCATCCCCTTTGAGCAATACCGATATAATTCGGGTTCCCTGATTCAGTCTCAATCCGATAAAGCACCGGCTTGTCATTTGGAAGTTGCTCAATGCCTTGCTTGTTGTATTTGACCTTTTTCGTGCTCATGGTTTTATTCCTCCAACAGCTATGCCGCTTTTTTCCTGGTGAAGCCCAGGTCTCTGATCTGTTCTCTGAAATCATAGCCCCGGCCTTGAAACTTCAACCCTTTAGCCTCACATTCGCTTTGGTATTTATCGTCCAGCTCAAGGTGGGGGCCGCCGGGATAGCGGATAGTCTTCTTGTCTTCGCTCTCGATGTAGCGCTTCAGGGCCTCATTGATCATCGTCTGATAATTGCCGCCCCCGGCCTCATCAACCCGGTGCCAAAACCATTTTAAGATTTTGGTATCCAAGCGGATGGTAATCCGCGTCTTTCTCGGGTCTGGGGGCTCGATAGCGCCACGCTTGGCGTCACTGAAATCATATTCTTTGCGCATATTGTTTTGCCTCTTTACGGGTGGCTTTCCGGGCCGAGATCAATCGAATCAGGTTTTCTCCTCGACAGGTGAAAACGGCAACTAAGAGTCTTCCTAAAGAATCCAGGCCCAAGGTAATGAATCTTCGTTCGCCTTCGGCATCCGGGTCTTCCTTCGTCATAGCCATTCCGTCCTCGAAAACTCCAGCCGCAACGGCAAAGTTAACTCCATGAACCCTGAGATTTTCTCGCGCTTTGGCTGGGTCCCATTCGAATTCCACAGCGTAAATTGTATGTACAGTAAAACTTTCTGTCAAGAGAAATAGTGTATGCACATAATCGGACTTTTCAATAAACCGTCACGTCTGCACAATCTCCTGATCAAGCGTCCCGCCTACCGCGAGGGGAGAAAGTGTTCGGGTGAAGGGGAAAGTGGAAAAAACTTTTGGCCGCGAGTATAATTCTCCTAAAATGACGCCCAAAAAATCGCTAGAACCTGCGGGCCTTCCCGAAAGCCCCCTGACCGCAGTCTTGCAGGCCTTACGCCGGGCCCCGGAACCCCTTTCCGGCGAGGCCCTGGCGGCCCGGCTGGGTCTGAGCCGGGCCGCGGTCTGGAAGCGGATCAACCGCCTCAAGGCCCAGGGTTACGCCATCGTTGGCTCTCCCCGCCGGGGCTACCGGTTGCTGGCAGCCACCGACCGGCTGCTCCCCGAAGAGATCGCCCTGGGTCTCAAGGCCCGGCGTCTCACCGGTCCGGTGCACCACTTCGACGAGGTGGCCTCCACCAACGACCTGGCCAAAGAGCTGGCGGCCCGGGGCGCCCCGGAAGGCACCCTGGTGGTGGCCGAGGCCCAGACCGGCGGCCGGGGCCGCCTGGGGCGCCAGTGGGAATCGCCCCCGGG
Organism: Desulfobaccales bacterium; assembly: GCA_044451265.1. Classification (GTDB taxonomy): domain Bacteria; phylum Desulfobacterota; class Desulfobaccia; order Desulfobaccales; family 0-14-0-80-60-11; genus JAPLJC01. Next base: position 24,256 of record JBIOJX010000003.1, read on the forward strand.
CACGGGCCTCTATGTGTCGCTGCTCCTCCGGCCGCCGCTGCCGCCCACGGAGATGCCCCAGATCACCCTGACCACCGCGGTGGCCGTGGCCCGGGCCGTCAAAAGGGTCACCGGCGTCGCCCCGGGCATCAAGTGGCCCAATGACCTCCTGCTGGCCGGCAGGAAGGTGGGGGGCATCCTCACCGAAATGGAGACCGAAAGCGAGCGCATCCGCCACCTGGTGGTGGGCCTGGGGCTGAACGTCAACAACCCCGCCTTTACCAAAGAGCTGGAGCCCCTGGCCACGTCCCTGGTCCTGGCCACCGGGCGGCGCCATTCTCGCCTGGAAATCCTGCAAGCCTGGCTGGAGGAGTTTGAAGAACTCTACGGACGCTTTCTGGCCCGGGAGTTTGCCGGGATTCTGGACGAATGGCGCCGCCTGACCGTCACCCTGGGGCGGCGGGTCACGGTGCGCCAGGGTCCGGTGACCATCTGCGGCCAGGCCCTGGAGGTGGCCCCGGATGGAGCCCTGCTGGTGGAGACGGAGGCGGGGGAAGTGGTGCGGGTGACTTCCGGCGAGATTGCGGCTTAACCTTTGGCCCTTGGCCACCTGGGGCGGCTTTGGTGGGGCGGGCGTCTCGTGGGGCGGGCGTCTCGCCCGTCATCTTGGCAGGCAGCCCAGTGCATTTATTCTCTTGCGACTTGGCGTCTTGGCGTGAGGTCTATCTTTTGAACTTTCCCCTTTTCACCTTCCCGAAATGCAAAAGGGCGGGATGCACCCGCCCCTGCATTTCCTTCTCAAATAAGGCTTTTTACTTCTTCTTGGTAGTCTTGAGGTCATCGACCTCTTTCTTCAAGCGCTCCACTTCAGCCTTATATTGTTCCACTTCGGCCTCCGCCATCTTGGGAGGCTCGTAAGCCGGGGTCTCGCCTTTTTTGAAAAACTTATCCTTGGTCTCCTCGAACCCCAGATAGACCGCCAAAGCGCCGCCCATCAGGAGTAAGAGGGGAAGGCCCCCGGCCAGGAGGCTAAGGAACTCCCGCCACCACATTCCCAGGCCGATTAATCCCAATGCCACCGCGACCAGTCCGCCTACCAAAGCCGTCATGCCCTACCTCCTTACAAATAAATGAAATCTCCGGCTTCCCGCCGGATTAGCACCGGTTCAACTGCATAGTTTTGTGATAGATATCAGAAAGAGAAAAATTTATCAAGGAAGAAATGGGGGCCAACAAAACCATCTTTAAAGATTTTTCTAATGAAATGGAAAGGTTATATGGCCATACCGGTTGACAAAAATCCTCTATAACTTATAATATGCCAAATTATTCCCTCAGAAATGCGAGAAATCCCTCATGGCGGAGTTGGATTATTACCAGTTATTGGGAGTCGGCCGGGAGGCCCCTGCCGACGAAATCAAGAAGGCATACCGCAAGCTGGCCTTGAAGTACCATCCCGATAAAGCTAAAGGGGATAAGAAGGTCGCGGAAGAGAAGTTCAAGCAGATCAGCGAGGCCTACGCCGTCCTGAGCAATCCCGAAAAACGCAAAGAATACGACCAGTTCGGCTCCCAGGTCTTCCGGCAAAAATTTACCCAGGAAGACATTTTCAAGGGCGCTGATTTCAATGATATGTTCGACCTCGGCCTCTCCGAGGGCCTCTTCAGCCGCCTCTTCGGTGGCTTGGGAGGGGGCCGCGGCCGCGGCGGTCGCACCCGGGTCTACCAATTCGGCGGCGGCGGCCAGCAAGGCTTCGGCGGTCAGGCCCCGCCCCGGCAGGGCGAAGACCTCCAGGTGGAGATGCCCATCACCCTCCACGAAATGGCCTTCGGCACCGAAAAGGTGGTGGCCCTGCCCACCAACGGCCAGGTGGACAAGATTAATGTGAAGATCCCCCCCGGGGCCTTGCCGGGCAAACGGCTGCGGGTCAGCGGCAAGGGCCGGCCCGGTCCCCTGGGCGGCCCCCCCGGCGACCTCTACGTCAAGCTCAGAGAGCTGGAGCACCCGGTCTTCAAGCGCGAGGGCAGCGACCTTTACGTCGACCGCCATATCAAGTTCACCGAGGCCATCCTGGGCACCAAGGTGACCGTGCCCACCCTCGACGGCAAGACCATGAGCCTTAAGGTGCCCCCGGGCACCCAGAGCCACACCAAGATGCGCCTCAAGAACTATGGCCTGCCCCAGGCCCACAGCAAGACCCGGGGCGATCAGTTCGTCCGCATCATCGTCGATACCCCGGACAACCTGAATAAAAAACAGAAGACCCTGGTGGAAGAGATGGTCAAGGAAGGACTGTAAGAGCAGTGGCCAGTAGTCAGTAGCCAGTTGTCAGTTACCCGCAAAGAAATTCCCCGCTCTGACAACTGATTACTCCCTCCCCCTTGAGGGGGGAGGCTTGGGGTGGGGATGGCGATCGTTTTTCTGGTTCCCAAGCTCCAGCTTGGGAACCCACTTGCATGCAAAGCTCCAGCTTTGCGAGCTCCCTTACTGACCACTGGCCACTGACCACTGACCACTAAACTGGCTACTGACTACTGGCTACTGGAGACACCATGCCCATACAACTCGCCCCCAACGTCTACTGGGTAGGCGCCATCGACTGGGATATCCGCGAATTCCACGGCTACGTCACCGAAAAAGGCTCCACCTACAACGCCTTCCTCATCCTCGACGACAAGATCACCCTGATCGACACCGTCAAAAAGGAATTCGTCCCGGAGATGCTGGCCCGCATCAGTGAGATCGTCCCCCCGGAGAAAATCGACTATATCGTCTCCAACCACGTCGAGATGGACCATTCCGGCGGCCTGCCCGCAGCCCTGGCCGTGATCAAGCCGGAAAAGCTCTTCTGCTCCGCCATGGGCCGGGCCGGCCTCAGCCGCCACTACCAGGCCGACTGGCCCTTCGTCGAGGTCAAGACCGCCCAGGAGGTCGAACTCGGCCGCCGCCACCTCCTCTTCCTCGAGACCCCCATGCTCCACTGGCCGGACTCCATGATGACCCTGCTGAAAGAGGAGCAGATCCTCTTCCCCAGCGACGGCTTCGGGGCCCACTTCGCCTCGAGCGAGCGCTTCGACGACCAGACGCCGGACCCGGCCGCCTACTTCCACCAGGTGAAGAAATACTACGCCAATATCCTCCTGCCCTTCGGCGGCCTCATCACCCGGCTCTTCAAGACCATCGGGGACCTCAAGCTGGAGTTTAAACTCATCTGCCCGGACCACGGCCTGCTCCTCCGGAACCCGGCCCCGATCCTCGCGGCCTACCAAAAATGGGCCGCCGGCGAGGTGCTCCCCAAGGCCCTGGTGATCTACGACACCATGTGGCACTCAACCGAACTCCTGGCCCAGGCCCTGAGCCAGGGCCTGATGGACGCCGGGGCCCAAACCCTGGTCTACCGGCTGCGCCGCACCCACTACAGCGACATCGTCACCGACGTCCTGGACGCGGGCCTCTTGCTCTTCGGCTCCCCCACCCTCAACAACCAGATGTTCCCCTCCGTGGGCGAGTTCCTCACCTATCTCCAGGGCCTGCGCCCGACCAACAAAGCCGCCGCCGCCTTCGGCTCCTACGGCTGGAGCGGCCAGGCCGTCTCCCTGATCAACCAGGTCCTCCAATCCCTGAAATTCACCCTGGCCCACGACGGCCTCCAATGTAAATACATCCCCACCCCCCAGGAACTCACCGACACCCGCACCCTCGCCACCCGCTTGGCAAAGGAGAATTTGCAGCTTTGATTGTTGGATTAGGCCCAAATCATTGAAATTTAGTTTTCTTCAAGCTGCCTAAAAATAAATTGATTTTTTAATAAATTCTGTGCTATCAATATTCATCTTGAGATCGGCTTACCTTGAGCAGGTTGACACATGATGGAGAATTTGGTGGTAAAATATTTTACTTGCACTAGTTTTACTTCTATAGTAACTCAAGTTTACTAATAATTTACACTTATCGCATTGAGGATATGTTCAGTCATTTTTAATTGCTATACAATGATTTAAGTCTATATAAAAAGCATTTTAGGATATTTTTTAGGGAGCAGTTGCTGTTAACTTACTGTGAAAATCCAAGAAAAATAGCGAACCCTGCTTTATTAATTTTCACATTCAATCAACCGTTTAGGATAATTTTTATACGGAGACCGAGGCGGATATGGAGCTTGCAGATTTCATAAAAGGAGCTCTCCTTTCTATTACAACAGGTATAACAGAGGCAAATAAATGTTGTGCGGAACCACCTCCATTCACACTTGTTGGAGGGGAAAAAGGGTTCATAGAATTTGAAGTTTATGTTTTAGTGGAGGAAGAATCTAGTATTAAAGGTAAAAGCGACGTTAGTGGTGGTTTTTTTAATGTACTTAAAGTGGCAATTGGGGGAGAACTTAGAAATTCTTCAAAAGACACAGCAAAGCATCTAATAAAATTTAAGGTAAGACCTTCAGAAAGAAGTATTTATTAACCTCACGAGGGATATAGTTATGGACAAAGTCATTGCATTTGGGCCTGCATCTGTTGCAAATGTAGGCCCTTTTTACGATGTTATGGGGTATTGCCTTGATCATCTTGGAGATATTGTCATCGCCGAGAGGACAAATGATCATAACGAAGCGACTTTAATTACTGTTGAAGGGCCATTTAAAAATGACTTAATCAAGGAAAATGTAGCCACTGAAGATAATTGTGTGCAAATAGTTGCACAAAATATATGGGAGGAATTCAAAAATAATCTCAATTTTGGAGTAAATTTAACCCTAGTTAAAAATATGCCTACCCGAAGTGGGCTCGGTAGTTCATCTGCTAGTTGCGTAGCAGCAGCAAAAGCAATCTTAAAGATTATTGATTTCCAAGAGGAAGGCAATAAAGCATCAATCTCAAACTGGATAATTGAAGGTGAGAGAGCAGCAGCAGACCAAAGTTATCCAGACAATATTGTCCCGAGTTACTTTGGTGGTTTTTATATACTAAATCGACAATGGCAACAAAAAGTAAAGACGAGTCCTTTTTATACATTGGTTTTTTTGAAAAATAAAGCAGCAACACGTACCATGAGAAATGTAGTTACTGAACATTTTATGAAGATAATAGATGATAACTATGATCCTGCGCTTAAAGTCGAAAATATTCTCAATTATTTACGCGCACAATCAAGCTATGCGGCATTGATTATTAATTCACTTAATACAAATGACTTAGGCACGTTTGGTAGTTGTATGTCTTTATCAAGGGATAATTCAAATTTTTTGGAAGAGTGTCGTGGTGACTTGATACTGGGGTTTTTTGACCAGAAAGAGTTTCTTCTTTCAAACGGCGCCCTTGGCTGTGCGATATCTGGTTCAGGGCCAGCTATCGCATGTGTTATTAAAGACTACGATTCTGCCGATAAATTAAAAGATTTATATCTTCGCGAATTTGGAAATGATTGCTATTGGCTAATATCTGAACTTAATTCGACAGGTGCAAAAATAATTGACGATCTTGATCAATGGAATAAAGATAATAAAGAATTTCACAACTTCTGGGGACAGAAATGAGATATACGGATAAGGTCAAAGATCATCATGATGGCTACAGCTTTAAGAATTTATTTTTATCTAAAGAGGAGGATTGTTCTGTATATTTCGGGGATATACATATTTTGCATAGCGATCTGTTTAAAGAGCTATACGTTATACGAAATGCTGTAGAACTCCTCAACACTGAACTACTTACCGAAATTGAATCAACGAACATAACTACTTGGGATGAATCAATTTCAAAGATTTCTAAAGGTTCTGGACTTGAGGATAATATTAAATATAGTGAAAAACAACACGAAGGATTTTTTGTGCAGCTTGTCTCGCCAGTGGCGTCAGGCAAAACAACTTATTTACATTATTTTTTAAAATTTATACTTCCAAATAATATTCCTAATCGAGTCATCTACTTACCTATTGTGTTTGATGTTCGTGAGTTGTCTATCAATAACGAAACAATCCACAAAAATATTTTTGAACATATAAATAATTCACTTGACGCTAAATATGATTTCTTTGCACCTCCTTCAGACCGCGAAAATTATATCCGCAAAACTCATACTATTGAGATGAAGCTGTTTTATGACGAAGCAATTAGAAGAGGAGTTCCTACTCAAATTACTAATAAAGAAGATATTTTTCAATCACAACGTCGCTTTTTATATGACTTATTCGAACAAGATTATGCTAAGTTTATCCGGAAAAAAATTCAATATATTCGATCTCAATGCAAGACATATATAATTTTTGTTCTAGACAATATAGATCAGCATGCACTAATTCATATTGGCAATATAAGATATACGTTAAGCCAATTATCTAAATTTTCTGAAATTGATACAATAATTTCTTTGCGTGATACGACTTTTAGATTAAACTATTCCTATGAATCGGGCGCATCTTTTCCTAGACCCAGAACGTATGTCCTTTCTCCTGCGAACGCTGATTATCTAGGCAAAAATCGTTTAGAATATTTTCATAAAGTAATTAGCGCAAAGCATGGTCGAAATAACTTCATTAAATTTCTATCGACATTTATAGATCAAGACGCAAAATATATATCACAAAAAGCTTCTGAGGTTGAACGATCATCTTACGATTATGGATATATATGGGACTGGCTTGAAAATATATCAAATAAGAATTTTCGGGAGATGCTTTCAATGTTGCAAAGAGCCTTAGAGTCGCACCATTTGACATCAATTGAATTTACTAAAGAAAGGGTTGACTCATTTGACATATTCGAAATGAATACAACAAATATCAACATAAAACGATTAAAAACAGCATTCATTAATGGCGCGTCTAAATATTATAATGAAAGTTTTTCTGACACTGATATAATGAATCTTTTTGATCATTTTACATATGAAAATAAACTACATTATACACATCGATTAAAACTATTGCAGTTGATTAATTCAATGAATTTTTTTAAATTAAGCAAGTTTTATGAAAAAATAATACATAGCGGTTTTTTTTCTAAAAATGAGATTGATAAAGCAATTATTTGTTTTCTCCAAAAGCAATTGATTTACTCAGAAATAATTAATCCATTATGCGGCTATGAACGATTTGACATGGAAGGTGTCATAGTGGACAAGCTTATGGATTCAGTTTGTTATATTACCCCGAATGGGCGGTTCCATATAAATATATTGATTTATGATGATATCTATTTGGATGAAATGAAATATGCTACTGACCATTCAAAAGAAAATTACGATAAAATATTTAAAAATTTATCACAAAAGTTTCCTGTCGGTCGAAAGATATCAACATGTAGATTCGTAAAGCTTATTCAAGAAGAAGAAGAGAAAACCGAAACATTTTATAAAAATTATAGTCTTCCAATGTTAGCCAAGAAAATGCACAATTCATATTATGAGCGCAAGAAAAAAGAGTCGGAATATTGGCCACAACAGTACTCAAGATATATTAATCAGTACTCAAAATATATTAATAAATAAACTAGGCTTTTTCATTAGTTCCGGCACAAAATATTAGATGAGAGCAAGTGGGATTATTTTTTCGTTCGGAGAGTTATTATAAGATAAACCATTTCCCAAAAGCTATAAAAATATTATTCAAATTATTTATAGGTTATGTTAAATAAATAAGGAGTACTCCTTATGGATACTCCTTGAGGGTTTTATCAATGAACACTTTTAAGAAAAACTTTAAAAAATCTCTATATATTTCAGAAAAAATCGACGAATACCTTTTTAAGGTATCAGTATTAATAGATAATCATTACTATTTAAAGGCATTATCCTTGATTGATATTTTAATTAAAAATTACGATGTTAATTTTTCTTGCATCCAAATAATTTTTCAAAATAAAAGATTTGCATGTGACTTTATTCCATTAAACTCTGAAGAATTTTATGATATATGCTACTAATAGACAATATTGATTATAATTTCAAATTTCTTGGTTCAATATTAATGAGGCATGTTTTCAAACAATACAAAATCATATTAAGCCATTACTGACCAACTGGCCTGGGATAGGTGGGCATACCTCATGGTCATTTTTAAATCAGCATGGCCCAAAAGCATTATATTTTTAGCAGTTGCTTCTGGCCCTTTGGCCCGCCCGTAAATCCTGCCAAGTTCCTGCTGGGCGCACCCCTAATTTTGAACCTTGAACCTTGAACTCTTCAACCGGGTCAACTGTCTCTGCTGTTCTGGCCATTTCTCTCCCCTGGGTTTACCCTATCTTCATGTGTAACTTAACCGCTCCATCCCCGGACCGCCCGGCCGCCCAGCGGCACAGTTGCGGTACATTAGCGGTGCTGCGGCGGTGCTTCAGCGGTGCCGGCCCGCTAAGTCAGTGGCACCTCAGTGGACTAAAGCCGGTAAAATAAGGTACTTATGCGCACCCGCTTACGGAATTTTTTTAGGTACCGGCACAGGATGGCCCCGATTGGCCGCTTTTTGCGACCTGAAGTCCCCCCAAACCTGGCCGACTCACCCGGAAAACCAAGAAATATGCGCTACTTAGATGATGCACCCTTTTTCCCATCCCTAAGCTCTACTTGGCATTGCCTTTTTCGCCGCCGGCTGAAAACCAGAGGCCAAAAAAATGCTTAACCCGCGCCTCCGCCAGTCACTTCCTCCAACCCCCTCCCCCTTGAGGGGGGAGGGGTGGGGTGGGGGTGGCAACCTTTCCTTGGCGCCTTTGCATACTTGCGTCTTTGCGCCTTTGCGCCTTTGCGTGAGGTCTTCTTCGACTCTTTTTGCAGCTCTTGCCGGCCGCCGGTCACTGACTACTGGCTACTGACTACTGACTACTGACTACTTTCTCTTGGCGTGAGGCCAGCAGGTAATAAATCACCGGCACCACCACCAGCGAGAAGGCGGTGGAGGCGAAGAGCCCGAAGATGAAGGACCAGGCCAGGCCTGAGAAGATGGGGTCCAGGGTGATGACCCAGGAGCCGAACATGGCAGCCAGGGCGGTGAGCAGGATGGGCCGGAAGCGCACCGCGCCCGAGCGCAGCACCGCCTCTTCCAGGGGGACGCCCCGGTCCAGGTGATGGTGGATGAAGTCGATGAGGATGATGGAGTTGCGCACCACGATGCCGGCCAGGGCGATCATGCCGATCATGGCGGTGGCGGTGAAATAGATGGGGTCGGCGTAACCCTGCACGCTGCCGGTGAAGAAGAGGTTCAGCAGGGCAAAACCCGGCATCACCCCGATCATGGTGAGCGGGATGGCCACCATGATCACCAGGGGCAGGGTGTAGGACGAGGTCTGCAGGACCAGCAGGAGGTAGATGCCGATCAGGGCCCCGGCGAAGGCGATCCCCAGGTCCCGGAAGACCTGCACGGTGATCTTCCACTCCCCTTCCCCGGCGTAGTTGACCCGGTAGCCGGGAGCTAAAGGCTTGGCCTGGGTATCCGCCTTCAGATCGAGGATGGCGTTCACCGGGCTCCGCCCCGCGGTGTCCCCGGTGACGAAGACCACCCGCTCCAGATTTTTGCGCATGATGGCCTGGGGGGCGGTGTCCAGGTCGAAGCGCCCCAGTTCCTGCAAGGGCACCAGCGAGCCGGCCGGATTTTTAAAATAGAGCTGGCCCAGGCCAAGAGTGGCGGAGCGGGCCGCGGCCGGCCAGCGCAGCCGGAGGTCCAGGGGCAGGCGTTCGGCATCCAGATGGACCCGGCCGACCGTCTCCCCGGCCTGGGCCGTAGCCACGCCCCGGGCGATCTGGGCCGTGGCCAGCCCGCTCAGGGCCGCCTTGTCCCGGTCCACCAGGAATCGGAACCGGGGTTCGGCCGTGGCCACCGTTGTGTCCACGTCCACTACTCCCGGCGTTTTCAGGAAGAATTCCTTGACCTTGTCCGCCTCCTGAATCAGGCCGGAGTAAGCGGCCCCCGGCGGGCCGTAGACCTCGCCCACCAGGGTCTGCAACACCGGCGGCCCCGGCGGCACCTCGGCGATGGCCAGACGGGTTTGATGCCGCCGGGCGATCTCCGTCAGTTTCGGGCGCAGCCACAGGGCAATGGCATGGCTGGCCGCGGCGCGGCGCTCTTTTTCCGCCAGGTTGACCCGCAGCTGCCCCACGTACGGTCCCTGATTAAGATAGTAATGGCGCACCAAGCCGTTGAAATCAATGGGCGCGCTCACCCCGGCATAAGTCACGACGCTGTCGACTTCGTTCACCGTGGTGAGAAACCGCCCGAATTCCTGCAAGGCCTCCTGGGTGGCCTCCAGCGGGGCGTCGTTGGGCTGGTTGGCCACCACCAGAAAGTCGCTCTTATTATCGAAAGGCAGCATCTTCAGGGGCACCAGACCCAGGACCGGCAAGGCCACTGAGATGATTAACAGCACCACCACTGCCAGGAGGAACAGGTGGACGCGGTGGCGAGACTCCAGTAGGGGCGTCAGGATGCGGGTGTAGGTCCGGTAAATCCAGGTCTCTTCCAGGACAAAGGGCTTTGCTTCTTTGCCGTATTCCTTTTTCAGCAGATGATAGGTCGCCCAGGGGGTCACGGTAAAGGCGATGAACAGGCTCATCAACATGGCCAGCGGCACGTTCAGCGGCATGGGCCGCATGTACGGCCCCATCATGCCGGTGACGAAATACATGGGGATAAAGCTGATGATCACCGCGAAGGTGGCGAGGATGGTGGGGGCCCGGACCTCGTCCACCGCCACCAGGGTGGCCTCCAGCGGCGGGTGCTGGCGCAGTTGGAAATGGCGGTGAATGTTCTCCACGTCAATGATGGGGTCGTCCACTAACAGGCCCAAGGAGAGGATCAGGGCGAAGAGGGTCACCCGGTTGATGGTATAGCCGAAGAGCAGGTTGCCGGCGAGGGTGATGGCCAGGGTCAGGGGCACGGCCAGGGCCACGATCAGGGCTTGGCGCCAGCCCAGGAACAGGGTCAGAAGCACGGTGATGGAAAGCACCGCGATGAGCAGTTCCCGCATCAGTTCGTTGACCTTTTCGTTGGCGGTCCGGCCGTAGTTGCGGGTGACCTTCACCTGGATGTAGGGCGGGATGACCTCCTTTTTCAGCTCCTCCAGCCGGTCCAGCAGGCCCTGGGCCACGGTCACGGCGTTGGTGCCCAGGCGTTTGGCCACCGCCATGGTGACCGCCGGGTAAAAGCGGCCGCGCTCGTAGCCGGGCGGCGGCTCCTCGGCCGGGCCGAAGGCGATGGTGCTCGCGGCCACCGGCTCTTCGGGGCCGTCTATCACCTGAGCGACGTCGCGCACATAGACGGGTTTGCCTTGATGCAGGCCCACCAGGAGGTTGGCCACCTCATCGGCGGATTTTAAAAACGGCCCGGCCTCCACCAGGTATTCCCGGTTCTGGCGGCTGAAGTGGCCCGCCGGGAGATTGACGTTGCTTACCTCAATGGCCTGGGTGAGCGCGGCCAGATCCAGGCCGTGACCCGCCAGCCGGGCCGGGTCGGCCACCACCCGCACCTGGCGCCGGCGCCCGGCGACCACATAGGAACGGCCGGCGTCGGGGATGGATTGCAGGCGGTGCAGCAGTTCGTCGGCCACGCGCCTGAGCTCATAATCATCGGCCCGGTTGCTATACAAGGCCAGGGTGACCATGGGCACGTCGTTGATGCTCATGGGCTTGACCACCCAACCCGTCACGCCCTGCGGCACCTGGTCGAGATTGGAGAAGGTCTGGTTGTAGACCTTGAAGAGGCTGGTCTCCAGGTTCTCGCCCACCTTGAACTTGGCGGTGACCACCGCGAAGCCGTTGCCGGCCATGGAGTAGAGGTCCTCCAGGCCCTCCATCTCCCAGAGTTTTTTCTCCAGGTTGATGACCGCCAGGTTTTCCACCTCCTGGGGCGAGGCGCCGGGCATGCGGATCAGAATGTCCACCACCATGGGCACGGTGATCTGGGGGTCTTCCTCGCGGGGGGTGAAGAGCAGGGCCGCGGCCCCGGCCAGCAGGCTGATGATGATAATCAGGGTGGGCAGCTTGGATTCGAGAAACCGCCGGACCAGGCGAGCGGTCAGACCGAGGTGTAATTCTTCAGGATTATTACCCATATCAGCAGATGCCATTGGTGACTCTAAGCCTAAATCAGTTAAAGTATTTGCCCCCCTTTCTAAAGGGGGGTATGGGGGGATTTTGCTTTTACATCGGGGTCAGGATAAATACTCAAATAAATGCTCTAAAACTCCGTCAATATTCGTTAGTATTTCATTATCTGAAAATCTTACCACTTTGAAACCAAGATTATTTAAATAACTATCTCTGATTTTATCTTTGATGATTCCTCTGTCTGAATAATGTTGGCCACCGTCAATTTCAATTATCAACTGTCCCGAAGGGCAGTAAAAATCAACTATATAATTACCTAAGTTTTTCTGGCGGTAGAATTGATGGCCATTCAATTGTTTCTTTCTAACTTTCATCCAGAAAAGCCTTTCGGCGTCAGTCATATTCTTTCTAAGCGCCCTTGCTGTCCCCTTTAGTTTTCTATTGAAGGGAAGCACAGGATTAAAATCCCCCCTATCCCCCCTTTAGAAAAGGGGGGGAATAAAGCAAGTTACTCTTAGCAAATATTAAATGGCCAAACTCTATGGGCTGCGAAACTAAGAGATTTCTCTATTCCGACAGTAATATCTTCTCCCCCGCCTGCAGCCCTGCCAGGATTTCCACCTGGTCGCCGATTTGCCACCCCGGCTTCACCTGGCGCCACGAGGCCTGGCCGTCCACCAGCACCTTGACCATGGTGAGCTGGCCGACCTGGTGCACCGCGTCTTGGGGGATCAGCAGGCCTGGGGCGCTCCCCAAGGGCAGGGATAGGCGGGCGAACATCCCCGGCATCAGCTTCTGGTCCTTGATCACGGCAGTGCGCACCTTGAAGGTGCGGCTGGGGCCCAGGCTGATGGGAAAGATTTCGGCCAGGGCCAGGTCCGCCTGCCAGTTCAGGGCGGGCACGACAACTTTGGCCTTCTCCCCCACCTGCACCCGGTCCCGATAGCTGTCGTTGACTTCCCCTTCCACCTGCAGGAGGTCGGGATTATAGAGAGACAGCAGGGGACGCCCCGGCTGGGCCAGGTCGCCCACCGCCACCTGGCGGGACGCCACCACCCCGGAATCGGACGCCCGGACGACGGTATAGCCCTGCAGGGTGGCGGCTTCCTGGGATTGGGCCTGGGCCGCGCTCAGGGCGGCCTGGGCCGACTTGAAGCGCTCCTGCACGGCCTCGAACTCCCGGGGACTGGCAGCGCCTTCCTTGAGCAGATACTGAAAACGCTTATAGTCGGCGCTCACCTGAACCAACTGCGCCTGGGCCTGGGCCACGCCGGCCCGGGTCTGGTTCACCCGGGCCTGATATTCCTCCCCGGACAGGGTGACCAGGGGGTCCCCCGGCTGCACCCGGGAGCCGGCCTCCACCCAAATCCGGCTCACCCGGCCGGGCACCTGGGCCGAGACCTGGGCCAGACTCTTGGAGACGACCTCTCCCAGGACTTCCAGCTCCCGGGGAATCGGGGTTTCGCTGATGACCAGGACCCGGCCTGCCGGCGCGGCCGACGGCGGGACCGCCAGCCCCGGGGCGATCTTGCCGAAGTGCAGCAGTCCCGCCAGCCAGGCCATGAAGAGCAGGGCCACGACCACCAGGGCGCTTAGGCCGAGGATTTTCTTGGGCGCTACCATATGATTTCTTTTCTCTAAAATTGCCCCTTGAGGGCGGTTCGAGAACCGCCCCTACTTTTTCTCCGACTCTGCCGCGGGGCCGGAGATGGTCCCCAGGGCCAGTTCCAGACCCGCCTGGGCCAGATGCGTGTCCAGCAAGGCCCCCACCTGACTCAGTTCAGCGTTTTTCAAGGCGTCTTCGGCGGTGAGCAGATCCACCAAAATGGTGAGCCCGGTTTCATACCGGAGACGGATCAGGCGCAGGCCTTCCCGGGCCTGGGCCACCGCGCCCTGGGCCACCTGCAGGCGCTCCCGGGCCGTTTTTAGATTAAGGATCGTCTCCGTCACCTGGTGCCGGACCCGGTCTTCCATTGCCTGCTTCAGGTCCCGAGCCTGGGCCTCTTGGGCCCGGCTCTCCTTGACCTTCGCCAGGTCAGCCAGGCCGTTGAACAGGTTGAAATTCAGCAGGGCCATCACCGTGTAACTGTCGCCGTTGGGGCCGAACAGGCGGCGCTGGTCCACGTCGTATTCGGCCACCACGTGCAGCCGGGGCAAGTAGTTGAGCCGGGCCTTGGTAACTTCCTCCTGGGCCGAACGGGCCGCCAGCGACAGCCTCTTGAGGTCCGGGCGCTTTTCTTGAGCGATTTGTTGCAGGTCCGCCAATTCCTGGGGCAGCGCGGCAGGCTCCCGGGGCGCGGCAGCCAGGGGGCGGGAGCCGGCTTCCGGCTGGCCCAGCACCGTGCTCAGGGCGCTCCGGGCGATCTCCACCTGGCTGGCTGCGGTCATCTGCTCCTGGGTAATTTTGGCCAGATGCACCCGGGCGGACAAGACGTCAGCCTGCACCACGGCCCCGGAGCGAAAACGGCCTTCGGCAATCCTCACATGCTCCGCCGCAGTCGCCTGAGCTTGCTTGACGACCGCCAGATCTTCCTGGGCCAGTTGTAGGCCGTAATAGGCCTGGGCCACCTGGAACAGCAGTTGTTGCCGGGCGCTCAGGACAATGGCGCCGGCCATTTCCCGGCCCAGTTGCGCCTGCTTATAACCCAGATAGGCTTCCCCGGCCTGAAACAGAGGTTGGCTCATGGTCAGACCGGTGCGGAAATTACCGAAAGGCTTGGGAAAATTTAGATTGTTTAAGATAAAGTCCTGCTGGGTAAAGACCCGCTGGTTCAACTTATCCATGAAGACCTGGGTGGGGCTGTCGGAAAAGTTGTAGGTCTCACCGAAATTTACCTTCGGGAGAAAATGGGCCCGGGCCTTGGCCAGATCAGCTTCCGCCGTCTCCACGGTCAGGCCGGCGGCCTTCAGGCCCGGGTTATGCTTCAGGGCCAAAAGCATGGCCTCGTCCAGGGTCAAAGGCTGGCCGGCCGCCGGGGTTGAACCTGGCAATCCCAAACAGAGTATTACCGTCAAAATTGCCACTAACACCCTCAGGCTCCTTGCCGCTGATCTTGCGGATATTATAGTTACCCTCCCTGGCAGAGACAATTACTTTTAAAGGTGAAATGAAATATGGCCCGAAACTTCGGCCAGCCGGGACGACGGAGCAGCTTGCCGCCAGCTAATTAAAGTTAGCAAAATAAGCTAGTTATTCGAGCTAAACTGCGGAAAATTTCCAGAGGCCGGCCAAGGATTGCTCCAACGGGGCGTAGGCCTGAACGCAGCAGAGGCGGTTTCAAATCCGCCCCTTAAAGCAGAACTGCCTGAAGGCCGCTCTTTTAATCTAGGGTGTGGCCACGGTCCTGGACCTCTTTTCGCGCTCCACCTTCTTCTCATAGGCCGCGTCGATCTTGAGCAGCAGGTCTTCCAGGGGGCAGGGTTTTAGCAGGTAATCGTAGCCGCCCAGTCGGTTGATTTCCATGGCGGCGTGGATGGAGGCGTGGCCGGTGAGCATGATCACTTCGAGGCCGGGGGCGAGCTGTTTCAGCCGGGCCAGGGTCTCCAAGCCATCCATGCCGGGCATGCGGATATCCACCAGCGCCACGTCGTAGGGCTGGAGTTGCAGCAGTTCCAGGGCCTCCCGCCCGCCGGCGGCCGCGCTCACCTCCAACCCCTGGAGTGTCAGCATCTTGGCCAGGTTGGTGCGAAATCTGTCCTCATCGTCCACCAATAAGATGCGGGGGCCTTTATTCATGGCTCGCTATTTCCCCTTAGAGGTTGCTGAGGCAGGGTGATGATGAAGCTGGTGCCTTGGCCGACCGCGCTCCTGACTCGGATGCTGCCGCCCAGTTGCTGGATCAAGCCGTGGCTGATGGACAGCCCCAACCCGGTGCCCTGGCCCGGCGGCTTGGTGGAAAAAAACGGCTCAAAGATTTTCTCCAGATTCTCTTCCGGAATGCCGCAGCCGGTATCTTCAATGACCAACTCCACGGCGTTCACTCCGACCCGCCGCGTAACGATGGTAATGGTGCCGTTTTTGCCGATGGCCTGGGCGGCATTGGAGAGAAGATTCAACGCCACCTGGCGCAACTCCGGGGCGTCACTGTAAATCAGGGGCAATTCCGGATCATAGCGCCGCTCGATGGCGATATGGTTATTCATGGCCTCCTTTTCCACCAGTAGGGTCATATCTTCCACGACGCGATTGAGGTCTACGGCCTGGACCACCGGCTCCCTTCTCCGGGCGAAGTCCAGGAGATTGCGGATGATCTCGGCGCAGCGGTCTACCTGCTGGATGATCATGCGCACCGACCCCTGCATTTCTCCCAGGTCGCGCTCCTTGGGCGGCTCTTCCTTTTTCAGGATCAGGCCCATGATCTCGGCCTCCTGGCGGATGATGGCCAGGGGATTGTTGATTTCATGGGCAATGCTGGCGGACAACTCTCCCAGGGCCGCCAGCTTCTGGGATTGGAGCAGGCGGTCTTTCATGAACCACTTTCTGGAGGTATCCGCCCCGGCCATGTGGACTCCGTCCCCGGGCCGCGGCGAGGCCTGCACCGGTCCTGGGAAAATGAACCAATGGTGAAGAAGGTTAAGTTGGGCTACGCCACCCGCCCATTCAGGCCTGACCTTCCTGAAGCAGCTTTCTTTCGTAAGCCTGCCGCACCTTTTCCAGCAGTTCATCCAGGGCCACCGGCTTCATGACGTAATCGAAGGCCCCCAACTGCATGCCCTGGATGCCCGATTCCACCGAGGCGTGGCCGGTGAGCATGATGACTTCCGTCAGGGGTTTCTTCTTCTTGATTTCACGTAAGGTCTCGATGCCGTCCATCCCCGGCATCTTGACGTCCAAGATAATGACGTCGGGGTTGGCGGCGTCCAGGGCCTCCAGGGCCTGATAACCGCTTTCCACCCCGGCCACGTCGATGCCCCGGGTCTTGAGCCGCTTGACGATGGTCTCCAGAAAATCGACTTCGTCATCCACTATCATTACCTTGAACTTGTCCATATTGTCCCCTTCCCGTCTCTAGGTAACGGGCAAATAGATAGTAAAGGTGGTGCCGTGACCTTCCCCGCTGGCCACCATGATGCGGCCGCCCAGTTTTTCCACGATGCTGTAAGAAATGGACAGGCCCAGGCCGGTGCCCTTGCCCACCTCTTTGGTGGTGAAAAATGGATCAAAGATTTTGTTCAGCGCCTCTTTGGGGATGCCGGGGCCGTTATCGTTAATCTCGATGGAAATGGTATTAATCTTGCTGATCAGTTTGGTGCGGATCATGATCTCGCCGTCCTTGCCGATGGCGTCAATGCCGTTGTTGAGGATATTGAGGAAGACCTGCTGCAATTGCGCCTGGTCGCTGGTAATTAGGGGAAGCTCGGCGGCATAATCGACCTGGATGTCGATGTTGCGGTAACGGGCTTCATTTTCCAGGAAGGAGACACTCTCATCCAGGACGGTATTGATATTGACCCGCTCCGTCACCGGCTCCATCCGCCGGGCGAAACCCAAGAGCCGGTGGGTTATGGTCTTGGCTCGGTTGATGTGCTGCTCAATCTTATTCACTGCGTCGGCATATTCTTGAAAATTCTCACTCCCGGAGATATCTTCCATCTTCAACAGGTCTTTGATCCAGCCGGCCTTTTCCCCGATCACCGCCAGCGGGTTGTTGATTTCATGAGCGATGCCCGCCGCCATTTTCCCCAGGGCCGCCATCTTGCTGGACTGCAGCAGCATCTCATCACTGGCCGCCTTCTTCCGTTCCATGGCCAGCAGCTCTTTCATCATCGACCGGGTGGTTATCACTGCCCCGAGGATAATGAGCAAAACGCCGCCCAGCCCGATCAGGGCCGCGATGAACCGGGCCCGGAGCAGCGGGGTCAACTGCTCCGTGGGGTCTTCCTTGATCACCAGAACCCATTTTCTGGGCTTGATGAGGCCGGTGGCATAAAGGAAATCTTCCCCATCGCTGGTCATCTCCTCCACCAGGGTGCCGGTGGTGGCGGCGAAATCCGGGGTATTGGGCTTCCCCAGCAATTCGCCGCTGAACCGGGGGCTGGTCTGCAAGACATTGTTTTTGTTGATGATGAAGGCGTCGCCTCTTTTGCCAATCCATCCGGCCCGCACAATGTTGTCGATGATATCCGAGTCGAGGGTGGCCCGCAGGATCCAGCTCTGGTCCTTTTCCCTAACCAGGACGGCAATAATGAAATGAGGCAGCTTACGAAATCCCATGAAGACGTCGCTGACATAGACGCCGGTGGACATCACCGCATGGAACCAATCTTCGTTTTTAAAGTTCACCGCCTTCAGAATGTTGTGGTACGGACCCACATAAGCCAGATGGTTGCCTTCCTGATCGATGACCCCCAGGTCCAGATAAGACTTGGAACGGGCCTGGATGATGTTGAAGACCCGATGCAGATAGTCTTCATTTTTCAACATTTCCAGGGATTGGGTGTTGGCCAGGCCGGTGAGTTGGGAGATGCGCTCCTCGAAGAACAGGTCGAGGGAGGCGGCGCGGTTTTCCGCCAAGGTCTTCATGTTTTCCATGATCTTGGCGGTGTAGGAGGAGCTGAACTGCTGATAAATGACAAACCCCAAGATGAGCAGGGGAATCACGGAAAAGCCCAGGGTGGTCAGGATGATGTTCCACCACAGTTTGTGGTATTGTCGCTCTTCCATGGCTTCTCACCCGGACGGAGTCAGTTAGTCGCAATCGGCACTCTTCACAAGCATCATAAGCAATGGTCGTTCCAAGGCAGGCCGAACCGCCTAACCATTTGGATTAACGACCTAAATTTGCAGGAAAATTTTTCCATAACCGGATAGGTTCTGTCAATATTTTTTACAGATTGTAAAGCAAGGGGCACTCCCGGTGGTCTTTCTGGTATAATTAAAAGCGGTTGCCTTGGTCAGTTCCAGGGGCGGTTCTCGCACCACCCGACAATTGGCCGCTGACAGCCAGATTCTCCTTGAATCTCCATAGC
>JBIOJX010000004.1:0-40595 GCA_044451265.1 Desulfobaccales bacterium
GGAGCTGGGAGCGGAGGATTACATCACCAAGCCGTTCAGCACCCGGGTCTTGCTGGCTCGGGTCCGGGCGGTGCTGCGCCGCCGCCGCACCGCGCCGCCGGGTGCAGACGCGCTGCTCAAAATTCATGATCTGGTCATCGACCCGGGCCGCCACGAAGTCTTGCTCCGCGGGCAAGCCATCGACCTGACCGCCTCCGAGTTTCGGCTGCTCCACTTGCTGGCCCGCCGGCCGGGCTGGGTGCTCACCCGGGCCAACATTGTCGAAGGCCTGCACGGCAATGATTATCCGGTCACGGACCGGGCCGTGGATGTGAAGATTGTGGCGCTGCGTAAAAAACTGGGGGCTGCGGCCGACTATATCGAAACCGTCCGCGGGGTGGGCTATCGCTTCAAGGAGTAAGTTGGGGCGTTTCCTGAGATTTCGGCCAGCGCGGTCGCAGCCATTTTCCCCGGATAAGTAAATAGCCCAAGAGCAGGGTGACGATTACCCCGGCGGCCAGGCGCCCATGGACGCCAAGCCGCTCCACTAAGAGGCCCGCTTCCCGGCCCCAAAAATATCCCAGGAAAATATAGCCCAATGACCAGGCCAGGGCTCCCGCATAAGCAAAGCGGGTAAAGCCCGCCAGCGGGAATCTGCTGACCCCGGCGGCTATGGCCAACCAGTGCCTGACCCCCGGGAGGAAGTATCCCAGGCAAAGCACCCAGCCACCGCCACGTTGGAGCTGCTCTTGCAGCCGCTCAAACTTGTCGGGCTGGATAGACCAATAGGCCCCGGCCTCCCTGATCAACCTGGCGCCGGCCGCTCTTCCCACCCAATAATCCAGCGTTATCCCCAGGGTGGCGCCCGCCACGACCACCGCCAGCGTCGGGATGAGCTGCAAGTCTCCCTGCAGCACCAGATAGCCGAGAAAAGTCAATAATAGTTCATCGGGGACGGGAATGCCGAAGGTCCCCGGCGCCAGCAAGAGAAATATGGCCAGATAGCCGTAATGAGTGACAAAATAAGTTACGAATTCCATCATTAGATTTAGATTAATCTATGGCTCTTCTGCAAATGATACTTCAGCTCCACCGTTATGACAGGCACATCCTGAAAAAACAGTTGTCGAACGATAACTAAGATTTGTTAGGTTTTATTTAATGATTTATTATGTTTCCGTTTGGGGCAATAAGGAGGGGGCAAATAGGGTGGGAGCAACGCCCTGGCGACTGGAGTCCACCCCTTGATCCCGGCCGGGAGTGCCGGTCCTGGGGCGGCGCTGAGTGACAGTTTCATAAACCACGGGATCATGATTTTTGTTTGACATAGACCCAATTGATTGATACGCTAGTTTCAAACAAATGTTTTAATAGGGCTCATTTGACGACCATCCCTGCAGAAATCTCCACCAGCCACGAAACCCGGCAACGCCTTTTGGCAGCCGCGGGGGAGGTCTTTGCCAGACAAGGCTTTCGCAACGCCACCATCCGGGAAATCTGTCGCCGGGCTCGGGCCAATCTCGCCGCGGTGAACTATCACTTTGGCGACAAAGAACGGTTGTACCTGGCGGTCCTGGTAGACGCGCATACCCGGGCCCGGGAAAAATACCCCCTTTTTTCCGGCGATTCCGGCGAGATGCCCCCGGCGCTCCGTCTACGCGCCTTTATCCATGATCTGTTATTCAGCCTCCTGGACGAAGGGATGCCGGCCTGGTACGGCAAATTAATGGCCCGGGAAATGATTGAACCCACCACCGCCTTGGATACCCTGGTGGAAAATATGCTGCGGCCGATGGCGGGGAAGTTGGGAGCCATCGTGCGGGAACTGCTGGGGGCCGGGGTGACTGATGACCAGGTGCGCTACTGCCAACTGAGCATTGTCAGCCAATGCGTGCATTATCGCCATGCCCGTCCGGTAATTCAACGCCTCTTTCCCCAACAACATTATGAACCGGCGGATATTCAGGCCCTGGTTGACCACATAACCCGCTTTTCCTTAAGCGCCCTGCAAGGCCTGGCCCGGGCTGAGGATTACTGCCTGGCAGCGTCAGACGAGAGACCCCAGCCATGAAAGGAATCTTGCGAGTTGCCTTCAAGTTGTTAGTCAATGACCGGGGCAAGTTCGCCGCCCTGATCGTCGGAGTCACCTTCGCAGTCTTTCTGATGGTCCAACTGACCTCCGTATTTTCCGGCATCTTGAATAAGGCCTCGGCTACCATCATCAACGTCGGCGCCAGCGTCTGGGTCATGGACCCGGCTGTCAATAATCCCCTCAACAGCATCCAGTTGCCTGATTACATCTTGGACGCGGTGCGCAGCATCAACGGCGTCAAATACGCCGTGCCGTTATATTCCGGGGTCGCGCTCGTCAAGCTCCATGACGGCGTCTATCAGCCGGCCACCGTTCTCGGACTGGACGACGCCAGCCTGGTGGGCCGACCCGAGTTGATCCAAGGAAAAATTGACGATATTTTTGCCGACAATGGCTTTATCGTGGTCAAAGACGAGGAATTTTCCAAATTAGAAAACCCTGGGATCGGCACAACTTTTGAGATCAACGACCACCGGGGGGTCGTCGTCGGCATTGCCAAAGTGGCCAGCAGCACCCTGTTCGGCATCCCGACCCTGTATACCACCTTCACCCGGGCCATTCAGTATATCCCTTCCACGCGGTTCACCATTGCCTATATTTTAGTGGAACCGAAAACCGGTAAAGACATCCCTAATATCAAGAAAGAGGTGGCCAAGGCCGGCTATCTGGCACTGACCAATACCGAATTCCGGCAACTAGTTGCCAACTATTACAAATACCAAACCGGCGTCGGCACCAACATTCTCATCATGACCGTGATCAGTTTCCTGGTGGGCTTATCCGTTTGCGGCCAAACCTTCTATACCTTCGTTTTGGAAAATCTGGATAAATTCGGCGCCCTGAAAGCCATCGGCGCCAAGAGTCACGAACTCGTCTACATGATCCTCTTTCAAACTTTGCTCACCGGATTCACCGGGTACGGCCTGGGGGTGGGCTTAAGTTCGCTGATGATCGCCATCGCCAAAAGACAGATAGCGAATTACGCCGCGGATATCACCTTTTTCAATCTTGGCATGGCCTTCGTCATGGTGCTGGTCATCTCCGGGGTTTCCAGTTTCATCGCGGTGCGAAAAGTGATTAAAGTCGAACCGTTCGATATCTTCAGAGGTTAAGCATGGCCGAGGTAGCGGTGCAAGCCGTCGAACTGGTGAAGTGGTTCGGAGCAGAGGAAATCAGGACCTACGCGGTGCGAGAGGTCAGTTTTGAGGCCAATTTTGGCGAAATGCTCTATATCACCGGCCCGTCGGGCAGCGGCAAGACCACTCTGTTGAGCATGATTTCGGGGATTTTGCGACCCAATTCCGGCACGGTCGTGGTGGACGGCAAAGAAATCTGGGGGCTCAGGCCCAACGAACTGGCCGATTTCAGATTGCACAGCATCGGCTTTGTGTTTCAGGACTACCACCTGTTCCCGAAACTGACCACCGCGGAGAACGTCGCTCTCCCCCTGATCCTCAAGAAGCAAGACTGGGATGAATCTTTACGCCTGGCCATAGAATTTCTCGATGTGGTAGGGCTCAAGGACCGGGCCGAGCTGCCGCCCTTCAAGCTCAGCGGTGGCGAACAACAGCGCGTGGCCCTGGCCAGAGCCATCGTCAGCCGTCCGGACATTTTAATCTTTGATGAACCCACCGCATCCCTGGACGGCGTCACCGGCAAAAGGATTATCGGGTTTATTAAAGAAAACTTATTGAACGAACACCGATGCATCCTGATTGTCACCCACGACGCCAGGATCTTCGAATATGCCGACCGAAACCTCAAGATGGAAGATGGCCGGATTGTGGAGATTGTCAGCGGAGGCATGAGTGAGACATAAATTATTATTAGCCCTGGTGATCCTGGGGGTGGTGGGCGGGTTGGTCAGCGCCTACATGTACGGCATCCGGAAAAAACCGCTGCCGCCGGCCTATTATCCCGCCCAGAATCCTTATGTCCAAGGGGTTTATGCCAACGGCATCATTGAAAGCTACCAATCCAATGGGGAAAACATCAATATCTTTCCCGAAGTCCCCGGCACCGTCACCCAGATCCTGGCCAAGGAAGGGCAAACGGTGAAGAAGGGGACCCCGCTCCTGCTGATTGATGATTCCGTCCAACGGGCCACGGTGAACCAGCAGAAGGCTCAGGCTGAAGCCGCCCTGGTCACGCTGCGTGAACTGAAAGCCCAGCCGAGGTTGGAAAACCTCAGGGTATCCAAGGCTCAGATGGATGCCGCCGCCGCCAGTCTGAAAACCACCCGGGATTCGCTGAGCAAACTGAGAAAATCGTCTGCCATGAATCCGCAGTCGGTGAGTAAAGATCAACTGGACAACGCGGAGAATGCCTTCAAAGTGGCTACAGCCAATCTGGGGGTGGCCCAGAGGCAGTACCAACTGACCAAAGCCGGGGCCTGGATCTATGACATCCAAAACCAGCAGCATCTCTATGAGGCGCTGACGAAAACCTACGAGAGCGGGCAGGCGCTCCTGGCTAAATATACCATCCAGGCGCCGGTTGACGGCGTGGTTCTGGCCGTGCGCGCCGCGGAGGGCAGCTACGTGGCGCCGCAGGGGAGCTACGGCACCTACACCCAGGGCTATAATCCCATTATCGTCATGGGATACCCCCAAGAACCATATCTCGAAGTCAGATGTTATATCGATGAGATTCTCATTCCCAGGCTGCCGCAGGGTCCTCACATGCAGGCCCAGATGCAAATCAGGGGGACTGACCGCCGCATCCCCTTGGAATTTGATCGGATCCAGCCCTATGTCAGCCCCAAGATCCAGCTGTCGGATCAAAGGACCGAACGGGTGGACGTGCGGGTGTTGCCGGTCTTGTTCCGGTTCAAGCCGCCCAAAGATATGAATATCTATCCGGGGCAACTGGTGGACGTCTATGTGGAAACGCCATAATCCCCGCGGCCGTTTGCGGTTGGCCCTCGGCAGCGTGCTGTCTTGCCTGTGGTTGCTCGCGGGTTGTGCGGTGGGACCCGACTTTTCGCGCCCGCAGCCGCCCGCCGCGACCCAATTTACCCAAGGGGAGGAGCCGACCGTCACGGTTACGGCCGACGGCCAGGCCCAGCACTTTGCCGCGGGCGCCAAAATCGCCGCCGATTGGTGGCGCTTGTTCCAATCTTCCCAGTTGGACAGAGTGATCCAGGAAGCTGTGGCTCAAAACGCTAATCTGCAATCGGCTCAGGCCCGTTTGCGCCAAAGCCAGGAAAACTTGCAGGCGGGCTATGGGGTATTCTTTCCTCAGGTCAAAGGCAACTTCTCCCCCACCCGGCAAAGATTCACCACCGCCCAGTTCGGCGCGGCTAATGCTCCCGGCAGCATCTTTAACCTCTATACCTCTTCGGTCAGCGTCTCCTACGTTCTGGATGTGTTCGGCGGCCAGCGGCGCACCGTCGAGGGGTTAGCGGCCCAGGTGGATTATCAGAACTACACCGCCGCGGCCACCTATCTCACCCTGCTGGGCAATGTCGTCAATGCCACCGTCGCCCAGTCAGCCTATCGAGGCCAGATCGAGGCCACGCAGCAGCTCATCGGCTTTCAAAAAGAGCAGTTGCGCCTCACCGCAACCCAGGCGCAGGCGGGCACCGTCCCTTACGCGGACGTGGTCAGCCTTCAGGCCCAACTCGCCGCCACCGAGGCGGCCCTGCCGCCCTTGAAGCAAAACCTCGACAAGACCAACCATCTCCTGGCGGCCCTGGTGGGGCGCACCCCGGCGGAGTGGTCGGCGCCCCAGCTCGATTTAAAGGATTTTACACTCCCTAAAGATTTGCCGATCACGCTGCCGTCGGAGCTGGTGCGCCAACGGCCTGACATCCTGGCCGCCGAAGCTACGTTACACGCGGCCAGCGCCAATATCGGGGTGGCGACCGCGGCCATGTTTCCCAGCTTCAACCTGAGCGCCTCCTATGGGCAGACTGCGGTGGATATCACCAAGCTCTTCGGGACCGCCGCCAATATCTGGAGCCTTGGGGCCAACCTGGCCCAACCTTTATTTACCGGGGGAACCTTGTGGCATCAACGGAAAGCGGCCATAGAGGCGTATCAGGCCTCCACCTCCGACTACCGGCAGGTAGTGGTCGGCGCCTTCCAGCAGGTGGCCGACACGCTCCGGGCGGTGGAACACGACGCTGAGACTCTGAAGGCCCAAGCCGCGGCGCTGGCCGCGGCCGATCAGGCCCTGCAACTGGTGCAAGCCAACTATCAGGCCGGGCTGGTCAACTATCTGCAAGTCCTGACCGCCGATAACCAATACCAGCAGGCTAAACTCGGCTATATCCAGGCCCAGGCGCTGCGTTTCCAGGATACCGCCGCGCTGTTTGTCGCCTTGGGCGGGGGCTGGTGGCATCGGGAGCCCCAAATGGCGGGAAGCAACCCGGTTACCCCCGGCAAAACCGTTCCGGAGGACCAGGCTGCCCAGGCTGGCGCTAAGTGAGGGTGTAGACAGAGGGTCAGGTAAGGCGGAGCAGGGTAACTTCCGGCCGGGCATTCAAGCGGATCGGGGTGAAGGTGGTCCCGATCCCGCGACTGACGTAGAGATGGGAGTCTTCAATCCGGTATAGCCCCTCAGGATAGGGGGTCAGGAGGTGGGCCAGGCTGAAATTCAGACCCGGCAGGCCAAACTTGATCTGGCCCCCATGATAATGGCCCGCTAGGGTGAGCGGGACAGCGGAAGCCGCGGCCAGAGGGAAAATTTCCGGCCGATGCGAGAGCAGGATCGTCGGGATGGTACCATCCAGCCCCTGCAAGGCGCCCGCCAAATCGGGATGCCCGGACAGGAGGTCATCTATACCGGCCACCGCCAATGGACCCTGTTCGGTCTGAATTACCCGGTGAGCGTTGAGCAGAAACGTGATCCGGTGCTGCCGGAACATTGCCAGGATATCACTCTGCCGCCCAAACCAGCGTTCATGATTGCCCATGCTGGCGAAGGTGCCGTACCGGGCGCGGACCCGGGCCAGCTCCTCCACGCAATCGGGAAGAAATTTCATCGAGTTAGAGATGTAATCTCCGGTCAGGACAAACAAATCTGGCTCAAGGGCGGTGACTTGCTCGGCATAGCGCCGGATCTCCGCCCGGGTCATGTAAACCCCGGCATGGATGTCGGTGAGTTGGACCACCCGCAAAGCCCGGCCGAAGGGTAAGGTGAGCTTCCGGACCTCATAAGCCTTGCCGCCATAGGCAGCCCCGTATCCGGAGAGAATCAAGGGCGCCGCGGCCAGCCCGCTCACCCCGGCTTGCAGAAAACGGCGGCGCTCGAGGTTCACGGGAAGGGCGGCTTGCCGGCGGTCCAGGCCGCGCCCGCATCGAACTATGACCCACCCCAACCCCTTCAGAAGCTGGACCAGACCGAGGAGCAGGGCCGAGAAGATCGACCCGAAGGTCCACACCGCCGGAAAATAGAACAGGATGACATCTGCCACCGCCGGCGGGTCCACCCAGAGGCTCGGCCTGGATAAGCTGACCGCGAACATGGCAAAGAGCGCGGCGATGCTCAGGCCCACCGCGCCGATAAGTAAGGATTTGCCCAGGCGGGACCGGCGCGAGGTCCAAATGACCTGCCCGATGCGGAGGAAGAGGTAAACTTGGGCGAGGACCGCCACGACCGAGATAATCAGGCGCAGCTGACCAAAATGCACTCCAGAACTCATGGCTTTATTATATCAGGGCAATGGCTTTTCCAGGAAAAATTTCCTGGTTAACCAAATGGCAGTGGCAGCCAACACGAGCGGCCTCTATCCGGCCTTCACTTAAATTGCTCAAAACCCAACCTGGTTAAGACCTGCGGGTCAAGTGGCTCCTCCAAATGCTCCGCCACGAGAACGGCCAAAGGGAAAGGGTAAAGTTCCCGGCAAAAAACCATTCTCTGTTCATCCTCCCCATTGTAAATCATCACCAGGATGCCGTTGCCGTCAACTACTACCGTGGCATACCAACCCTCATATGGCAATGCCATCTTCACCTGGGCAATCAGGGGGACTACATCGCCAAAAAGGTTTTCGACACAGGGGTAGTGCTCATAGTCGGTTTGGTCAAATTTGGTTAATTGCAACATCGTCCCCCCCGTTTGGCCTTTAATTTATCTCCAGGTCCCCCACTTCCCGCAGCGGTCTCCCCACATATTTCTTAAGCATGAAATAGAGATATTCAAGCTGTTCAGGGCTTTCGAAAATCAGGCCCGAACGGAGCTGGCCCTGATCTTCAGCCGTAATGGTCAAATATGCTTCCTGCGGCGGAAATGGCGGCGGAGACTTATAGAGGTGCACACTTCTTAAAATTCCGCCTTCACCAGTCGAAAAGCTATCGCCTTTCCCACCACTCCCGGTCCACGATGGAGGTGGCCATACCGGAGAACCTCGCCACATCTTCTCTCGCAGTCGCATGGGAAGCCTTTCCCTCTTCTCTGGATTTGTCGCCCCGTGCAGAAAATTATCAAAGGCCTTGCCCATCAGCCTGAAAACCTAATCTAAGGATGGTTCTCCTTCAGCGCGTCAACCAGCGGCCGTTCCGTAAGGTAAGGAGGGCGTAGGGCTTGATCCACCTCAAACACAGGAAGGCATAGTAGGAGTAGATTACCCCATAGACAAAATCCATGTCCCGCTCCTGCCGGATATAGTAAAAAGTCATGAAGAAGGAGACCACCCCGACACCGGTGACAAATTTTAACAGCGCCAGGGGATAACTGGCGAGAGAGATCAGGAGTAAAGGCAGGAAAATGCAGGTCATGGGAAACTGCGACTCCCGGAAGAAGAAATCCAGGATGGGCATGAGACGATGTTTAGGCCGATACCTGCTGAACATAAAGGTCAACTGAATCAGAGACTCCCGGAAATTGGACCGGTCCCAACGGAGCAACATGCGGTATAGGCCCCGAAAATTTTCAGGGACCGTGGTGTAGACCAGGGCGCTGCGCTGGTATACGGTCCAATAGCCCTGACGCAACACCAGGTTGGTAAAGGCCCGATCTTCCCCGATGGTGCAGCGCACCCCCAAGAAGGTTTGGCGCCGCCAGGTTTCCAGGATGGGATCAATAGCCTCCCGGCGGTAAGCCGAAAGGGCGCCGGGGGTGCAGAAGACGAAGCCATACATGGACTGGGCGGCCCTGACAAAGTCGAAGGAGAGGATAAAGCGCACCCACAGCATGCGAGTCAGGACATTTTTAGTGCGGTTATAGACCTTGACGTTGCCGGCCACGGCTCCGACCTGGCGGTCTTGCAGCATGGGGGCCAGGATCTGTCTCAAGGTATCGGGCTCGATGACGCTGTCGGAATCCACCGTAACCAAATATTCCCCTCGCCCCCGGGTGAGGCCGGCATACAGGGCCTCTCGCTTGCCGCGGTTCTGGGGGAAACGGATCGCCTTGATCAGCTGGGGATAGGCCTGCTGAGCCCGCTGGATATAGCTCCAGGTATTGTCCCGGGAGCCGTCATCAATGCAAATGATTTCCAGGCGGTCTGAGGGGTAATCGCACTTGGCCACTGAGTAAAGGGCCTTTTCCACCATGGCCCCTTCATTATAAGCCGGGATAATCACCGTTACCGTCGGCATGGGACCAACGAATAAGGGATAAGGACGATATCGCCACCAGAGGATGGAGAGCGCCGCCTGAAAGATTAAAAAGGCCAGGCTGTAACCGGCCCCCAAGGCCATTAAGGGGGTGCCATAGCTTTTGTGGCTGAAGAGTTGCAGGTAACCGGAAAAGGTGCCAAGCTGGCAAGCAATGATGCAGAAGGCCACCAGCCCCAGGGGCACCAGGATCTTCAGCGCCAGGTCCCAGGTCACCAGGGGCTGATTGTTGACGAAAGGCGTGGTCTTCTTGGTCGCGACGACATCCATCGGCATGGTGATAAACTCACTTTGCTTGAATTATTGAACCTTAGAAAATTGGACGGCTGGGCAGGTCCTGAGGTTAGTTCAGGCAGCGCACGCCAGCCGCTTTAATTATTGCGGAGAAGAATGAATTTCCCGATACAGGCAGAGATGTTTCCATCTACGGCTGGCCCGCGCCGGTAAAGGAACCAGCAAAGTATAACTTCTGGTTCCTTTACCGGCCGCATCCTTTATGAATCGGCCTCGCCAGTACCGTCAAATTCCATGGTCATGGTGGAATCTAAATTATTTTCCTCATCCTCCAGGCTCAGCTTGCCCTTGGGGCTGGAGCTTGGAGGGAGGATTTTCTTTACTTGCAGCCGAAAGGGGACGAATTTTTCCTGCAACTTTTCCCTCACGGCATTGATTTCTTTGTGCTTGGCCAGAATTTGTTTCTCATCCGGATTCTCCGTCCGCCAGAGGGCCCTTAACTCCGTCCGCTTCACTACCAGGTCTTTGCGGAGGCCGGCGGTGTCATCCAGGAATTTCTGCCGCAGATCGAAAAGTTTTCCCGCTTGCTCCGGGGTCAGGTTGGCAAACTTCCCATGCTGTCCGCAGTGGCCCCATTGACCCCGGTGTCCCTTCATCCCCCACGGCTGCGCCCAGGAGGTCAGGGCCAGGCTCAAAAATAATCCCAGAGCCAACAATACCGTTACTGTTAACTTCTTACTCTTCATTTTCGCTCCCCCTTGTTTCGAATTGTTTAGCCGGCTTATCCGGCCTTTAATGGTTAAACTCTAAAAATTGCTCAAATCGGCGTGCAGCGTCCATAAAATTTTCAGATAGACCGGCGAGTGCGGAATTGAAGTCTTTAAATCTGGGCTGCTTCTGAGATAGTTACCAACCTCCCCGGCCGCGGCCGCCGGAACCCATGCCGCCGCGCCCCCTGCCTTTGGTCTCTTGCCCATCGGGACCCTGCCCCCGAAAGAGCGGCGCGCCTTTCTCATCCCGCACTTTCAGCGTCCGGCCGTTCTTTTTCACCTCGGCCGCGAGCAGGATTGTCTTCTCATCCTTGGTAACCTTCGAGCCGGTTACCTCTAAGGTATCCCCTGTTTGCAAGGTGAAGCCCTGCTTGCTCGCATACCAGGGAGGCCCTAAGTCGACAGTAAGGTTGCCTTTAGCGGTCTTCAGCACCAAACCCTGGATCGCCATTCCCGGGGTGACCCGCCATCCCTGCTTTCCATAGCTTCCCAAGTCCTCTACCTGTCCTTGAACCGTGGTCACTGTCTGGGGATTATATAACTGGCGATCCGCTGCCCCGGGGTCGCCACGGCGCCCCAAGCCGAGATGTTGTGCCGCCACCGGCCAAGATAGTCCCAGCATCATGGTGAGAATAATCGGCGCTAACCATAACCAAAATCTTTTTCTCAAGTGCATTTTAGGCATCCCTTCTAACTCCCGAGGCGTTCACTGATGATCCCGCCTTGATCTAGTAAAACCCCAAAAGCTAGAAGAATCGGCGGCTAAGAAATTTGTTGAAACCGGCCAGGCAAGGAATATACTTAGTCTATCTAACTATTAGAAAGGCTAACTATGTTCGGCTCACCTGATGAGTGTGCTCGACAAATATTGGAAATCGTTCCCATGGTGATGCGCGCCATCCGCACCGAGATCCGGAGCCATCGGGGATCTGAGCTTTCCGTGCCCCAATTTCGGGTCCTGATCTTCTTGAACCGCCATGCAGGTGCGTTCCTTTCGGATATTGCGGAGCATCTGGGGCTCACCCTGCCCTCGACGTCCAAGATGATAGACGGCCTGGTGGCTCGAAATATGGTGACCCGCCAAATGGATCCCAAAGACCGTCGGCGGGTGTCCCTGGTTCTGACTGCTCTGGGGCGGAGCGCGATGCAATCGGCCTATAAGGCCACTGAGTCTCGGCTGGCTGAGTGCCTGGTGGTCCTCCCGGCCTCCGAGCGCCGCCTCATCATCGAGGCCATGCAGGTTTTGGAATCGGTCTTTGCCATAGGAAAATAACCACATGCCTATTTTGGAGACCAAGGCCCCGGCCGCCGGGGAGACCGCGGACAAGTGGACCGTCATGGGGATTATGGCCATCGGCCTCTTCATGGCGACCCTGGACGCCAGTATTGTGAACATCTCCCTGCCGAAAATCAGCCTCTCTTTTCAGGTCCCTCTCAGTGGCATGGTGGAATGGGTCATCATTGCCTATCTCGTCGTTATTGCCGGCCTCCTGCTGACCCTGGGCCGACTGTTGGATATGGTGGGGCAGAAACTCCTCTGGGTGCTGGGAATCTTCATTTTTACCACCAGTTCAGCCCTTTGCGGGGCGGCTCCGTCGCTGTGGTTCCTGGTCATCTTTCGCGCCCTGCAGGCGGTGGGGGGCGCGCTGATCATGGCCATCAGCCCCGCCATGATCACCCGCGCCTTTCCGGCCGCGGAGCGGGGCCGGGCCTTGGGTATTCTCGCTCTGGTGGTGGCCGCCGGTACGAGCGCCGGTCCCACCGTGGGCGGGATCATCACCGAGGCCTTCACCTGGCGCTGGATCTTTTACATCAATGTGCCCATCGGGATAATTGGCATTAGCGCGGCCCTGCGCCTGCTGACTGAGCCCATGCAGCTGCGCTGGGACCGACAGCAATTTGACCTCGTCGGCGCCATTCTGCTCTCGGTGAGCGTCACCTGTCTGATGCTGGGTCTGAGCTTCGGCCAGGAAGTTGGCTGGGGTTCCGGCACCATTGTCGGGCTCTTTGTGGCGGCGTTGGCGGTGGGTGCGGCGTTCACCATTAACGAAAGGCGGGTCAACCAGCCCATCGTCGATTTCTCCCTCTTTCGCAACCGGCTGTTCAGCGCGGCCATTACCAGCAGCTTTCTCTGTTTTCTGTCCCTGTTTGCCGTGATGTTCCTGATGCCCTTCTACCTGGAGGAGCTGCTGGCGCTCCCGGCCCACCAGGCGGGCCTGCTGATGACCGCGGTGCCGCTCACCCTCGCACTGGTCGCCCCGTTCAGCGGCTGGCTCTCTGACCGTTTCGGGTCTCGGGTGCTCAGTTCCCTGGGGTTGGCCATCGTCTGTCTGGGACTCTGGTTTCTCAGCCGCCTGACGGCCCAGGTGTCGGTTTTTGATATTGTCTGGCCGCTGGTGGTGACCGGCTTCGGGCAAGCGCTCTTCCAACCGCCGAACAATAACGCCATTATGAGTTCAGTGCCACCGGAGCGCTTGGGCCTGGCCTCAGGTTTCCTGTCGACGGTCCGCGTCCTGGGTCAATCATCCAGTGTGGCTCTCTCCGGGGCCATTTTTACCTCGTTGGGCGGCGCCCGGGCTGGCGCGGCGCTCAGCCAGAAATGGAATCTTCCGGCCGAGCCGCTGGAAGCTGTTTTTACTCACGCCTTTCACATAACTCTGCTCACTTGCATGTTGGTTGCGAGTATCGGGGTATTCACTTCGCTCCTGCGCGGCCCCCGGGGCAGCAGCTACCGCTGACCGCGGCTCGGCGCGGGACGACGGCCCCCAGTGCAAATACCTCCCCCCAGGAACTAACCGACACCCGCGCCCCGGCCACCCGCCTGGCGCGGGAAAACCTGCGCCTCTGATTTCTACTGCTATCAATTAGGATAATGGCGGCTGGAGAGAGGAAGAGAATAATGCAGAGGCAGAATACTTAAAGGAGGAATAATCGGATTAATTAAATATCAATAACCGTTAAAAACTGCAAAAATCTTATAGGGCATATTGAAAATTAACTCTAGCCCTAAAAGACCAATTACTATAATATTTATTTTTCTCAGGTCAAATTGACAGCTCATCGCTTGAGAATAATAATTAAATTCTAACTTTGATAAAAAATAACTCATCAGAAACATCGCCGGCAAATATTGTGCCAAGGGGTGGCGTGGGCCTTTAAAAATTGTAGCTCCGAAGGCATACAATAAAAAATATAATAAAAAATATAGAATTAAACTTATTACTATTAAATAATTGTTACCTAGTTTAAGATATTCAACGAATGCCCCATATTGTTTCGTTATCGCCAAAATACAAATGAGCAGGTAAATACAGAGGTATTGGGCGTAACCGAATCCTCCAATCGCATTTCCGATAACAATAACAAAACCAGAAGCCAGGCGGACCAGAATTTGTGATAAGCTATGCTCATGCAAATACTTTCCGCCGGAAGGTAGTTCTTCTGGGGGCATTTTGGGCCAACCTACTCGATCACCATGATCCCTCCCCACTTTTGCCTGTTCCCAGGAGTCACACCAGATATAGAAAGTGGAATTCACATTATAAAAATAGTGGCCAAAAACTTGTTTATTCACGGAAATATATGGGTATACTGTCAATAAGAAAATAACGATAAAGACCAAGAGGGCCACAATATTTTTCAAAATATGGCATTGTGGCAGGGACATCTTTGGCTTAATTTTATTCACAATTTTTTTAATAATTGGCACTGCAATATGGATTATTATATAAAAAAAGATAAACCAAACCACGGCGGGGACCACAGAAGACTTCGTTAAATAAGTGAGACCGGCAAGCAAACCCGCGGCTGCGGCAATCCACAGGCGGGGGGTCTTTAAGCAACCCCAAAAAAGCAGAAAAGCACAGAAGTTCAAGAAGTAAAAAAGCAATTCACTTTGAATATATCCGGCTCGAGGCATAAATAATGTGAATGCAGTAATAAGAATAAGTACTTGCGATTCCAGGGCATTTAAATATATTCTAAATATAAGAAAAAGAATAATAAGTAAAGTTACTGATAATATTATACTAAGGATCTTGCCTCTTCGAAAATATTCTCCATGTGATATGCCGGGATGATAGAGAAAGGAAAGGATAAACGGATAAAGAGGCATGCGATTTCCGTCGGTAATACGTTCATAATGAGTAATGTTTAGGTCCGTTGCCCTCTGTATATAATCCAGTTGATCCGCCTTGGTCATATCTGTGTTGACGTTAAAAGCCTGGATAGACGCACCTATTAAATAAATGCAGAGAAAAATCAGTATTAGGAAAAATTTCTTTCCAGGTTGAGCCAATCTTTTATCCAGAGTAAATCACCCCCAATGGACGCAATAAGGGGCGCCAATTCTTATAAAGCTGCAGGCGGCCGGAGAAACCGAGCGGCATCCGGCCCGGAGTCGGGCGGCAGAGGCCGCAACTTTGAACCAAACCCGGTAATTGGCATAATAGAAAAGCACTAGGAAGCCTGGAAAGAGTGGTCACCACCTGCCCCCCCCCAAGCCTGAAGGCAGTTACTTGGCCTTGGTTATGATCCACATCTGGCGAGACTCTTGTTTAGTTATACCTTCTGGGTCTGGAGGCAGGTATTTGCCGAAATTCAACCAAACTATTCATAGCGGATGGCGGTCACTACTTCCATGCGACTGGCCCGAAGGGAGGGATAAAGACCGGCCCCAACCCCCAGGATTACCGCGAACAGGAATCCCAGGGACAATCCCAGGAGGAAGAGGTTCTCGGAGGGACGACTGCCGATTACCTGGCCCAGGATCTCCATCATGATTCGCCCCACCAAGCCTCCCAGCAAGGCGGCCCCGATACTGACGCACAGGGCCTCCGACAAAAATTGGGTGAGGATGTCCTTGTCTTCCGCTCCCATGGCCTTCTTCAAGCCGATCTCTCGGGTGCGGGTCACCACGGCGGCCATCATGACGTTCCAGATGCCCACCCCGCCCAAGAGGAAGGTGGCGCTGATGGCCAGATAAATCAGGAATTCAATCCACCAGGCCAGTTGCAGCACCCGTTTAAGCGCTTCCCAGGAAACCTCGATGTGGAGTTCTTCCGGGGACTGGTTGGCCTGGATGACCGCCGGGATGGCCCTGGCGACCTGGCCGACATCGTCCCAGGTCTGGCAGCGGAGGTAGAGATGATCCGCCAGGGAGCGACCGGGTAGGCGGTCCGTCACCGTGGTCAGGGGGAGAAAGGCGGCATTGGCTACGTTGCTGCTGGTGACGCCTCCCAGGACGGCGGAGATCCAATAATTATCGTTATTGATCTGCATTAATCGGCCCCGGACATCTTCGGTGCCAAAGATCTTGCGGGCCAGTTCAGCCCCCAGGACCACTTCCCGCTTGTGCCCGGCCACGGAGGCGGCCCCGAAGAGATTTCCCGTCTGGGCCCAAAAATTGTTTACCTGCCAGAAATTTTCGTCCACCGCGAGCACGACATAACCGAATTGTTTACCATGCCAGCTGGTGGCGCCCGACGCGGCTGAGGTGAGGCTCACTTCCTTGATACCCTTAAGCTGGCTCAAGGCTGCCAGGGTGTTATTCCGGAACCACTGAGGCCGGTAAGAGCGGGTGTTGTCAAAGTAAATTCGGATAATATTAACCCCGCCGATCAGGTCGAGGTTTTCGTTGAAATTCCTTTTCACCTCCCGGCTCATGGCGATGATGTTGATAAAGCCGGCAACGCCCAGGGCAATGGCCAACACCACCCCCAGATAGCGGCGGTGGTGCCTCACCACTTGGCGTACACTAACCCTCAGGAGATCATTGAATTGCAAGGATATCCTCACCTTTTGGCAGGGCCGGCAACGGTCTTCCGGCTGCCATCCTACCCGTGAGAAAGTTTCTTAAAGAGCGAACCATGGTTTTGGGTTACCTCTACGCTTCCGTAAGCATCTCCCAAAGGTGCCATTCCTTGGGCCCAGCCATATTACCATAAATTTCGCTATAAAAATAGTTTTTTCTGAGTTTGGGTGCACATCACACCTGGAACCCGGACTTCTGTGCTATGGAGCTTAAGGAGCCCCACCCGGTAATGCCGCCAGTGGCGTTAAAGGAATAAAGTGAATAAAAGGTAACGGCTATTTCAGGCAACCGATTTCTAGAAAATCAATTTCCGGAAAATTATACTTGGATGGATCGTATATAGTCATGGCTCGACCGGTGTTTTCTTTGACCTTTCTTTGCATTAAATCAATATTGAGATAATCTCGCAGCGCCGATTGGGGATTTTGCTTAATTATAGTCAATAATACTTTCTGGAGGGCTACGTCCCCCGCATGATAGCCATCGATGAATTCACAATCGCTGCACTTAACCTCCTGATTATTCAGAAAATCGTAGACTTCACCCGGTAGAGATTGGAGATATTGCTGGAGTTTGGGGATAAATTCGTAGGCTCCCGGCATAGACTGCATTTTCTGAAATACGGTAGGTGCCACCGGCGGCACGATCACCACCACTTTAATATCCTGGTCGTGGCATATCTTTAGAATTCTGAGTAAATCATCCATGGCGTGAACTGCCAAATTCTTCCCGTGTATAAACCGGTCGGTCCCGGCCTCTACCTCTTTCAGGGTTTCTTTAAATTTTTTATCATAAAACCCTTGGTGGAAGCCGGCCACCAGCCCGGCATAAGAATAAGACCCGTCCTCTCTAAACCCTTGCGCTCTATCGATGGCCAGCACTCCCATGTTATTATAGTTAGTGATCTTGTTTCTATTGTTGTTGAAGAGCACAATATTAAAATATTCCGCTAAGGTTAGTTTTCCCTGCCACAACCAGAGATAAGGTTGTTTCAATTTAAACATCAGGTGAGCCGTTCCCCTATCGACGAAACTCGGTTCACTAGCTGCTTTCGGAAACCTATCATTAAAGAAATAGAAATCTATGGTCAGGACGACCAGATGAGGCTTATGAAATTTGAGGATCTCCTGCAAAAACCCACTACCCCAACTCAAGAACGGCATGACGCCGCCACAATTGGCAAAGGAAGTGCTAAAGAACTCTTGCCTGAAGTTGTAACTAATAGAAGAGCCGAGCGCGATGACTTCAGGTTTTCTATGTTTAAACAATTCGCATTTGTAGATAACCGTATCAGGATTTAAAGCAGACCCCCAGATAGCCTGCATTTTGAGTTGACGATCTACTATCTCTTTATAGGAAATATTTTCAAAGCTATGAATAACTAAACCATAATTAAATAGTAAGGATAAAAATAAAATAGATGAAAAAATAAAAAAGTATTTTAAATATTTCTTATAAGCTGCCATGATTAAAATTTATAATATAAAAATATTTGCGTCTTATCTATATTTATTACGGCCACAAAAGCCATTATGGCTGTAATTAGGGCTATTTGCCATTTTGGTTCAAAATTGTTGGACAATTGATTTGAGTTTCTAAAATATAGACACAATAATAAAGACGCGATAATCATCAGAACAGTATAGTCATTGCCATTAATCTGTTGCAGATAAGGGCCAAACGTAAATCCCAGGGAAGCCAGCCATTTAAATTGTAATGAATTCGGCAGCACGGTGCCGTTGAAAAAAAACATACCCCTTAAAACCTTGATAGCTTCGTCCCAATTCTCAGCTCGGAAGAAAACCCAACAGATATTGATAAAATTGAAGGTCAGGAACCAGGCCAACATCCTAGGCATGCGCCGGTTAAATAACCGCCAAATTCTATGGACGACCATGGCGAGGCCATGCAGAAAGCCCCAGAAGAGGAAGGTCCACCCTGCCCCGTGCCACAAGCCGCCGAGCAAGAAGGTGGCCATTAGGTTGCAATAGGTGAGATAGTTGCCTCGGCGGTTGCCTCCCAACGGAATATAGACGTATGCTCGTAAGAATCTGCTTAAGGTTATATGCCACCTTCTCCAGAAATCCTGAATATCCAAGGCCTTATAAGGGCTATTAAAATTCACGGGCAGCCAAATATTGAACATCAATGCCAGCCCGAGGGCCATATCGGTGTAACCCGAAAAGTCAAAATATATTTGCAAGGTATAGGATAGGGAAGTCAGCCAGGCTTCTATGGTTGTAAGCGCATGATGGCTGGTAAAACCTTGAGTTACATAGCCGGATAAACTATCAGCGATAATAATCTTCTTGCATAGCCCAATAATAAATAAATATAGTCCTTGGGAAAAATTCCGATAATTGAATTTTTTACTTTTTAAACTGCTAAATTGCGGCATCATTTCCTTATGATGGATTATCGGGCCAGCAATCAAGTGCGGAAAAAATGTTACAAATAGAATATAATTTAATATATTATATTCTTCGGCTATATTCTTATAAACATCAACCAAATAAGCAATTTGAGTAAAAGTGAAAAAACTTATGCCTAAAGGTAGGGCTATATGGAGAAATGAAATCTGATTTTTTGTAAAGTAATTAACATTGGCAATAAAAAAATCCATATATTTGAAGTAGGCTAAGGCGCCAAGGTTTACTCCTATGGCCAATACTAATACAATTGTATTGAAAGACTTGGTATCGGTTAAGTTATTTTTATTCAGACGCGCGATGATTCGGCCAAGGGTATAATTGAACACTATGCTGCAGCCAATTAGCGGAATATAAATCGGGGCAGACCAGCCATAAAAAACTAACGAGGCCAAAGACAACCAAACCCTGGAAGCTACTGTCAATTTTAATTTATTAAGTGAGAAATATACTACGAGGCTAATCGGTAAGAAGAGAAAAATAAATTCGTAAGAATTAAATAACATTATCTGTGATTATCTGTCGCCTAAGTTACATACGTTCCAAATTGATCCTGACACCTCTATTCTCGTCCTCAAACCCCAAAACGATCTTATTCTGCCCCCTGAATGGGGAAACTTTAATTCAATATTGGGGAAAAATCAAGTTCTTCAAGATTCCAGGCAGGCCCGACCTGTAATGGGTAAGTACTGAGGGGAGAGGGTCGGGGTGGGGGTGGCACCTTTTCCTCGCTCAAGCTGAGCTTGGAAACGAGTTGAAATTTGTGCTATCATGCTTTCCAGGCCAATGGGCCATCGGTGTTTTGGTGCTAACCACGGAAAACAGCTCACTAGCCGCATAATCTCAGCTTGAGGGCAGGAGGATGAAAGATGGACTTCAAGATTAAGCTTTCCAGGATGGCTGTGGCAGCTTCGCTGTTACTCGGATTAACCAGCGGCTGTGCCTCCTCAGAGGCGCCATTGACCCAACCACCGAAGACCAGTTATATGAAGAGTGCCGTCGGCACCCAGAACGAATTGTCTCCGCTGGCGCCCTCGGAAGCCAGGAATGTCCGAAAAGTCGGCAATCAGTGGCTCTGCGACGTAAATGGGCGGACCATGATTTACGATGATGCCGCCGCTTGTTGGCAACCGCAGCAGAAGTGACGTTGCCGCGAGCAGAAATTCTCTTTGCGCCTCTGCGCCTTGGCGTCTTGGCGTGAGGCCCTTAGGTCAGCTTCTCATCCCGGTAAACCAGGACCGGCCGGGTGGTGAGGCGCACCAGGTTGAGGGCCTCGTCGCTCAGGAGCTTCATATATTTGGGCCGTTTATGGCCGTAAGCCCCCAGGACCAGGAGGTCGTAGCGCTCCACCGCCACCGCCTTGAGGATCTCGTCCACAAAATCGCCTTGGGCCATCTTCTTGACCGGGGTGTAGCCGTACTCCTTTAAGGTATCCTCGCCGCTGAGGAGGCAGGCCTCGGCGAACTCCTCGCTTTCGCCCCGCTCGGTCTCCTGGACGTGGAGGATGGTGATCTCCGGCTTCTTCTTGGCGAACAGGGGGGCGATGAACTCCAGGGCGCCCTGGTCGCACTGGGAGCCCCGGTAGGCCACCAGAATTTTTTGAATGGGCCGGAAATTGCGCAGGATCAGCACCGGCTGCAAGGCATGGTGCAGCACCTTGGCGTGCACCGCCCCCAGGAGAAAGCCCCGCAACGAGGAGCGGCCCTGGGAGCCCAGGACGATCATGTCGTAATAGCCCTGGTTGGCGAAGTTGAGAATCTCGTCGGCCGGGTCACCCACAGCCACGAAGGGGTTGCAGGGGATGCGGCCGCCGACGCAGATGGAGCAGGACTCGATGATCTCCTCCACGGTCTGCTCGGCCTCGGCTTCGATGGTCCGCTCCACGTCGCTCTTGGTGGTGAAGGGGGCGTAGGCGCCCTCGGTGCTGGCCACCACGTCGGGCTTGACGTAAAGGGCGTCGACGATGGCGGTGAAATGCTCCAACAGGTGGCAGGTATAGCGCAGGGCCTGCTGAGACTCCTCCGATTTATCCACGGCTACCACGATCTTCATGGCGTATTCCTCAATGTAGGGGTGGACCTGTGTGTCCGCCCTCTAGGGCGCACACGTAGGTGCGCCCCTACAAAATATTTTTTTAATCCTATCTCATCACCAGAACCGAAGACGGGCACTTGCCCACGAAGCGGCCCACCCAGTCCCGGGGGAAGAAGCGGTCCAGCAGGGACCTTTTGCCCATCCACAGGGCCAGGAGATCTTGCTGGAGTTCCCGGGCCACGGTGTTTTCGAACTCCGCCACTTCGGTCAGGCGGGTGGTCACCTTAATCTGCCGGTCCTCGTAATAGTCGCCGATCTCGATGAGACGGCGGTAAACGTCCTTCTTCAGGCCGCCCTCCGAGCTCAGGCCGATCAATTCGAGCTGGGCCCCGTGCAGGGTGGCGATCTGGTTGATCATCTCCAGGGAATCCTGGCTGATGTAACTCTGGTCCAGGCAGGCAATGATCCGGGTGATGGGCTGCTCCTCTTTCACCAACAGGACGGAGCAGTCGGCGTCGTTGACCACCCGCTGGGGCACCGGCGAGTGGTCTCCCCAGAGACATTGCTCACCTTTGGCGCAGCCCAGGACGATGAGGTCGCTTTCCTCCTCCCGGGCCTCCGCCAGGATTTCCTGGGCCGCGGCCCCGGCCCGCAGCCGCACCTTGAGGTCCTTTTTAGCCCCCCGGGCCACCAGCATCTCCTCCCAGCGGCCGCCCCGCAGGGGGACCCACTCGTAGCGATAATCGCCCAGGGCGTAGGGCGACAGTCCCTCTGCGGCGTTTTGCAGGAAGGACTCCCGGTAGCGGTGCAGGGCGCCGAGGAGCGGCTGGTCCGGCTCGGCGTCAGGTTCCGCCACACCCGCCGCGGTTACCCCCACAATGGTGACGTCGGCCCAGGTGTTCAGGGCCAGACGGGTCACCTCCGTGAGGGCATAGGCACTGTAGGGCTGCTCATCGGCAGCGAATAGGATCTTCATCGCTCTCCTCTCTAATCACCCAGGGCTCTTTTCACCGACCTCTTCAGTTCCTCGATCTTCACCGGCTTGGGGAAAAAGTCATAGATGCGCTCCCGGATGGCCTCGATGGTGGCGTCCAGGGTGGCATAGGCGGTCAACATAATCACCTTGGTCTCCGGGTAGAGCTGATTCACTTCCCGCAGGATGTCCATGCCGCTGACGTTTTCCATCTTTAAATCGGTGACCACCAGATCATACCGCCTTTCCCGG
Organism: Desulfobaccales bacterium; assembly: GCA_044451265.1. Taxonomy (GTDB): domain Bacteria; phylum Desulfobacterota; class Desulfobaccia; order Desulfobaccales; family 0-14-0-80-60-11; genus JAPLJC01. Next base: position 22,138 of record JBIOJX010000004.1, read on the forward strand.
ATGGCGTCCAGGGCCAACTGGCTGTCCGTAAAGGTATCCACCTCGTAGCCTTCGTTTTGCAAAATTATCCTGGCCATGTCGCACACGATCTTCTCATCGTCCACCACGAGAATCTGCTTGGTCATCTGCCGCCCCCTTACCCCTTCATTGCAGGTAACTTGATGATGAATTTGGTCCCCTGGCCCTCAATGCTCTCCACCGCAATATCGCCGTGGTGCTGCCGGATGATGCCGTAGCTCACGGAGAGCCCCAGGCCGGTGCCCTTGGTGCTTTTGGTGGTGAAAAAGGGGTCGAAAATATTGGGCAAGATCTCCTTTTGGATGCCGACCCCGGTGTCCCTGACCTCCAGGATGAGGTTGTCGCTTTTGGGATCATAACCGCCCTTGACAAACAGGTCGCCGCCCTCGGACATGGCCTGAATGGCATTGATGAACAGGTTGATCAGGACTTGTTCGATTTGGGAGGAGTCCACGTGGACCTTAGGCAAATGATCGGGCACGTCCACGTGCTGCTTCACCTTGGCCAGCTTCAGATGGTTGCTCACCAGGCTGAGGCTTAGTTCGACGATATCTTTAAGGTTCACTTCTTGCAATTCTTGTTTCTTTTGCCGGGAGAAATCCAGGAGGTTTTCCACGATCTTGCGGATGCGCTCCGTCTGGTTGTAGACATCCCCCATAAAGGTCTTCTTTTCCTCATCGCCCAGCATGTCGTAGACGCTCAGGTAGGTTTGCGCCATCAGGGAAATGTTGTTCAGGGGGTTGCCCAACTCATGAGCCACGCCAGAGATCAGGACCCCCAGGGAGGCCAGTTTGCCGGCCTGGAGGACGTCGTCTTCCCGTTTTTCCAATTTCCGGGCCATGTCGGAGATCGCCTTGATAGCTATTTCGATTTCGTTGTGCGGGGAGATGGTCTGCACCGCCACTTCGTGGAACCGGCCTTCGGACACCTTTTTAATCATCCGATCCATGATGTTCAGTTCTTCAATGATCAGACTGAAGAAATATTGCCAAAGGATCAACTGGATAATGAAGATAATGCCCAGAGAGGCGATGAGCATTACGACATTATTATTTATGGCGTGGCTGACACTTCCCCGCTCCTGTCGGAGCAATTGTTCCGATAACGAGGTTAACTCTTGTCCTAAGGTCCTGAAGTTTAATTCAAAGTCCTGGGGCGGCGTTCTGGTGCTGATGACGTTATTCGCCAGGGACAGGTATTCCTTGAAAGTCCCCAACAAGCGATCATAATTCCTCCGCCCCTGCTCTTGCAAAATAGGCCCCACCCAAGATTTGGAGGAGACAATGGTCTCATGTCTTTCTTCCCCCAGCTTGGCTAGCTCCTTTAAGGCATTGAGGTCTTTATATAAAAAATAGTTTTTTTCGGCCTTGCGCATCTCCAGCAGGGCGATATTGACATCATCGATTATCTCGATGGAGCGCAATTTCGATAAGACGTTTTCAAAAGATAAATAGACGAACAGGCCGATGACACAGATCATAGTCGCCTGGAGCACCACGGCAATAATGATCCGCTGTTTAATGGTCATCTTGAGGAAACGTTGGAGATATCCCGGCGAAGTCATGGCCTTCCCGTTCTAGTGGGCGAGAAAGTAAGCCAATTAGAAAGCGCCGAAGCGGTGGGATTGGATCGCATCGTCCACCCGTTTCTCCACGGCCTCCAGATCCAGTTCCTTTTCCAATTGGACCAGCAGTTTACGTTCCACAAAGTAGGATTTGAGGAACAGCCTGATGGCCATGTAGATGCTGGAAAGCCCGGCCATGGTGATGATGGCGTCGATGATGGACCAGTAGCCCAGGCCGAACATCCGGGTGAAGATCGTGCCGATGGCAATAAAGGTCAGGCCGGTGCGTAAATAAGAAAGTTCCGTCCGTTGCTTGGCCAGGATGGTGCGATACTGGGAGAGATTGGTGCGTGACTGGGCCAGGCCGGTGCGGGCGCCGCTCATGCGGGTGCGGACCTCGGCCAGTTTATTGCGCATTTCAGCCCATTCGGTGCGGCTCTGGGCCCAATCGGTGCGATTCTTAGCCAGGTCGGTGCGCTCTCCGGCCAGGTCGGTTCTCTTCGTGGAGAGCCCGGTGCGGTGTTCCGCCAGTTCAGTGCGCTTCCCCGCCAATTCCGTGCGGCCGTTAGCCAACTCAGTGCGCTTTTCGGCCAGCTGAGTCCGGCCTTTGGCTAAATCGGTGCGATTATTGGCCAGTTCGGTGCGTTTCCCCGCCAACTCGGTACGACCACTGGCGAGATCCGTGCGTCGATTAGCCAGCTCCGTACGTTTATTGGCGAGGTCGGTGCGTTTTCCTGACAGTTCCGTCCGTCCGTTAGCCAATTCGGTGCGCTTGTTGGCGAGTTCAGTTCTGCCGTTAGCTAGCTCGGTCCGGCGATTAGCTAGCTCCGTACGCTTATTGGCTAATTCGGTCCGTCCGTTGGCCAATTCGGTTCGCCTGGCGGCCAGTTGGGTGCGGCGCTGGGCCAGGGCGGTGCGTTCTTCCCCCAGCCTGGTGCGGAATTGGGCCAGCTTGGTGGAGTCTGCGGCCAGGGGGGCCCGCCGCTCAGCCCATTCCTCCATGGCCTTGAGGAGTTCTTCTCCGGCCAGGCTGGAAATGGATTTGGTTTCGTCGTTAACCATTTTAAAATCCAGTTTTCAGTTTTCTGTTGATAGTCTGATTGGGGGGTTTAAAACCCACCTCCTACCCGCGTAAGCTAATATAGCACCACCATCATGGGGGCCTTCACCTGGGTGAGCCACTGGAGGCGGGGGCTGTCCTTTTTGACGGCCCGCTCCAGGGCCACCACCACCAGGCCGTAGTCCTTCATGACCTCGGGGGGCGGGCCGTCTGTAGCCATGGGAAGATCATCCCGCAGCACCACCTGGCAGCCGGCGGCCTGCAAACTATCCTGGCCCTTCAAGACCTCTTGCTGCACCGCGTCGCCGGCCCCGGGGACCAGGCAGAAGTGCAGGGGCACGGCACAGCCGGCCCAGATTTTTTGCAAGGCCTGGATGGCGGACCGGGCGCCCGCAGGGTCGAAACAGGGCACCAGCACCTGGCTGATCTTCCGCAGCAGCCGGAGCCAAATGAGCGGGGTGGCGACCCGCTGATAGAACTTGGAGTGCAGCCGCCGCTGGATATTGACCGGGGTGAAGGGGTAGGGGGCGCCCTCCACATACAGGTCGAAGGGCTCGTGCTCCATGATCTTGAGCAGCTCATATTCCCGGTCCCCGTAAATCACCCGGGGTTCTTGCAGTTGGGGACAGGACTCCATCTCACCGGCCAGCATCTCCTGGATTTCCTCCTTGCCCAGCTCCAGGATTTCCCGCTCCCAGGTATGGCGCACCCAGCCGGTGCCGGTGGCGGGCACCTCGGGGGGCGGCTCCTTGACATAGACCGGATGAAGTTCCACGTTGAGTAAGCTGCCCAGTTGACAGGCGTACCGGATGGCCAGGCTGGAGGCCAGATCCACTTCGATGGCTACCAGGGTCTTGATCATGTTTTTTATCCTTTCGAATCAGCTTATTTCTTTTAATGGAGAGCAGGCGCCCTCGCCTGCCGTAGGGTGCGCCCGGCGCACCGCATATCTTACCAGGGCCGAATGCCGTAGGGTGCGCACTGCGCACCTAATATCTTGCCAGGGCCACGCAGTAGCTGGTGCGCAGTGCGCACCCTGCACGCTTCAAGCCGCGGAGCCCCGGAGCTTGGCGGCGGCCCGGTTCACCACGTCTTGAATCTCGGTCAATTTGAAGGGCTTGGCGATGAAATCGAACACCCCTTTCTGGAACGATTGCTTGGCGGTCTCCATGGTGGCGAAGCCGGTGATGACGATGACCTCCGTCCGGGGATGGCGTTTCTTGGCCTCGCTCAGAAACTGCATGCCGTCGATCTCCTTCATCTTGAGATCGGTGATGATGATGTCGTACCTGCTCTGCTCGATCTGCAGCATGGCCTCTGGGCTCTGGGTGAAGGTGTCCACTTCGTAGCCCAACTTCTCCAGCGCCGGCTTCAGGCGCTTGCAGACGATGGGCTCATCGTCCAACACCATGATTCTCAGCTTATCCGTCATAATTTCCTCCTGTCTCGGCGGCATCCAGCCTGTCCACCATCTGGTGGAAGAAGGCCTCGACAAACTCCGGGATATCTTCATCGTGGCGCAACTGAATGTCCAGTTGCCGGGTGAAACCGATGAGCCTGCCCAGGACCTTAAGACGCTCCTGCATGTCCTCCCGGGGCAGGTGCAGGACCTTGGCCACCACCAGGTCGCCCTTGGTGTCCACCTTGAAGTGGTACTGGGAGAGAATCCTGGACAGCAACTGAGCCCGGCGGGACCGCCGGGTCATGTCCGTGACTCCTCCCACGAAACGGAAATAGATGTGATTGCGTTGAGAGTCTGACTCCATGCGCGCATCGATGAGATTGAAGTGATAGCCCAGGCGCAGGTGCAAATTTATGTAGGTCTCGCTGATCACCGCCAGGTTGAAGCCCGAGGCCGTGGAGACGCCGGGGGTCTCGGCCCAGGTCTTGGTGAGGCTGGACATCATGCCCTTAAAATCCACCGGCACCGGCTCGGTGCTCCAGACCCCGGGTTCAGAGAGGCCCGACCAGAGGGCCCGCATGGGCCGCGACCTGATCTGTTCCGGGAGCAGCTTGCTGCCTTGGGCCGCCGGGTCGATGCCGCCGCCCAAGTCCAGGACCTTGAGGCCCAGGGGCAGGTCCGAAACCAGGGTCCAGATCTGCACGCCCTTGAAACGCTTGACGAAGCGGGGCAGATCCATCAATTCCTGCACCGCCTTTTCATGAATGAATCTAATCACGTCGTGGGCGGTTTTACAGCCTTCAGGGCTGAAATCCGGAGCCGCGGGATCGACCAGGTAGAGCGGGGCGATGCGGACCAGGAGGCGTCGCAGCAGGCGGAACTCCGGGGCATCCTCAAAGGCCATGGTTTGCAGCAGCTCATACTGCAGCAGTTCCTTGACCCGGCCGGCGTAAATGATGCGCGATTTGGTGTCCACTGTGACCTTCATGCCTTCTTCCAGGATCTCGGTGGCTCCCTCCACCCCGACGATGGTGGGCACCCGGAACTCCCGGGCGATGGTGGCCAGATGCCCGGCCACGGAGCCCCGCTCCGCCACAATGGCCGCGGCCGCCGGCACAATGCGGGCCAGCCAGGGGGCGGTGTATTTGGTCACCAGCACGGCGCCCTCGGGAAAGCGGTTCATGCCGACGTCCGACTGCACCAGGCAGACCACCCCGCAGCCCACCCCGGCATGGGCCACCACGCCGGTGTTCTGGATGAGCACCGGGTACTCGGCGCAGGTTTCGCACAGGCTTTGGCGGAGCGCCCCGGCCTTAGGAATTTGCAGCCCCCGGGATTGGAGCAGCCAGCAGTTGCCCGCTTCGTCGAGGGCCCATTCGATCTCTTGGGGACGTTTGAAATAGCGCTCCAGGCTCAGGGCCCAGCGCACCAAGGTGTGGATGGTCTCATCGGAGAAGGTGGGTTTTTCTTGCTCCTCCGGCGGCACCGGCGCCACCTCTTCACCGCCGCCGGCCACCAGCCGGGTTAGGGTCGTCTTCCGGGCGATTTCCTGGCGTCGCAGACGATGGGGGTAATCCCGCTCCACCACGTAGCGATCCACCGGGCCCCGGGCCTCCACCACGGTGCGGCCCAGGCCCCAGGAGGCAAAAATCACCAGGCAGTCGGGCTCCGCGCCGCTGACCTCCAGGGTGTGGATCACCCCGCTCACCCGGCTGGGCACCATCTCCTGGACCAGGACCGCCATGGCCGCCTCCTCGCCCAGCATCCCCATCCGCTTCCGGTACACCAGGGCTTCGGGCGAAAAGAGGCTGGCCAACACCTGTTTAAAGGCCTTGACCAGGCCCCTGGTGGGGACGTTGAGGAAGCTGTCGTGCAGGCCGGCAAAGGTGAGCTCGCCGTCTTCGCCATAGGCGCTGCTGCGCACCGCCCAGAAACTCTCCTTTTCCGCCTGGCGGCGGATTTCGCCGGCCACTTCCTGGGGCACTACCCCCGCCAGGATGCTGTACTGGATCTGCCGGGAGGTATGGCTCTCGTCCTCCTCGCCCGCGGCCCAGGCCTCCAGCCAGCCGTGAATGCGCTCTTCCAGGTCGTTGTGTTCCAGGAAACGGCGCCAGGCCCGGGTAGTAATGACAAATCCCGGCGGCACCGGCAGAGCGAGGTTTTGCACGATGATGCCCAGGGCGTTGGCCTTGCCGCCGATGAGTTCCGGTTGGTCCGGGGTCACCTCCTTGAGGGGCACCACGTAAGGCATCTCCCGGGACAGGGTCAGACGCCCCCGCAACTCCGCCTCCAGGGGGATGAAGATGCGGTCGATGGTGGTATACAGGTCCAGGTAGCGACTGGAGCTGATGAGGTTGAGCCCTTTGACCATGTGCAGGATCAGGTTCTGGATCGCCTCGATGGTGTCGATCAGGTACTTGCGATCGAAGATATATTCCCCGCCGGATTTCTCTCCCAGGTCGGCAATCAGTTCCATGACCCCTTGGTGGTCCTGAAGCAGTTCCTGGAAATGTTCAAAGACCTCCGGAAAGGCCACTAAATCCTGTTTGGGCCTTTTTATCCTGTTCCAGAAATCCTTGAGAAATTGGAGCACTATCGTTCTTTCCGGACTATAAGTTAGGGGTAAAAGGGTAAAAGGGGAAGAGGGAAAAAGGAAAAGGCTGATCCTTCCGACTTTTTTCCCCTCTTCCCCATTTCGCCATTTCGCCTTTTCCCCCGGTCTTTAATGTCCCCCGCCGCCTTTGAAGAGGAAACCCATGGCAAAGCCGGTAATGATGGCAATGACCACCGCCAGGATACCATAGGTGAGGCCGTGCTCATAAGCCAAAGTGGTAAACATGGCCGGGAAGCCCACCATCTTCACCTGGAGTTCGCGGCAGTTCTTGGCAATCACCTGGCCGTCCTGGACCACCGAAAGGCAGACCTCATAGGTCCCCGGCCTGACATTGGTGGGCAGCCGGAACTCGGCCTTGACGGGCACCAGGTCGCCCGACGCCCGGGATTTCTTGATCGGCTCTTTGGAGGTGGCGTACACGTCCTCGCTCTCCTTGAGCTTGAGGAACTCCCCGAAGAATTTGTCCTTCTCCTGGTCCGTAATCATCCCCGACATGGTCACCCGCCGTTTCAGGGCCGCGAAGCCCCAAGGGGCCTCCGGCGCCGCCTCTTTCAAGAGCTTCGGGTCGGTGCTCATGACCAGGTAAAGCGCAGGGGCCTTCTGGACATCAATCTCGCCCACGTTCATCCACAGACCGCCCCGGCGGCCCTTGCGCATCAGGTGCTCGTCGGCGGTCTGGCCCACGACCTCGATAACCGCTTCGGCCCCCTTGGGGATCATGGCCGAAGCCGTTACCCGGTGGCCCCGGAACCAGGTGCCGATCTCCACCAGGTCCGGGGTTACCTGCAGCTCCTGGGAGGCGCCCAGGGCCAGGGCAGGAAGGCTCAGGAGCAACAATAATCCCAATATCGCCGCCAGTCTTTGCCGGAAATAGCCGTGGGGCCGCATCTCAGTGCCCCCCTTTGTGCGCCAGCAGGAGATCGGGCGAGATAATCAGGCTGGCCAGCATCTGCACCATGACGATGAGGACGATGGAGGCCAGCAGGATCTTCAACTGGTCGGCCTTCAGCCGGCGGCTGAGGCGCACCCCGAACTGGGCCCCCAGGGTGGAGCCCAGCAGCAGGATAATAGCCAGGACCATATCCACCGTGTGGTTGGTGACGGACTGCATGATGGTGACGTTGATGCAGGTGAAGAGGATCTGTAAGAGGCTGGTGCCCACCACCACGTGCATGGGCATGCGCAGCATGTAGACCATCACCGGCACCATGATGAAGCCGCCGCCCACCCCCATGATGGCCGCCAGGATGCCCACGAAGACCCCCAGGATAAGGGGCAGCACGGGCGACAGGGTGACGCCGGACTTCTCGAAGTGCATCTGATAGGGCAGGGCCATGATCATGCGGTTATACAGGGACACCTTGCCGGGTCCGGCCTCGACTCTTTTCATTTCCACCGGTTTCTTCCGCATGCTCTGGAGGCTTTCCACGAACATGTAGCCGCCGATGAGGCCCAGCATGATGACGTAAGTGATCTTGATGACGAAGTCGGCGTTGCCCATGGCCCGCAAACCCTTGATGAGGTAAACCCCCATGGTGCCGCCGAGGACCCCGCCGAGGATGAGCAGGATCCCCATCTTGAAGTCGACGTTGCCCAGGCGGTAATGGGCGTAGCTCCCCGAAGTAGAGGCCGCCACGATCTGGTTGGAATCCGAGGCCGCGGCCACCGTGCTGGGGATGCCCGCCATGATCAGCAGCGGGGTCATGAGAAAACCGCCGCCCACGCCGAAGAGGCCGGAGAGGAAGCCCACCGCGCCCCCCAGGCCGAAGAGCAGCAAGATGTTGATGCCGTTGCCTGCCAATGGTAGATAAAGGCTCCAGAACATGCTCAATTCTCCCTTCCGTGTTGTTGCCCTGAATTATCGGTTAGACGCATCACTTTGCCCTGGCCCCGCACCAGCAGGAGTTCACCCTCCAACTGCCGGCGCAGGTTCTGTAAGGCCGCCGGCGTGCACTCCTGGCCGCCTTCTCCTTGGTGGGGCGGGCGTCCCCGCCCGCCGTCGGCCTGAACGTCTCCAGGGAAACCCATGATGATGAATTGCAGGGAGCTCTGGGCCCGGGCAAAGCGCAGCACCTCCTGACAGAAGGAGCCGGCGGAGATAAAGATCTCCACTTCGACGCCTTCCTGTTGGCAGCGCTCCCGGATCTTGCCCAGCCACAAGCGCTGCTCCTCCCGGAGTTCGGCCATGGAGACGGCCGGCTGCGCGGCGGCGGCTTGGCGCCGGGGCGGGGCCAGGATGGCCATCAGGATGAGCGACAGCTCGAGCCGCGCCGCCAGCTGCACCGCATAAGAGGCGGCCCGGGAGGCCGGGGCCTCCAGGTCGATGGCTAAAAGCACCCGTTTCTTCATAACTACCAGGCTCTTATGCAGTATCCGAGCCAGGTGATATTCCCATGTGAAATCAGTAACATATGCTTTTCGCCGTAAACCTCTTTATTTCAATATGAAACAAAAAAGCCCCCAAAGGGGCCGGATGTCGATGGATAACGGCTGAGATTATTTCATTTTGAAATGAGACTAACTTTGGAACCAATATCTAAAACTTTAGGAGATTACTGATATCGGGAAGATATCGACGGCAGGACATTCGAGGAATAATGTTATCTATGACTAGAGGCTCAAACCTGCAGAGATGAAACGTCCAGTCGGTCTCCAAGGCTTTCACCTTGCACAAGGAAGGTCAGAACTAGATCGTTTGACTGATTGCTTTGTTTAAGCTCAGTGATTAATTTTTATTGGCAAGATTCTCGCATAATTTGTGATTCAAGGACATTAACAAAACTCGAACGTCACGGAAAGTCAGACTTGCTTCGAATTCAATGGGATTTGAACCTCAATCCCCTCCAAAAAGCTTATGAGGCGATTCCATGGCAGCAGAAGGTTTTAAACGCAAACTTACCGCCATCCTTAGCACCGACGCGGTAGGTTACAGCCGCCTCATGGGTGAGGATGAGGTGGCAACACTGAGGACCTTGGAGACTTATAAAAGGGTCATCGCGGCTTTGATCCAACAGCATCGAGGCCGGGTGGTGGGTTCTCCCGGGGACAATATCCTTGCCGAATTTGCCAGTGTGGTGGATGCTGTGCAATGTGCCGTGGCGATGCAGAAGGAGATCCAAGCCCGTAATCAAGAGTTACCTGAGACCCGGAGAATGCAGTTTCGCATCGGGATTAACCTGGGAGATGTGATCGAGACGGAAGATAGCATCTATGGGGACGGGGTGAATATCGCCGCGAGGCTGGAGTCCCTGGCGGAGCCCGGTGGGATTTGTATATCCAAGACTGCCTTTGATCACATCGAGACCAAGCTGCCATTGGGGTACGAGTATCTGGGGGGGCAGACCGTTAAGAACATCGCCAGACCGGTACCCGCTTACAAGGTCATGATGGAGCCCAGGGTAACGTTAAAGGCTCAGGCTCAAGCAAAACCGAAGGAGGGGGCAAGGCGCAGGTCCAGATTTATCGCCCTCGTCAGTATTCTACTTTTGGCGGTGGGTGCCATGGTGGTTTGGCGATTCGCCTTTCCCTTGGCCGGACATAAGCTGGAGAAAGCCTCCAGGCAGCAGATGGCCTTTCCCCTGCCAGACAAGCCATCCATCGCGGTCATGCCTTTCCTGAACCTGAGCGGGGAGCAAAACCAGGATTTCTTCTGCGATGGGTTAAGTGAAAGTTTGATAACGGCTCTCTCCAAAATGCCACAACTATTCGTCATCGCTCAGGATTCCACCTTCAGGTACAAAGGCAAGGGGGTGAAGACCAAACAGGTGAGTGAGGAGCTTGGGGTGCAGTACGTGCTGGAAGGGAGTGTGCAGCGAGCCGGGGATCGAGTTCGGGTCACGGCGCAGCTCAGCGATGCCCTCACGGGACAGCAACTCTGGTCAGAGCGCTACGACCGCAGCGTTAAAGACATCTTCGACCTCCAGGATGAGATTACCATGAAGATCCTCACGGAACTTCGGGTAAAGATTTTCACCGGGGGCGAAACCGCGCGCGTAGTAACCAAGGAAACGAACAACCTTCAGGCTTATTTGAAAGTCTTGGAAGCGGCTTGGTATAGAAATCAGAACAATAAAGAAGCAAATGCGGTGTCCAAACGGCTTTTAGAGGAAGCCGTGAGACTGGACCCCAATTACGTATCGGCTCACATCGGTCTATCCTACACGCTCGCGAAGGAAGTGTGGCTCGGCGCCAGTGAATCGCCCCAGGAGACGCTCGCCAATGCCATGAAAGAGGCGCGCCGGGCCATTGAATTAGACAACTCCTCGGCTGAGGCCCAAGCTGCCGCCAGCAATATATTTTTGTTGTTGCGTCAGCACGATAAGGCGATTGAAGTAGCACAGCAGGCTGTGAGGCTTAATCCCAACAGCTTTACTGCTATGTATTTTCTTGCCACGGCTCTGAACTTTTCTTTTAGGAGTGAGGAGGCCCTTCCTTTACTTCGACAGGTCATTCGATTCAATCCTTTTGCCCCCGCGGCTTACTATCAATTCGGTGTCGCTTGTCGTGAAACCGGAAAGTATGAGGAGGGGATCGCGGCAGTCAAGAAATCCTTGCAGATTGCCCCCAATTCTTTGTTTGCCAACATTATCCTAGCCACATTGTATAGTTATGCCGGGCGCGAAGCTGAGGCTCGGGCTGCCGCCGCGGAGGTCATGCGAATAGACCCCAATTTCTCTCTCATAAAGTACGCTAAAGGAATCCCCTGGAAGGAAGGGCCGCAAAGAGACCGCATTGGAAAGGCCCTGCGTCAGGCGGGGCTAAAGTGAAGACCTGAATCTGTTTCCTGCACTCCATCCGACCATAGTGGCAACGCAATCTATAGGTGGACCATGAAGCTGCAATCCTTTTCCGTTCCATTCGCGGCCCGTCGGCACGGCATTCGCTGGAGGCTTGTCCTTGCGGTCGCGGTAGCGGCGCTCGTAGTGTCAGGCCTCGGTGCCGCGCAGACGAATGCTCCGGGCGAGACTGTCATCATTCCCGGCGGCGTCAACATTCCCGGCTGGGGCCAATCCGACGAGGTTTCGGGGCGCTTTGGTCGTCCTACCGGCTCGAAGCCAAAGGTGCCCGCGGTGCTGATTCTGCACGGCGCCACCGGGGTGGACGGCCGTGGCGCCTTCTACGCCAAGGCGTTGAACGAAGCGGGCATCGCCACCCTCGAAATAACCATGTTCCCGCCGAACAGTCCACCACGGGAAGGGGTCAAGTCAACCATGCCGCATGCCGCGGCGGCGCTCAAGTGGCTGGCGGCACAACCTAGCGTTGACGGTCAACGGCTTGGGGTAATGGGCTTTTCCTGGGGCGGCATAATGTCGGTGCTGATGTCCAGCGAACTGGTCCAGGAGCGACTGGGGAAGGAAGTGCCCAGGCCAGTCGCATTTGCACCGTTCTACCCTGCTTGCTCCTTAATGGCCCGCATGCTGGTGAATCCTAAGCTTGCCTTCTACAACGCCCATACGCGGATGAGTGGGGCGCCCATGCTTATCCAGGTGGGCACCCGCGACGATTATGAGGAAGGCGAACATACGTGCGACGCCCTGGTGGCGATGTGGCCGGCAGCCGCGCGTGCGCACACGACCATACGCTATGTCGAGGGTGCAACACACGACTTCGATTCGCAAAAGCCGGGCGTGGTGAAGTGTTACGCCAGGTTTGCGCACGGTGGGCATGGCGGGATGGTCAGCGTGGTCCCGAGCCCCAAGGAGGCAGCTGAAGCACGCCAGGCGGTCGTCAGCTTCTTCGTCAAGCATCTGAATCCCTGACGAGGGCCGGATTCACCTCAGCGGGTTCCTTAATGTAGTTGCGCCTCGTCAGTGCGGCCTTGCTAATATACTGCTGTTCCGGTCGGTTTAGGTCGTCGGTTCAACATCGTACCTAATCCGGTGCTGAGCGCTTATATAATTTTTAGGCAAGCCGAAGGCATTATTGAATACAGGTTTCTGCTATTTACTAAAACATTTTAAAAAGGAAAAATAATCAAGCTATGGAATGAAATATTAACACTTATTGTTGTTGGGGGTAAAGTAAGTTGGCTGAAGCTCCTGGATCATGATTGAGCCCGTATGCCGCGAAAGCGCAGCGCCTCCCGTCTCCAGCCTTAAACCGCACTTTCCAAAAAACCTGATATTACTTTGACCTTTGAACCTTGGCCATCTCCACCGAGTCATCTGTCTCTGCTGTTCTGGCCATTTCTCTCCCCTTGCCTTACCTTATCAAGATGTGTAACTTGACCGCTCCACCCCCGGACCGCCCGGCCGCCAAGCGGCACAATTGCGGTACATCAGCGGCGCTTCAGCGGCGCTGCGGCGGTCCCGGACCGCTCAGTCAGCGGCACCTCGGCGGACTAAATGCAGCATAATAAGGTACTTATGCGCACCCAATTGCGGCATTTTTTCAGGTGCCGGCACAGCCTGGCCCCGATTGTGTCCTATCTTCGCCGTACGAACCGCGCCAAACTGGTGGACTATCATGAAAAACCTAGTAATATTGGCTACTTTCTTCATGCACAATTTTTCTTACCCTAAGTTGTACTTGGGATTGCCTTTTTCGCCGCCGGGCCCAGCCCGGCCACCATTTTTGTACCAGGCATACTTTTAAAACGCCTAGGTTGGGCAGCCTAGTTATGACCTGGACAGGCCATATTTCTTCATCTTGCGCCAGAGGGTGGTGCGGGGCAGGGCCAGGATGCGGGCGCTGTCGCCCAGTTGGTATTGGGTGGCCTGCAGGACCTTGTGGATGTAAGCCTTCTCTTGCTCCTCCAGGGTGGACCATTGGTCCGGGCGGCCGGCGGCCAGTTCCTGCAAGTCCAGGGGCAGGTCCACCAGGGTAACCTCGTCGCCCTCCGTCAGGGCCACGGCCCGCTCCATGATGTTCTGCAACTCCCGGACGTTGCCGGGATAGGCATAGTCCCGCAACACCTCCTGGGCCTCATGCTCGATCCCCCGGATCTTCTTGGCAAATTTATGGCTAAACATACTCAAGAAATGCCGGAGCAGCAGGGGGATGTCCTCCCGGCGCTCCAGCAAGCCGGGCAGGGTGATGGTGACCACGTTGAGGCGGAAATAGAGATCTTCCCGGAAGCGGCCGTCGGCCACCGCCCGTTTCAGGTCCTTGTTGGTGGCGGCGATGAAGCGCAGGTCCAGCTGGATGGGCTTGTTGCTCCCCACCCGGAAGATGCGGTGCTCCTGGATGACCCTCAGGAGCTTGCCCTGCATGGAGGGGGGCATGTCGCCGATTTCGTCCATAAAGACCGTACCCCGGTGGGCCGTCTCCAGGATGCCGATCTTGGTGGCGATGGCGCCGGTGAAGGCGCCCCGTTCGTAGCCGAAGAGCTCGCTGGCAATGAGCTCCTCGGTGAAGCCGCCGCAGTTGAAAGCCACGAAAGGCCGGTCCCGCCGGGCGCTCTCCCGGTGAATCAGCCGGGCCACCAGTTCCTTGCCGGTGCCGCTCTCGCCCTGGATGATGACATTGCAGTCCAGGGGGGCCACCTTGCGAATAATGGTGAAGACCTCCTTCATCTTGGGGCTCACCCCGATCATCTCGCCCCAGCCTTCCAGGGGCTCGAGGCGGGCCTTGAGCTGGCGGTTCTCCTCCAGCAGGCGTTGGCGGTCCCCGACCAGGCGGGTGAGGTTGCGGACCTCTTCCAGCTTCAGGGGCTTGGAGAGATAATGGAAGGCGCCGTCTTTGATGGCGGCGATGGCGGCATCCAGGGAGGCGTGGCCGGTGATCAGGATGACCTCGGCCTCGGGCCGGCGGGCCTTCACCTGGCGCAGAATTTCCATGCCGTTGAGTCCGGGGAGGACGACGTCCAGGAAGATGAGCTCGCAAGGACGCCGGTCGAGGTCCCGGAGAAATTCTTCCCCCGAGGCGTAGGCGGCCACGGCGTGGCCTTCCTTTTCCAGGGCCCCTTTCAGTCTCTTTTGGACAATGGGCTCGTCGTCCACTACGGCGATGTTCATAGGGTTCTCAAAAGTGAGCAGTAAGCAGTAGCACCTTCTGCTTACTGCTCACGGCTCACCGCTCCTATGCACCGGCAAAACCACGGTGAAGGTTGAGCCCTGGCCTTTCCGGCTCTCCACCTCGATATGGCCGCCGTGTTTTTCCACGATGCCGTAAGTGACGGACAGGCCCAGGCCCGTCCCCCGGCCCACCTGCTTGGTGGTGTAAAAGGGGTCGAAGATGCGGGGCAGGTCCCCGGGGTCGATGCCGATACCGGTGTCCTTAACTTCCACCTTTAGCCATTGGCCGTCCTGGGCGGCATAGGCCCGGAGGGTGAGGCTGCCGCCGTCCAGCATGGCCTGGATGGCGTTGATGAAGAGATTGAGAAAGACTTGCTGCAGGCTCTTGCGATCACCATGAATCTCGGGCAGATCCTGAGGCAGATCGGTTTCCACATGAATGCCGGACAGGGACAACTGGTTGCGTACCAGTTTCAAGGTATCCTGGATGACTCCGGCGATGGGCAGGGGCACGAATTCGGGGTGCTCGGTGCGGGAGAAGTCCAGAAGGCCTTTAACGATCTCCGAGGCCCGCTCCGCCTGGCCCAGAATGTCCTGGATCAGGCCCAGGGCCTCTTCCTGGGGGAATTCCCGAAAATCTTCCTTCAGGGCCTCGGCAGTGAGCACGATGTTATTGATGGGATTGTTGAGTTCGTGGGCAATGCCGGAGGTGAGGGTGCCCACCGCGGCGATTTTCCGGGATTGCACCAGTTCTTCCTGATGCACCTCCAGTTCATGGATCATGCGATTGAAGGCCCGAAACAGGGCAAAGAATTCTTCGGAAGAAGATTCCGGCTGGGGAATGGGGGTGAAGTCGCCATGGGCGATCTTGTCCATGGCCTGCTGCATCTGGAAAAGCGGCCGCACCAGCATGCGGCTCAGATAGAAGGCGATGAGGATGCCCAGGGTGAAAAAGACCAGCACCGAGCCGATGAACAGACCTACGGCCCGTTGGAATAAACGGTCGATCTGGAGTCGTTCTTCTTTCTGCCAGCGCTCGGTGAGGTTTAGGAGCTTTTGCCCCAGGTCGCGCAGGGCCTCCTCTTCCGGGGCGAAACTGGGGCTCCGCGGGCCCTGCCGTTTGAGGTCCGCTTCAATCTGCCCCAAGACCTCCTGGTAACGGGTCAGGGTCTTATAAAATTCCGGAGCCTGAGGGTCTTGTTTCAGCCGCAAGATTTCGGCCTCATGGCTTAAATAAAGCTCGGCAACGTGATTGGTGTATTGCCGGGCTTCCTCCAGACTGGCCGCCTGATGGTAGAGAAAGAAGTTTTTCTCAAAGCGGCGGGTCTCCAGCAGACTCTGGAACAGGTCGTCGGCGAGTTCCAGCAGCCGCAGGCGGTGACCAATCTCCCGGTGCACCTGGAAGCTGAAAACGGCGAACACCAGGACCGCCAGGACGCTGAACAGGAAGGCCAGGATGATCTTGCGCCGGATCTTGTAAGTGGCTTTTTTCATCACTAGGTTGCGGTTCTCCGTAAGGGCGCAACTCACCGTGCCCTGGCAAAACGCCTATTTTTAGCAAGCGTTTATAAGTTTAGCAAGAACCTATGGTCAAGATCAATAAATAAGTTTCATTTTGAAACATACTCGCTCGGGTCACCGGAAAACGGTGCAGACCCGCGAGAAACAAAGAAAAGGTGGCCGGTAAGCCACCCTTTCTTTGGAAGTTTCAGCTGGTGTACGCCTGGGCTCAACCGTCGTCCTGGCGGACCTGGTGCAATTTTTCCAGGGCGCGCTGCAGGTTGGTCTTGGCTTCACCGTAAAAGGTGGGCCGCAATTCGATGGCCCGTTGAAAGCATTTGGCTGCTTCCTCATATTTACCGTCGATGAAATAATGGACCCCGATATTGTTATAGGCCTGGGCCTCGTCCCCGGCCTTCATGAAGGCCTCCAGGGCTTCGTTATAGCGCTTTTCCCCAGCCAGGGTCATGCCCAACTGGTAGTTCAGTTTCTGGTTGGTTGGCTCCTGGCTCAGTCCCTGTTTCAAGTATTCAACGGCCCGCGGGTAATCCTTCAACTCCCTATATGCCTGCCCCAAGGCAGCATAGTTGGCTATCTGGTGTCGGTCCAGGGCCACGGCTCGCTTGAGTTCGACTATGGCATTGCCGGGCTGACCCTCCTCCAGGTAGGTAATCCCCAGGAGATGCCGGGGATTGGCGCGCTGGGAATCATAGGACACGGCCACCTGAAATTCTCCCCGGGCCCCAGAGTACTTTTTCTGTTGCAGGAGCACCATCCCGAGGGCCTCGTGGGCCTGAACCATTTCCGGCCGGTGCACCAGGACCAGGGCCAATTCATTTTGGGCCGGCTCCAACTGCCCCTTGAAAAGAAAGATCACCCCCACCTTGTAGTGCAGGTCATAGCGCTGGGGCTCACTCTTGAGAATCTCCAGGAAATTGACCAGGGAAGAGTCGTAATCTCCGGACTGTAAGGCAATTTCCCCCAGGGCCTCCATGCGGTCCGGGGGCAGGAGATCATTGGACGACTTGGCAGATCTGCTCTCCTGCAGCCTGGAGGACAGGTCCGGCTTCGCCTGCGGCCTTGGTTGGTTGGCACATTGGCTCAGCAACAGCGGCAAGACCAGAACCAAGACTGAGTAGAGAAATGGCTTAGTCGGCTTCATGGCTTTTCCGCCGCTAACCTGGACAGCATCCGGGGCCGCTCCAGCAAGTCATGCCCCAAGACCACCTTAATGGCCATACCCTGGTTGAGTTTGGAACTGGGGGTCAGCCGGGCCCCGGGGAAGATCCCGGAGTTCAAGGCCCGGGCCACCTTTTCGGCCGAGGGCAGATAGAAGATCTCGGTATACTCCGCCCCGAAATCGATGTGGTTGCCGATGATCCCAACCGTGAACCCTTCGAGGGACAGCCGGCGTCGGGTCTGATGGGCCAGATTGCGGGCCCGGGTGCCGTTGCGGATCTCAATGGGGGTGTTGATCAGGTCCCCCGCAGTCAGGACTCCCCCGGAAGTCGCAGTTGCGCCCGGGGCTTTGGGCTCCACCTTAGGCGTCGCCGGGGCCGTCAAGTCCGCCTGGATTTGAGGCTTCACGGGTGCGGATTTGGCTGGGGCAGCCAGGGTAACCGGAGCAGGCGGCTCTTTGGCGGCCTCTGGCCGGGGCTGCGGGGCCGGCTTGATCATTTGGGCGGCCGACGGAGATACTCCCGAGGCAGCCGTGGCTATCCGGGCCATGGTTAAGGGTTGCTCCAATAAATCGCGCCCCAGCAGGATCTTGATGGCGACGCCGGCTTTCAGATTAGAGCTTGCCGCGATTTTGGCCTTGGGGAAAATCTCCCAATTCAAGCCCCGGGCAACCCTTTCCGCCCCGGGCCGATAGTAGATCACCGTGGACTCCGCCCCAAAATCGATATGGTTGCCGATTTCGGTAACGTTGAAGCCTTCTTGGGACAACAGGGACCGGCTTTGGTGGGCCAGATTTCTGGTCCAGGTGCCGTTCCGGACTTCAATCCCGGTCGTGGTTCTCTCCAAAGCAGTCAGCGGCGGACTCGGCGGCGTCGGGCGGTCTGCTTCCTGCAACTGCGGCCTTGACGGCTGGGTAGCAGGCGCCGGGGACGAGACCTTCCCGGTGGTTGAGGCTTTAGCCGTCAGAGCTTTGGCGGTTGAAGCAAGGATTGTCGGTGTAGCCGGCGGTTGCGGGGCCGCCGCCTTTACCGGGGCCGGCGCCGCGGCCAATTCAGGCTTAACCGTGGGCGCCACCGCCACCGGAGTCGCGGGCTTTAGCGGGGCAGCCGCTTGGGGTATCGGGGCGGGCTTGGGTGCTGCCGGTTTGGCCGCCACTTTCTGCTCCA
>JBIOJX010000005.1:0-35401 GCA_044451265.1 Desulfobaccales bacterium
ACTCGGAATTGCACTGGCCCAACAGGTCCACCTCGAGGGTGGAGTTGATGGAGATCATGTTGTCGTTCTGGGCGATGACCGCCGGATCATTGGTATGGTCGACCGGGTAGCTCTCCATGCTGGGATTGTCGTGCATGAATTCGTACATCTCCCGATCGCCGATGGCATTAGTAAAAACATGTTTCCAGCGGTGAATGTTTTTCCGGCGGCCGGTGATCGCACCTTTTTTGATCAGGTGGATCATGCCGGGGCACATCAGCTCCGTATGAATCCCCAGGTCCTGATGGCTTTCCAGGTAGTGGCATACAGCATTGGGGATGCCACCGATACCCAACTGCAAAGTGGCGCCGTCGGGGATCAGGGCGGCGAGGCTCTGGCCAATGGCTTCAGCTTCGGGTTTGGGCGGCGACGGTACCGCCTCTATCAGGGGAGTATCATATTCTGCTATCGCATCCACCTCGGAGACATGCAGCAGGGATTCCCCGAAGACCCGGGGCATCTGGGGATTGACCTCGACGATCAGCCTTTTGCAATTCCGGGCCGCGGTTGAAATGAAATCATTGACGGTGCCGAAGGTGAAGAACCCGGCCTTATCCATGGGCGACACACAGGTAACTACCACGTCGATATCCATGAATTCCCGGCAGTACCGGGGCAGGCGATGAAACTCGTTGGGCACGAAGGTATCGAGCCCGACCCGTTCCAGGTCCCGGGCCGATTTCGACATGAACCAGCAAAAGAGGTGAATCCGGTCACCCAGATCGGGAGCCAGAATGGTCCGGGCCGCATTTTCCATGTTCAGCAGGGAAAAGACCTTGATGTCTCTCAGGTCGTTCTGCCGGACCCGGTCGGCAATGGCGCCCAGCAAGGCCGGGGGCTCGCCGGTAGCCATGCCGTGGACGATGGTGGCCGCGTCGGCGATGGCAGCCGCTGCCTCCTCCGGCGTAGTCAGCTTCTTTTGATATGCCTGGCGATACATGCAGCATTCTCCTGAGACCTAATGACCACGGATTGGTGGAAATCCGCCAAAATTCACTTCTCGGTTGTTTATACCGAGGCGACCGAAAAAATACAAGATCGGAAAAACTCCGGGGCCTGACCGAGGCGAGTCGGCACCTCTACCTAGATAAAAATGGGTATTTCTGCCTATTCGTCTTTTGCCCGGCGATGCTTAATTTTTCAGGCATGGGGCCATGACTTCCGGGTCATAATAGGAGGTGCGCCATGACCTTGACCTTGATCGGTTTTGGGATCGGCTTTGTGGTGGGCAGTTTTCTGGTTTTGAGTTTAGTCTGCATCCATATGGCTCGTAAACACGCCGATACCTTGTCGTCCAAGTTATTGAGGCCAGAAGTAAGGCTGCGCTGAAGGATGCAAGTTTTCGAGGGTAAGGGGTTTCCTGCCTGCCGTTTGCTCGGTGGCGAGGGGTTGCTCCGGTCTGGCGCATACCACGATGGGGCCCGTAGGCCTGGAGAGGCGCGACCTTGAGCCTCAGCGGCCTGAATCAGAGTGATTTGCCTAGATAAACCCTTTAAAACGTGAAGAATGATTAGGGCTGGCCCTTCCCGGACCAGCCTTTTATTTTGCCGCAGCGCCAGGATAGACTTCGTTACCGGCCGCCATTACCCGGTCACGGCCGGCAGCTTTGGCACGATAAAGCGCCTGATCGGCGGCTTGCAGCACCAGATCGGCGGTGGCCCCGTTATCCGGAAAGATGGCCACCCCGGCGGAAATAGTGATAGGATGTAAGGCGTGGTTTTGTAAATGCAGCCTCTTGACTCCTCCGACTATCGTTTCAGCCCGATGCTGGACAACTCCTAACGAGGCCCCCGGCATTATGAGAAGAAATTCCTCCCCGCCGTAACGGCAGGCGATATCTTCCCCCCGGACCTGGTTTTGAATCAGATGGCCCGCCGCGCGCAATACTCCATCTCCCGCAGTATGACCATAGTTGTCATTGTAGGCCTTAAAATGGTCCAGGTCCATCATGATTATCCCGATGCAGATCCCCAAACGATTACCCCAATGCACTTCGCGTTCCAGGGTCTCTTCCAGGTAACGGCGGTTGTACAGCCCGGTCAGGCTATCTCGAATTGCCTGGTTGCGCATAATCTCCCGAAGCCTCTGGTTGGCCAGGGCCAGGGCCATGCCCTCGGCCACAGTTGTGCCTAGTTGCCTGGCGGTCGCCAGCTGCTCTGCCGGCCATTGCCTCGAACTCTGCAAATGCAAAATCCCCATGGCCTCGCCTTGAGCCATCAGGGGGATACATAGACACGTCATCGGGAAAGGGACGGAAACGTGTTGGCAGCGCAAGCCGGCTGCCGCGCTGCTAAACGAATGGGCTTTGCTCCGGCGCAAGGCCCAGCACTCATCATAACCAAAGATAACCTCCGCTGGCTGGTTTTCACCCCAACTAGCCGCTGTCTCAAAAAAATTTTTAGAGTTATTGAGGATGTACAGCGCCCCGGAGTAGTCGGTAAAAAATTTCGGGACGAATTGAGCGATGACGTTATAAGCTTCTTGCGAGGATTGGCAGGCTTGGAAGACATCGCCCATTTCCTGGAGCAGCATCATCTGGTGGTTGCGCTCGTCGCCGCTGACCACCAGATTTTTGAGTTGCTCATTGGCCTTCCGGAGTTCCTCCTCCCAACGCTTCCGCTCGGTGATATCCCGGAAGACCCCCACGACTCCCACCAGGCGGCCGTTCTCTTTTATGGGGGTGGTCACATATTCCACCGGTAAGGGTCCGCCTTCCTTGGTCCAGAAGGCGTCGGCAGTGACGCGCCGGCTTTCGCCGTCCATCAGGGTGCGATAAATGGGACACTCTTCCAGGGGGTAAGGACTGCCATCGCCTTTCTTATAATGGATCAGCTCGTGGATGTCACGCTGGTACAATTCTCCGGGCTGATAACCGGTCAGGTTCGCAGCCGCGGGATTGACAAAGGTGACCTCGCCCGACAGATTCAGTTGAAAGATGCCTTCGCCCGCCGAATTCAAGATCAATTCATTTTGGCGCCGAAGCCTTTCCACGGTCTCCTCGGCCTGTTGGCGTTCGGTGATGTCCCGAAAGCTCCAAACCCTGCCGACAATATCTTCCCCCAGCCGTTGGGGATGGGAGTAGCGCTCGAAGATGCGCCCATCGGCAAATTCCAAAATATCCTGGCTCTCTATGTCGGGATTGGCATAGAGTTCCCTTACCCTGGTAAGGAAGGCTTCAGGGTATTTTAACTGCTCCGTGGCACAGGAAAGGAGCTGATTATCATCCCCCGAGATCATGATGGACTCGGGAATGCGCCAGAGCTCCAAAAATTTTCCGTTATAGCTCAAGATCTTGCCGGCCAGACTCACCACCAGAATGCCGTCGGCGGTGGCCTCGAGGGTAGCGTGCAGCAGGGAAAGCGAGCGCTGCAACCCTTCCTCCGCCTGCCGGCGTTGGCTGATGTCGGTGCCGGTGCCGACCAGGCATTGGGCGCCGTTCAGGTCGATGCACATACCGGTGAAAATATATGGGGTCTGGCGGCCATCCTTGGAGAGCAGGTTGGTCTCTAAGCTGGCTTCCCCCTTAACAAAAACCTCGTTAATCTTTTCCTCTAATTCGGGGTGATCTGCTTCGGCAAAAAAATTGAGTGGGTGCATTGCGGAAATTTCTTCGGTGGTGTAGCCGGTGGCTTTCGCCAGGTTCTCATTCCAACGCAGGAACCGGCCCTTTTGGTCACACAGATAAAAGATGCCCGGCAGGCTGGCCATGGTCTTATCCGAGAGGATGATTTCCTTGATAAGATTGTCTTCGATCTGCTTGCGACGGGTGATGTTCCGGACAAAGGCCCACATGCCGGCGGGATGACCCTCTTCATCCCGGACCAGATAGGTCTGGAGTTCCACCGGCAGCACTGAGCCGTCTTTACAACGATACTCTTTCTCATAAATGTCGGAATAGCCCCTCGGGAAAACTTGCTCCTCAATGATCCGTTCTTCCGTCGGATGCCACTTCTCCGGGGTGATGTCCCGATAGGTCAGCCGCCGAATCTCTTCGGGGGAATAACCCAACATACTTTGGAAGGCGGGATTGAATTCGACCATCTCACCCTTCAGGTTCACGGTGACGGAAGCGTCTCGCAGCCGGTCATACAACTCCCGGTATTGGCGCTCCGCTCTCCGGAGGGACCGCGACCTGAGTTTCAATACCTGGCTGGTGGCCGCCAGGAGAATGAATGCCAGCCCATAGAACAACCATAAATAATCCATCTGGCCTTTGAAAAAGTCAGACATCACCAACTCCTAAGATTTCCAACCATCCGGCGTCCTGCCCTGCGACCACCCGGCACACCCAAAAACTTCGGGAGAGCCCAGGACTCGCAGCCTCCGTGCTTCCCGATCAAGGAGCACAAGGTGGCATCGCCGGCCCACCAGGTCCTGGAGCCCGCGCCCTTAATCGAAGTTAACGGCTCTTTTCTCAAATAACTTTATACAGGCCTCCACCGCCTCAGGATCATAGAGAACCCCCTTATTATTGGAGATTTCCTCCATGGCCTTAACCGGCCCCAAGGCCGGCCGATATGGCCTATGAGAGCACATGGCTTCCACCACATCCGCCACCGCCAGGATTTTGGCCTCCAATAAGGTCTCCGGCCCGGTCAGCCCGGCGGGATAGCCGGAACCATTGATCCTTTCGTGGTGCTGCCAAACGATCTGCGCCACCGGCCAGGGAAAGTCGATATTCTTCAAGATGTCGTAACCCACCTGGGCATGCGTTTGAACGATGCTCATTTCATGCTCGCTGAGCTTCCCGGGCTTACTGAGAATCTCGGCAGGCACCCCGATCTTGCCAATGTCGTGCAGGAAACCGGTTACCCGGCAGCCCTCGATGCGCTGATCGTCGAGACCCAATTCCCTGGCGATGGCGCAAGCCAGTTGGGTGGTTCGCCGCTGGTGTCCAGCCGTGTATGGGTCCCGAATTTCTGAGATGGCGGAAATACTTTCCACCGTTTGCCGCATCATGTCCCGCAATTGGCGGACGCTCTGTTCCAGCCCTTGCTCTAATCGCAACGACTTCACTCCCACGGCAATGTCTCCGGCCACCTGGGTTAAGAATTCGATCTCCTTCGTTTTGAAGGCATCCTCTTTACCGGCATACACCTTCAAGACCCCGATCACTTCGTCTTGGTGGATTAAGGGTAAGGCGATACTCGATTTATGTCCCCGTTTCAGGCCCTCTGCTCGCCAGGGATTAGGTTGAGGATCAGTCTCGATAGATTTTCTGACCACCGGCTTTCCAGTTCGAATGGCCGCTCCCGTGGGGCCTTGACCATATTCCGAATCATCCCAGGTAACTCGAATGACTGAGACGTAGTCTTCGCCATCACCGGCCCAGGCCACCGGTTTGACCTCAAAGCTTTCCGGCTTCACCAGCCCGATCCAGGTGAACAAAACATACGGCACCCCGATCAGCAAGTCGCAGATTTGTTGGAAAAGCTCCGACTCGCTCTTGGCCCTGAGCAAGGCCTCGTCAATATTTTGGATGGCTCGAAGCAGGATGTTCAAATCTCGAATCCGATCTTGAGAACGCTTGTGGGTGGTGATATCGCTGACGATTTGTACCGCTCCGGTAACTTCACCGGTTTCATCCAGGATCGGGTCGACCATGACACGCAGCCAGCGGTGGCCCCTGGGCAAGGTCAAGGTTTGGCGCCGGCGGCCCCGCCATATGCTGGAGCGGGGACCAGACTTAATCGCTCCGGTTTCATCCATGAATTCCCAGTAGAAGTGCCCGGTGATCTCAGCATGGGGTTTTCCCACCAAATCGGCCATGGCCTGGTTGGACTGAATGATTCTGCTGTCCCGATCCAGCAGGCAGACGGCGTCACTGATGGCATCGAAGGTGGTGCGCCACTGGTGGGCCGCGGTCCGCAGGGCCTCTTCGGCCTGCTTGCGGGCGGTAATCACGTCAAATACCGCCACGAAGTATCCCTCTGCCGGGCTGTATACCGCAATCGCAAACCACATTTTCAAGGAGTGGACATAGATCTCAAACTTCTCGGGGGTCCCGGTCAGAGCCACCCTGCCGTAGGCTTCAAGCAACTCGGGATTGGACCCCCGCAACTCCGGAATGACTTCGGATACCTTTTTCCCCACCACATTCTTCAATCCGGTCAAGGTTTCGAAAGATTTGTTGACGTCGAGATAGATGAAGTCTTGCGGCTGATCTTGCTCATAGAGCATCTGGCAGTAAGCCAAACCGTTCAGCATGTTCTCAAACAGGCTGCAATATAGCGCTGCGCTCTCTCGCAGCGCCTTCTCGGCTAGCTTGCGCTCGGTGATGTCCCGGGCCACGCTGAGGATCAACTGGCGATCATCCAGATCGAGCCGCCGGGCGTGGATCTCCACCGGCATCAAGGAGCCGTCTTTCCGCCTATGAGCCCCTTCGAAGATCATTTCTCCCTGGGCCTGCAACTCTTGCAAACGCCCGGGCCGGGCCTCGAGCAATTCCGGGGTGAGCAATGCCGGGAGGCTGAGGCTCATCAACTCCTCTTTCTCATACCCTCGGGATTTATAGGCCGCCTCGTTCAGATAAAGGAACTGCCCTGCTAGATCGTGCAGAAAGATGGAGTCGCTGGCGCCATCCAGCAGTTTCTCTTTGAGCCTTAGCTCCTCCTCGGCTCGCCGCCGTTCAGTGATATCCAGGTTAGTGCCGATGACTCGCACCGCCGTTCCCGCCGCGTCACGATAAATCCGACCCTTACTGTTCAACCAGCGGGGGCCGGTGTCGCCGCGGCTAATACGATACTCAAAATTCACCCGGTCTGTTTCCTTCAGCGCCTGGGATAGAGCGGCGGCCGCGCTTTCCCGGTCGTCGGGATGCAGGCATTGGAGCCAAAGTTCCACGGAAGGCTTGCCGCTGTCGGGGATTAAGCCCAGGAGCAGGTAATTTTCCGGCGACCAGATCATCTCGCCGCTCAAGAGGTTCCAGTCCCAGGAACCGGCCCCGGCGGCCTCTTGAGCCATGCGCAGCCGCGCCTCGCTCTCCTGTAATGCCACCTCGGCCTGGCGGCGGCCCATGATGTTAAGACACAAGACAAGTATCGCCGTGATTAAGGCGGTTACCACTGATATCGTTCCCCAAACCAGGGACTTATGCTGATCATAGAAGGATAGGGGACGGTTGATGACGATGCTTCCTGCCGGGAGAGCGCTCAGAGGAATATGGAAGTGCGTGAGCTGCCGGTAATCGAAGCTGGGCACCGCAGTGCTCCGCAGGTCCACCGGTATCTGCGCCGGATCTTCGCCCGCCAAGACCCGCCACGCCTGATCTCCTACCCGGCGGCCTTGTTCTTTACCCCCCAGGAGGTTGCCTCCCACGATGCCATGACCCAAACGGGGTTCTTTGATGGCAAAGGCGGGAATCTTCAGGCCTGCGGTGAACAGGCGGGTGCTTTCCATGGGGGAGAAGGTCTGACCTTGGCTATCGCTGGCGAAAGCCGTAATTAACAGCAAGGCATTCGCGGGCAAGGCCCGAATTTGTTGGAGGAGTTCGTCCATGGTGGCCCGGGGCGCATAGGTTAAATGGACCCGGCCCTGAAAAACTGCGGCCACCGCCTCCACCTCCCTCCTGGTGGCCAGACCGGTGGCGGTGTAATCATGGACCACGAATACTTCTCTGGCCTGGGGATACAAGGAAAGGGCCAGCTTTAAGGTGCCAACGATATCATCGAACTCCGCTACCCCGGTCACCCTTTTCTGTCCCTCGAGCCTGGCGGGGGTAAAATCATTGACGCCGCCAAACACCAAGGGAACTGCGGGAAAGAGTTCCCGCCGGTATCGGAGAACCAGTTCCAGGGCCGGGTTGTCCAGGGTAATGAGCAGGTCGTTTTTTTGCAGTCGGTACTTATCTGCCAGGTAATTTTTCATCCGCTCCAGTTGTTGGGGACCGCTGAACCGCTTGGCATCCAGGTATTCGATGGCCGGCACGATATCGGGGTAATGCTGTTGGAGCTGCTCTACAATCCCGGACACTTCCTCATCAGACCAGGTGAAGCCCGGGTGGTAGGAGTTGAGGATGATCACTTTGGGCGCAGAGGTTTGCGCCCCGGCCATCCGGTTAGAGAGATTCACCCAAGTGGTCAGAACTAGGAGGGCCAGCAATATCCTTTTGCAAGCTATGATTGCCATGTTTCTCTCAGAATATTGGTCAGATTTTGAGGTTGCTCGGTGTGCCCCGCCCAGCACCACGTCGTCTATCCCCCGGCCAACGGCTGCCCCGATTAGTCCTTAGCCGCCCGGGGCAGTTTGCCCTTGCCGTTGCTTGCTAAATCAGGTTTATCCATAATTTATCGGCCGATTAAGCAATTTTCCTGAGGCAAATAAGAAGTTAATTGACCAGGCCGCGTCTTTCTCCAGGCCCGGCGGTCAAACGCCTGGCGAGGCCTGAATATCTAGGGTTGGAAATTTCCTGGCAGACTGCTTAATCTCAGAACTACCAGCACCGGCTGACCTTGACGTAATAAGCCGTGTGGTTGCCTCGGCCCGCCGCGGCGCTGTAGTCGAACTGGGGGGGGTGGAGCCTTAAGCCCTGCGGCCAATCACCTCAAAGGCAACCTGCCGCTTCCGGTTAAGAAGTTTCGGCTAGTCTTCAGGGGATCTGCGGCACATCTGCATTAGCAATATGGCTGAACGGTCTGCGGCTATCATGCAACTCACGGCCACAAGTCGCCTTACCTGTTGCAGCGCGATAATCCCGTGGGGTTAGAAGGTGCCAGGGAGGCCTGGAGAAAATTGGCGAGGTTGCGGCGGCAGGGGAAAGACCCGGTAGCCCAAAAGATGAAAGAGCCCAGGCCCAAAAAGTGTTCCCATAGTGCTCCCAAGAAAAAAATGAGATAGAATATAGCCGCCGCGCCTGTAGCTCAGTTGGACAGAGCAACGGACTTCTAATCCGTGGGTCGCAGGTTCGAATCCTGCCAGGCGCGCCAAATATTTCAATGAGTTAGCCAATTTTAGCTAACTCTTTTTTGTCTCTTGGTCAACGCTTTGGTCAACAAAAATAAAGAAAGAATTTCCCATTATCATTCCTTCCCCAAGCGCTTCTCTATCCGAGACAGCGCCCGCATTACGCCTACCTTCGAATCATAGGACAAAGCGGTCCGGTAATGATCTGCGGCCGCCAGGAGATCATTCCGGGCTTCCGCCAGCTCGCCTCGGATACGAAAGGCCCAGGCGCGGTAGCGGCCGTCAATGCCGGCCATGCCGATCACCTTGTCCAGGATTCCATTAATGCCCTGCGCCTCGGCCTCCGTGATCTTATCCTTTTCCTGACCATAAAAGCGGCTCTTGGCCAATTCTACCAGCTCCCACGGAGATCCGTGCTCCAGGGTATATTCCTGATATGCCTGTTCGACCTCTTCCGGGTTCAGCAGGTTGCCGGAAAGATCATAGCGTTCCGTCGAACCGTGCCTCGTCAGGTGGATTTCGTTATTCACCAGGGCCAGATCATCCGGGGGCAGATGGCCATCCAGCTTTAAGACGAAGGAGGTCGGCGTTGTCGAGAAGATAAAGGTCCTGCAGTCGTCCGGCTCATAATCGGGATTGCTGAGGGTGGTGGTCCAGGCGAGGGCACCGTCCTTGGAGAAGCCGCATTTATTAAGATTGGCCTTGGTGCGGTAACCGAACTTGCGGCCCTGGAGGTCAATCAAGTAAAAGACGCCATGAAGGCCGTCGCCGAAGAGCCAGTCGTTGACCGCCACAGTGCCATGATCGGAGACGACGGCGTCGTTTGGCCTCTCCAAATCTACCTGCCAAACCAGTTGTTGGCCTTCGGCCAGGATGACCCGGCCCATGCCCTTGCTGCGGTGCCCGCCGTAAGTAGCGTCCTGGTAATCATAGTCCTGGCTGGCCGCAATATAGCGGCCGTTGGGAGAGGGCGACCCGGAGCCAAAGAAGCCGATATCATCAAACCGTAGCCAGTTATTGGAAAATTCGAAATTGGAAGGTGGGCTGGATGGTCCTTTCACTCTAATTTCTACCAGGGGCTGTTCTTGGGCCTTTTTTCGTTTAGACCTCCTCAAACCTTTATTTAGTCCTTTAAAAAATGGCGCGAACAGGGCCAGAACGACTCCCACCACGATAACAACCGCTAAGAAGCTCATGGGTTATTCCTCTTTTTTTGAGATTGCGCCAAAACAAAAGTTTCATTATCGAGCCATGCTGTATATTTTTCCATGGCGCGGTGAAGGTCTTCAATGGAGGGGGACATATAGTGCACATCCATGCCGTGGAGGGTATGGCCTAAGATCACGTCCCGGTGCACTTGGTCAACACCCGCGTTGACCATATTGGTTTTTACCGTGCGCCGGAGATCGTGAAAGATAAGCCCTTCCGGGTGCTCCTGGCCGTGGGGTATGCCGGCTTTAGCACAGGCCGTGATGAATGAGTTTTTGAGGCCCCCAGGGGTGCTGATCGGATTTCCCTGGTAAGTGAACACAAAGTCATGGTGCAGGGCTTGCGGCACGCTGGCCAGGATCTGCTTAACGTGGTGGTTCATGGGAATGACCTTGGCCTTGCTCTCCTTGGTGAGCTCCGCCGGCAACCGGATAACCCCTTTCTCCCGGTCGATATGTGACCATTTCAGGCCTCGGAGTTCCCCGGTCCTCATGCCGGTGTTGAATGCTACGGTGATGATCCCCTTCAGATGAGGCGCCCCCACTTCTACCAGCTTCAGATAATCCTTTATGGCCAGGGTGCGCCGCCGGGCATTACCGGCCTTCTTGAGCTTCCGCTTGATCGTCCTGAAAGCCTTGACGGTGCGGCCGTCCACTAAGTCATTATCAAAGGCTTTGATCATCATGGTTTTAACCAGGGAGATCTCCATATCAATGGTGGCAGGAGCCCGGCCGGCTTGCTCCCGTCTCTCCTGGTAGTTCTCCAGGTCCAAAGGCTTCAATCTACTGACGATGCGCCCGCCGAACTCCCGGTTGAAATTGGCCAGGGCACCTTTTATCCGATCGTAAGAGGCCAGTTTCTTCACCGGGTTCAAGTCGAGATACCATTCAGAGAGCTCCGCAATGGTCATCTTCTCCGCCGGCACCTTTTCCAGGATGCCGGGGTTTTCTTTCTTTTGGGCCTTGCGCTTGCCCTCTGCGGCCCGAGCCGCTTCAATGCCAAGAGGGCGGCCAGCCTGGTCATCCGGATCATTACCCACATACTCCCGGCGCTGCTGGCCATTGGGCAATCGATAGTTAACCCAATAACGCACCTTCTTCTGCCTCTTGGCCTTCACCAGGTCCTCGCCACAGGCGCAGAGGCGGTTCTTGACCGCCTGTTTCTTGTGACAGAGTGGGCATTCAGCTAGGATTGCCATGGTTTTCCTTTTCCTCTAATTTGTTCAAAGGATCTAAAGAGGCATTGGAGAATTAAGTATTGCAATTATCTCATCTGTCCTATCGCAAACTTCAAGTTGAGCGTCCAAAGCTGCAATGTAATGCTCTGCCTTAGTTACGGCGCTACGATTTGATTGATCGATGAATTTAATTATTCGATCTTTGACGTTTTGAATCATTATGCGCATATTGTTATTGCAACGCCTTTCTTCATCTGGATTGAATTTGTTGTATCCTGGACCCGCAATTATAAAAGAATGGGACAATCTGCTAAAAGGAAACAAGGCCGTAACCATTCCATCATCCTTTACCTGACGGGAGAACATCATTTTCACGCAAGGATCTCCATGGTCCCGAACATAATCACAAACTATCTGATCCACCTCAACAAATGGCGTTCCTCTCTCTTCCGCGTTGCGTCTAAATGCAGTCACTCCACTCTCTTTGAGGTATGCATTT
Organism: Desulfobaccales bacterium; assembly: GCA_044451265.1. Lineage (GTDB taxonomy): Bacteria > Desulfobacterota > Desulfobaccia > Desulfobaccales > 0-14-0-80-60-11 > JAPLJC01. The sequence continues at coordinate 11,826 of JBIOJX010000005.1, forward strand.
TGGTAGCCTGATCCTATGGCCTGGGTATCGATATGATAAATTGGCCCTCTTGTGATGTATCCCCGGCACATAATCCCTTTAGCTAAAAGCTCAATTACTGCGCCCCAGCAATGACCCACCAAATTAATCACTCCCGAAGGAGATATTTCGCTTGATATTATTGCAGAATCTGAAAACTGTGTTACTTGGAAGTCGAGATCACGTTGGATATAGGCACTTTGAGGGCAGATAGCTGGCCCGTGCTTTTCAAAACGTTTTCTATCTTCAGGCGCGCCTAATTTCTTTACCATTTCTAATAATTCGAGTAAGGGCATACCTGTCTTTGCTTCTGAGGCTTCCACCATTTTCTTGAAGCCAAGGATATCTATGAATCCAATAAACTTATCCTTGAATGCTATCTGATTCATAAAATGTGGTCCATGCGCTTAAAAGCAGAGGAAATATAAACTGTTAGGCGCAAGGGTTATTGGTTTAATGAAGCCTAAGCTGCAAAGCTTTTTTCCCCAGCGGCCTCTTCCTTGGCGGCTTCCCAATGCCATTCCGGAAAAAATCTCTTTTGAATCATATTCATGAGCAATTCACCGTCCAACATTTCGCGATAAGGCTGCCAAAGTTTGGCGAAATTACGCACCACCTCCAGGTGAGCCGGGGGTTGGAAAAATTCGGCCAGCCGGCGCTTTCCCTGTCGGGCTTGCAGGAGTAGCGCCGCCACTCCTGCCTTCGGTTCATAGCTGGGTGGCCTCCCTTTTACCACACCCACTTCCTTCTCCATTTTCTTTAAGGCCAGGCGAATTCTATGAGACTGAGGTTTCCAGAACCATTCCGGAAACTGTCCTTGGGAGATTAAATCCAGCAGTGCCGCCCCGTTTATCCGATGTCGGAAAGGCCACCAGATTTCAGAGAAGCGGCGCAGCCCCTCCAGGTGGGCCGGGGTCCGGAGAAAGTCGGCCAACAGTCTCTTGCCTCTCTCGGCTTTTTCCATCTTAAAAGCAAAATTACTCGGTTCCATCACTCACCTCCCGGAGCTGCCGGCCTGATACCCACCACCCGGCCCGTTTTTGAAGCTTATTCTTCTTTCCCCTCTTTGCCCCTTAACCAGGCCAGTAAATCGGGCTTATAGAAACGCCACTCCTTTCCCAGCTTGCGGCCGGGGATGAGCCCCTTTTTGGCATGTTCCCGAATCGTATATGCAGAACATCCCAGCAGCTTGGCCGCCTCTTCCGTATTCAAAACCTCTTTCTCTTCCATTTATCCCCCGTGATAATCGCCACTTATAGCCACATATTTAATGATAATTGATTAAAAGGCAAGTTATTTTTTAACAAGTTACAAAAAAATTGGTGGGTAGCACGAAAAAGGAAGAAAGGCTGGTCATTCCCGGGCCATAGAAAGCAACCAAGGAGGCACCAGGCCGGAGATTTTCAGGCGGGTCCCCGGGAGAATAAATAAGGCCGGGGACAACCCCTATCGCTCCGCCTGGGGGCTCTCAGTGGCTCGTCGGCACAGCTGCGGCCACTGCCGCATGGCGGGGCTGGATAGGCAGATCAGGCAGTCTTTAAGCGACTCCCGGTTTTGCAGCAGAATGCGCAATTATAGGGAGGTTTGCCATGAAAATAAAGGCCAGGGCTGCAAACGGAGGATGGAGGACCCCCCTGGGCGGACCCTGGCGCAAAGCTGCCGCCCCACAGTGATTAGTTCCAATAGCGGTTGTCCGGATGATCCGGGGCCAATAGTCCCGCCAGCAGTTCAGGGTCGGACTGCGCTTGGGCCAATTCCTCCCGGAGACTTTTGAATGTTTCCAGGGCCAGCACCCGCCAGGCCACCACTTCTCCCGGCTCTTGATTCAAGTCCTGCCGGGCCTTCACGTCAAAGGCCTCGAAAACGGCCTTGATCTTGGAGACTATCGCCTGCCGGGCCTCTACCAAAGTGGGCCGGGAGGCGGGCAGCACCTTGCCGATGATGTTAAAACCCTCCAATTCTCCGCAAAGAAAATGAAGCTGCAGGAGGAAAGAGATTACCAAGGGATTTTGCAGGCTTTCGATGAGCCCGACGGTTTTCGGTTCGTCCATGTTAAGCTGGCGCTCCTTGCATTAGTTGATCGGACAGATACTTGTTGACCCACTCCTTGAAAATATCGTAACTGATCAGGCTAAGCTGGACCGTGGTCCCGCCGCCACTGCCCCCGACCTTCATGTTCCGGGTATTGATCTCGATTTGACTCAACAGACCTTCAGCAGGCACTAAAGCATCCTGCAGACTGGTGCCGATCTGGGCGATGGGGATGGAGGTATCGCCGGCGATGATGCCCCGCATGGCCTCGTGCGCGGTCACCGCCGAAGTTACGCCGGAGGACGTGAAAGAGGATTTGCTCCCGCCGCTGGTCAGCAGCATGCCCACCAGGGCAATGGCGCCCATGACCGCAGAAGCAACCCCGGCGCCAGCGTCCTTGAAAAGGTCCTTAAAGCCTTGGGTTAAGAGCTGCTTCAGCTGCTCCAGGCCAGGCTTCAGGGCCTCGGTAAACAGGGACTTGAACATATTGTTAAAGCCCTGTTTCATCTGCTGCCCTAAATCCTTGCCGGAACCGTCAAACATACTGGTAATCATGGAACTGAGGCCGCTGGTGATGGCGCCGGAATAACCCCCATATTGGGCATCCGCCTGCTTGGCCTTCAGATTCTTATCCAGGGCGGCAAGATATTCGGGGGAGGCCCCCGCCTTGATGGCCTCTGCCTTGGCCTTCTGCCAGTCCAGGTTGAGCTTTTGCAGCGTGGCCTCCTGGGACGAAATCGCCCCCATGAGCTGGGCCGTTTCCAGGTTGAGCTCGGCCGTTTTGTCCTGATACTGCTTTTTGAGCTCCACCTGCCGCTTTAATTCATTGGTGACCTGGATCTCGGACTGCAGTTTGGTCTTGTTGGCCTCGGCGTCCAGATTAGCCATGGCCATGCGGTTCTTCTGGGCCTCCTCATATTCCCGATAGGTCCGCATTTCCGGACTCATATCCTGGCGCCCCAATTCTCCCAGGGCATCCTTATAGGCCGCCGCCTGGGCTGCCTTCTTTTGGTCTATGAGTTTAAGCTCGGCCGTGGTCTCGCCCTGCGATAGATCCTGCAGCTTGGCATAGTATTGCGTGCCATCAATCAGACCTTCCTGCAGCTGCTTCTCAAGCTCGGCCTTTTTCTCCTCATTGGTGGATTTCAGCAGGCTCACGGAATTTTGGGCCTCCTGGAGCTCGGCCTGCCGCTTTTGCTCCATCATCTTATAATAGGCCCCCCACAGATCCTCTTCGGGCTCTTCCTTGCCGCTGCCGCCCTTGCCCGCGGGCAAAAGAGCATTGGCCTCATTTTTACGATCCTTGGCTGCCTTATCGGCCTGTTTCTTGGCCTTGGCCGCTAACCATTCATCGACGTCGGTTGTAGCGCCCTTGGCGGCTTCCTCGGAGCCTTCGCCCTCTGATCCGGGCGTCCCTCGATTCTCATCCCTTTTGCGCCTATTCCGGGCAACCTTCTCGGCCAGGGGAAGATCGCTTCCGCCCATGTCCGGGCCTTCGCCCCCAAAGGCAGTATATTGTTTATCCTTCAGTTCTTTATTGATGGAGTTGATGGCGTGGTCTAAGCCCACCATCCCGACAGTGATCATCAAAGCCCAGGGACCGGCCAGGGCGGCGCGCAGGAGCCCCAATTTGACCAGGACCTGGCTGATGGCGGTAATGCCCGCCTCGATGCCGGTCCACTTAATCAGGGTGAGAATGCCTTTGATCTCCAGAAGGGCCAGGACCAGATCCTTATGCCGGGCGGCGAATTCAGTGACGGTGCGGACCCCGCTAGCGATCTTGCCTATATAGATTGCCGCAGTTTCGCCGATATCCCGGAGTGCCTGCTTATTTTTCCCAATGGCGGTATAGAAATCATCCCAGGTCTTGATCGCCTCCTTGGTAATGGCCATGCCGATGGGCTTGACCATCTCAAAGAGAGCCGCCTTGACGTCGGCGACCTTGGCCTTATATTCCGCCAATTGGCTGAAATAAGAGCTCTGCAGATCATCGCCGGCGCCCTTCATTTTGGCATAGGCGGCCAAGACCACATCGGTGAGGATCTGGGATTTTTCCGCCCCGGAAATGATGGTGGAATCGAGGACCTGCTTGGTCTCCGAACTCATACCCTGCAGGACCTCCCGGATACCCGGAACCATTTCGGCCAGTTGCTTCGGAGTGCCCTTAACAATGCCCTGGACGATAGAGCTAAAGGCTTCCTGCATGGGCAGGCCCATGGAGGCCCCCAGCACCTTGGCCGCATCCGCCAGATCCGGCAGCTTGTCAATAGAAACGCCGGCCTTCATGAAGCCATTAATGGCCTCCAGGGCTCGGGGCTCTTCAATATTTTTTTCCCGGAGTTTTTGCAGGTAAACTTCGATGGAACTGGCCGACATATTGTAATAATGGGCCAGGGCCTCGGCCGAGGCCTTGAGGACCTCCACCTTGCCGCCTTCTTCCAGGATGGACTTGCCGAATTCCTTGGCCTGGGAGATGAGCTCATAAAGCCCCAGGGAGATCCCGGCAAATTTTAGGGAATCCTTGATGGCCTTACTGGTCTGATCGGTAAAGGCCCGCATGGCGGCCAAATCATTGCGGCCGTCCAGCAGTCCCTTTTTAAGATCGGTAAGATCGGCTGCCAGCCGCGCTACCAGGCCCCCAAGAAGATTATCACTCATGATCTATTCCTTCTGTGCCGGCTGCTTCGGGCGATTCCGGGCTCGGCCGCAGCCTTTACCAGCTCATAGTAGCGCCGCGGCTGGCCTGCCGCCCGCAGACAGTGAGCCCCACGATGGCCATAAGCCTTACCATCCCGGCCGGCCCCGTGAGCATGCCGCCGTCCGCAAAAGGGGCACGCCTCGACGATCAACCAGGTCCGGCAGGGCGACAGCCGGGCCGGCACTTCCGGAGAGGATTCCAGATTATTTGCTTGGTTCGGGCTCATGGTTCCCTCCTTTAATGGCCTTGTCGACGCCCTGGGGAGCCGAAACCGCCGGGGTTAGGCATCTGGAACACATCCTTGGTGGAACCCCAATCATAATCCGGCGGATAATCCGGATATGAGGGGCAGGGCTGAGTTTTAGAGAGCAGCGCCTCCGGATGGCTGAGCCGCCAGGCGGTAATCTCCTCGATATCCGCCTGCCAGACGCCCTCGATGCGCTGGGCCGGGAACTGCTCGGTTAAGATCAACTCCTCTACCCGCGACCAGGGCCGGCCCAGAAAGTTGCAAATTGCGCTTTGACCCTTGAGCTGCATGCCTTTATCTCCCGGCCTGTTAGCCGATTGTCCTAACGCATCCCAAGTCTTTATATTTCTTATAGATTTGGAAACGCTCCAGGGTTCCAAAATCGGCCCGAATTGCCGGATCACTCCATCCCTGGGCCGCCAGGTTGAAAAGCTTAATGGGCCGGAACCCCGGTCCCCAAAGCTCGTGGTCACTGAGGCCGTTCATGCGGCTGCGGAATTGCTCCGGGCTCATGCCCTCAGCGGCCGCCCGATAGACCAACCCGCCAATCCCCTGAGCCTTCAGGATGGCCAGGACCCGGGTGCGCTCCTCTGCCAGGATCTGGGTGCGCTCCACCTGACGTGGGCTTCCTTGGATCTGCCACTTGCCGTCCTCCCCAAGCTCACAGGCCAGAATTTGCACCCCAGGACCATGCTTGGGGGCTTCTTTTTCGGCCGTCTCCTGATCATAACAGGCACCGAAAATCTCCTGAGAGGCTGGACTCATCAATATAAATAGCTTCTTAACCACGCTGTCTTCCTCCTTTAACGTCGATTATCAACCCTTTAGCTACGCCTTCCTTGTAAAATAAAAACCGACTGAACTCCCCGAAATCCCGCTGGAGGGAAGGGTTATCCCGCCATTCCTGTTGGGCTTCCAACCGAGCCCGGGTCACCCTGAGATAGGTCGGCAGGTCATGGTGATATTTGGTGCGCAGCTCGGGTAATTCCTTCCAGAGCTCCTTGGCCGCCGCTTCCCATTTTTGCAGAATTTCAGGGTTCATAGCCCATCCCCTCGTTTTTTAAAGATAAATAGTCAGGGAGCACCTGCCTTCATCGATACGGAGTTTCGCCGTAGCATCGCCTGGACCGCGGTCGGGCTGATATTTGAGAGAAAATTGGTGGATCGCCGCCCGCCAGGAATCGACGACCTCGGAGGCCTGAGCCAGGTAGTCGCTCAACTCATGGGACAGGGCATCTCTGATTGGACGGCCCAGGTCACCCAGTGCGACCCATAGCATTCCTTCGGCATCGTTGAGGTCAGATTTTCCGTACAAAATAGCGGTTTTGAGTTGCACAACCCAGCCCGCCAGATCCTCTTGCTCCTGAGCCAGTATCCGAAGTTGGCGGTTAATCTCGGTAGGGTCACCGCCCTCCTGCAAGACCTCGGTGATTTTGCCTCTCAGAACTTTCTCCTCGGCCGGCAGTTCGGTGAGCCGGGTTTCGTATTGTGTCTTCCGGGCCTCCAGGTTTTGCAGCTTGATTGCCGCCTCTTCCCTGGTCCGGAGCGCGGCCTGAAACTCGGCAGAAGCCACCGCTTTTTCTAAACTTTTTTCGATTGCGGCCATTTTTTTTTGACTTTCAAATCCCATGGGTTTCATCCCTCCTTGGCCCTTTAATTGGGCTATTTCTTGGTTGATAACCACCAACTTCAGCCGGAAATTCTCCGTATCTTTTGGACCGAACCCCTCATCCTGCAGTTCCAAGATTGAGGCCAGGAGTTGGTGCCGTTGCCCCTCCAGGGACTCCAGGAGGGCCATTCCTTCGCTTTCGGGTTCTCGGTTATCCATCTTGCCCCCTATTTTGCCGCTAATTTTCTTCTCTGGCAAAAACGCCTTTCCTCGATTTTCCCTATTTTTCCAAAAAATCTTTCATGGTGGTCTCTAAAATTCCGTGCTCATAGCCGTCCAGGGCTGTTCTGCGCCTTAAATAGGCATAAACACTGGATTTCCAAACCCGCACACTTCCTCCGGTCTTAACAAACACAAAATGGCCTTCTGACCACCTTGCACGGGCGGTCTTCTTACAAACCCCGAGTATTTTGGCAACCTGGTCTAACGAGAGCAGCTCATCGCCGCTAAGGCGCTCAAGTGGTACTGATTCAAGAGCACCATCCAAATTTTGAGTCATGAGAGCCACCTTTGGGCCAGTGGAAGTCGCAGAAGATAACCCTTGGGCTGATTCATAAGAGTAACTTTCCCCTAAAAACGCCGGTTGATTCAAACCATTTTAAATCTTAATGGGGGGCCTTATCGCCGCCCCGGGTCCTTAAGCGCTGGGCAGCCTGGAGCCCAGCGCCGAAATTGCCCGTTTCCGATGGAAGGCCGACATAGATCAGATCGCCTGGCTTCCCGCATTTGGGGCATTTCCCCTTAAAATCGGACGCCGGTGCCTTATGGCCGCAATGCTTACAAGCCGCATAGTCCAGATAGCAAACCCGGCAAATCATCCAACCCCCAACCCCGCCGAGCAGGGTCGCCGAAAAAACCGCAATGGTGATCTTCCAGATTTCAGGCATGGTCTTTAGCTCCGGTCGATTTTCCGCTCCCCGATCTGGGCAGTATCCCCCACCTCTTCCTCCAAAAGACTCACCTGGACCACGCAGCCCTTCAGGATCTGCCGCACCGCCCGGTCAATTAACTGCTGACGGCTCTCGCCCCGGGCCTTGATAAACGCCAGGCAAAGATGCTGAAGCCCCTGGCGCAGCTCCTGCACTGCGAGCTCAAAAAGATTATCAGCCAGGGCCTGTTCCTCCAATTTCCGGAAGCCGGCCCCGCTGTAGGCCTTGGCCTTCAGCCATTGCCTGACTTGACCGAGATCATAACCGGCGGAGCATTGCGGCATACCGGCCCGGCTCCATCGCTGAACGGTTCTGAGGCATCGCCCAAAGTGCTCGGCCACTTCCCGCAAACTTCTAACGATATGCGACATTTTCCAGCCTCAATTTGATATTTTGTGCTACGTCATCCAAAACTTACGAAAAACGTCGGGAACTTCGTAAAAGACTACGACATCCGATTTTTATTCCATGTGTATCGAAAGAATGAGCCGTCGGACCCTCGATGCGTTTTGGGCCGGGAAGGACCCTGTGAATTGACAGAGGGTGGCGCATGTTCTGACTCCGACCCCGCATATGCAAGGCTGGTGGCCATGCCCGGACCTCCCGCCCGGTTCCTTCCCGGACCGGGTTCGTAACCGCTCTGTACCCGCCATGTAACCGCCATGTGGTTACAAGAAAACCCGCATGGTTGACGCTCTAAAATGCTCTGTAGCCGTTGTATCCATTTCATCCTGGATAATTACCGCCCTATATGTTTCCAGACTTCTTTAAGCCTTCCCTCTTAAATAAATAAATAGTCTTATAAGATAAAAAATGGATACATCGGCTACACGCCCCTCTTCCCCAGTGCTGGCCTGGCTTTCCTTGTAACCGGGCGGTGGTTACATGCGGGTACAAAGCGGTTACGAACCCCATTAGAATAGCTCCCGATTGGTTATCTCTGATTTCACCGCAGTTTCGTCCTCAGGATTCTCATCCGCATGAATCAGATTCGATAGAGGCAGGCAAATAACCCGCTTCACGCCCCCCTGAATTCTTACTGACCGGGTGGTCCGTCCACCCGCCCCCGGCGCCGTGATGCCCTCACGGGCCAGGGCCGCCCATAACTCATTCCGCCCAAGGGAGAGGAAGTCACCTTGAGCCCGGATCGCTTCGCTCACGACTCGGAGGGCCGTCTCCGGCAAGAGATAGAGCATATCCTCATCAGCCCAGCCGACAAGGAAGGCGTTCTTGGCAGGCTCAGATCCCTCCCAGCCAAGGGACCTCTTGTCGGGTGGAGGCACCCCGCTCGAATTCTTTGATTCGGCATAAACCCTGGACGTGAGAAAAAGCTCGGCGAGGATGGATAGGAACTTCAGTGTGGGTTTCTCGCCCTCGACGATTCGAGAATGCTTCTCCCCCAGGGCCTCAAAGACCTTCCAAGCGCCCTTAAGCAGTTCATACGCCTGCTCTGGGGAAACAACCCCAAGGCGGGTTTGAAACCGGAGAAACATTTCAAACCCTACGGCTAACCATGCTTGGATCTCAGGTATCCGCAAGTGAGCCGTTCGCCGAAAAGCCCCCCGGTATGCTTCCCAGAGGCCCTGGATATCGGCCAGGGCGGCGTCAAGTTGAGGAGCCAGGCCCTCCAGGTAGTCCGCCATGGCCTGGGAATAAAGGTGCGCTTCCTTCTGGGATGCTGTCAGCCGATCCTGGTCAATCGGTGTTTTTTTCGGATCCAGCTCTATTCCAAGATAGCGGGCCGTGGCGCTTTGCCGCTGGCCAGGCAAGAGCATTTCGCCGGTAGAGATAATCAGACACCTGGGATAATGGTTTGCCCGGGCACTCAGGTCCGGAGCCAGTCGACCGCGGCTGGAGCGGTTGCCCGCCTGGTAAATCAAACGTGCGGCCCGCTCTGCCATGGCATGACTTTCTTTCTGACTGGAGGCGGGCATAAAATCATCGATGACCACCAAGGTGTCTTTCAGGGTAAAGCAGAGCTTTTCGAGGCTGTTGACCGTGGAGAACCAGGAGCCCGGGAGAGTCCGCCGATCAAAAATGCCGAAATGACAGAGGGTCAAGGCAGCCAGGGTGCTTTTCATGGTTCCGGTCTGACCGTAGACCCACAGGGAAAAGTCTATTTTCAGTAGGTCCGCAAAAGGCGCCAAGTAGGCACAGGCGAGAAGAGGGGCGGTGACTTCCCAAGGCGCAATATCTAAAAATCTTAAACTCGCCTCAGCCGCCGCCGCACCCCCTGGGGCAGGGAGCTGGTAAAGGCTCAGATTCTCCCCCAGGTCAACTTCTATCGACTCGCCCGCCCCTATGCCGCCCCCGCCATGCAGGTAGCGATCGACTCCATTAATTTTGCGCCAACCGGAATGGGTATAAATCTTCCGTCGCGCAATCCCTGCGGCCTGACTGAAAGCCAATATACCATTACAAACATGAGGCCCGCTGGATTGACCAGGCGCCACAGAAGGTGCCGCCCCCCAGGATGGCTTAAGCCATTTCTGGGGAGGATCATAATCTTTAGCCAGCATCTGGATCGGAGGTAATAGGCGCCCATTATCCAGTCGGCCGCTTAGGCGAAATTCCCGGCGCACCTGCAGACCGTCATCCCGGCTGATATCATCGGTGATCCGGGCCGTGAAGTTCGTGAGCTGCTGAGTTTGCGGCGAACCATCCCGGCCAAGGGTTTCTCTGTATAAGCGCCCCTGCTCTTCAGAGTAGCAAAAACCTACCAACCACACCCTTTTCGCTTCGCCATCTTCTGCCTCCGGACCCGGACCGGGACCCGGACCGACACCCTCCGGAGGCGCTCCAGCGCCAGCCTTTGCCCCCTGCCCCCTTTGGTTAACAACCCTTAGACTCTTTTCGGGCAACTTCCGGGGCTCTTTTAGACCGGCCTCGAGGCCGCTCTGGATCGTGTCCCGGGCTTCCTTTTCTGGTAGCCCGATGGACAGGGCCGCACCCGTCAGGCCGGCCTCAACGCTTCCCCGATCTAATATCCCGGCGCCCACCAGCTCGCCCAGCGCCTTGGCCGACTTATTGAGCTGGTTATTTCGGTTATGGCTTCCTTCCGGCGTCCGGGCCAGTTTCGCTAACTCATTGGCCAGGGCCTTTTGAGCATAAGCCTCATGCTCGCCGCCTGGCGCCGGCTTTACGCTCCCTCCGGGACCCGGCCGGCGCCCCTGATTTTGCCCTGGGGCCTGGATCTCATATAGTGCAAAGGCGTCCAGGTCATATACCCTTTCAGGTTCGCACCAGAGGACCTTCACCGGCCGGGGTTTGCCGGCCAACTTCACATTGAAGGTTCCCGGCAGCCTCAGAATCCGAGAGGCGTCTGTGGCCACCACATCGCCCCCCAGTGTCTGGGCCAGACCCCGGTTTACCCCCTCCACCTTGACCATCTCGGTTTCCGATAGGCGCACTGGCTCCCGATAAATCCAGTAGCATTGGAAACCGCCTCCAGAATCAATCAGAATTGACGGCCGCAACGGGAAGGCTTCAATGGCGGTCCGAGCCGTGGGCTTATCTTTATAGGTGGTAGCCCCTTTGTGCCCAGCCTCCCCTACGTCGACGTCCGCAAAAGCCGCAGTGAGGGCCAGGAGATTTTCTTTTTTACCGCCTTTGGTATCCCGTCTCAGGGCCACGCCGATCCAGTAATTTAGGCCCGGTTTCCATCGGGCCATATCCTTAATCAAGGCTTCAGGGTTTCGGTAGAACCTGCGAAAGGACATACTTTCGCCCTCTTGCTTCCCCCTGACTTCGAGATAGGCAACTTCTTGTTTTTGGGAGAAGAAAGGAGCGTATAAGGCTAAAAGGAATGGGCGGGCGGGATTAGAATCGAGTTTCAACTGAGCCACAGGATCACCAAATCACCATAGATTATGACGCAAGTTCCAAAGTGCTCATGTAACTTTCGACATCTTCCTTCTTAAAGAGGACCCGCCGGCCGTTGCGTAATGGCTTGAGAGGGAAGTTCTTTTCACTCAACCTATTTCGCAGGCTCTTTTCTTTCCAGCCAATGAGAAGGGCGGTCTCCCGGATGGTTAAGAAAGTCTTGGCAGTGATCCGCAGCTCTTCCCGGGTGATTTTCAATTCCTTCCGGAGCTGCTGGATTTCGGCCAAGATAGTTTGGAGGTTCGCCTCACCCATTTTGAGAATCCCATTCCTTTCGGCTGAAGATCAATTGATTGGGAAAATTTCATCCGGCTTGCATTTCAGTTTTTGTGCAATGATTTCTTTCAATTCTGGCTTGGGGGATCGCCATCCCCGCACAATTTTTGAAAGTTCAGATCCATCAATCCCCAGGTCAAAGGCAAAAGCTATCTGGCTTGGGTAATGCTCCATAATTTTAATTTTTAGTTTGAGGTTCATGAGTTCTCCATAGTTGATTACGCACAATCAACTTGATTAAAAAAAAATTAACCTGAAGACCTGATATCACTATTAAACCAAGTCATGAGCATACTGAGATGTAATGTATACTCTGGTCCAAAAGGAGATTTATAAAATTCCTTTTCATCACTTGTAAATTCTTTTCTTAAAATTTCTTCATTGCGCTTTATAATGCCATCTTCAACACTTTTTTGATACTTAAGTTTTATTTCGAGTCTATAATTTTTACCAGGGAAGATAGTCAAATAGATAGGCATCCACCAATTTGCATCATATAGATCACATAATTCAGCAATGGTATCTTTATAACGTGATGGTAGTAAGCCTACCATTTTTAATTTATGGCCTATAATGGCAATGTGTTCCAGTGCTTCCTTTTGTCCAATATTATATTCGGAGATTAACATTCCCAATAAAACAATTAAGAAAGCATCATCTCTATCATATTTTCGGCTAACTCCTCCGGATTGCGGAGAGGCAGGATCTTTCCCTAAGATTAAAACAGCCCAGCGCCTTATCTGGCCCGGGGAAAAATTAAACATCCTTTGCAAATCCTGATTAGTGACTAGCATGTGGTTGATTATACGCAATCAACTATCCTTGTCAACAACTTTTTAAGGACAAATTTGAGGTAATTTTAAATGGGCAATCCAATTTGGGTCAACATTTGGTCAACAACTTGCCGGAAATAACCCTGGATAACCCTGCTTTTGCCCTGCTTGCTCAGTTTTTAGGGTGAACGATAACTTATTGTAATTTTGAGGAATTGGGGGATATACCAGGGACAACCAAGGGCATAGGGCAAGAGCTTCTAATCCGTGGGTCGCAGGTTCGAATCCTGCCAGGCGCGCCAATAATTTCAATAAGTTAACCATTTAATGCAATCCTTCATTTTGATCCTGGGCATCTTTTCGGAATAAAGCTGCAAAATTTCCCTTGGAAAGGGATACGCCAGGCTCATATATACGCCATGGCACGCAAGGTAGGTGTGCTCGTCGGCGAGACCTACGGGGTTCCTTGGGATCGCTGCCGGGTCGATACCTTCATCCTGCCTCATGGCACCACAGCCGCGGCAAAACGAGATCTGGCCAAGTCTTTTACCCCAGCCTTACGATCAGCAGCATTTCAGACAATTTGATCATTCTCTAAAAAACTGTCCGATGCATCCACGCTGCATCCAGCCTAACGCTTCCCTGACCAGGCCACCAGGTGAGCGCCCAGAGGCCCCGTTTCGATATGCAGTTCATGGCTATCATTTCTCAAAGCAAGTGATAAATGCGCGGTTCGGCAGGTTAATCGCTATTCCCGATATTATCGGAGTGGTTAAAAGTATTGAATTTTGAAAGAGAAGGATATAGAAGATAGGATGGATAGGATTTTATGAGCACTGGAGCCTGATTCAGCTAACGGGGGTCTGGGAAGGCCACATTTTGAGCCAGTTACAGCAATTGGTCGGGTTCGCCCTGGAAGGCCAAAATTATGCCGTCAGTCTGGCGGCGGTGGAGCGGATCGTCCACGTGGTCGAGGTGGCCCCGCTCCCCAAGGCCCCGGAAATCGTCCTGGGCCTCATTAATTTCGCCGGCCGGATCATTCCGGTGGTGGATATCCGCCAAAGATTCCGCCTGCCTCAGAAGGAAGTGGGGCTCTATGATCATCTCATCGTCGCCAGGACTTCCCGGCGGGAAATCGCTTTCATCGCGGATGACGTGGCTGGAGTTATTGAGTGCCCGGAGGCGGAAATTACTGCGGCCGAAAAGATTGTTCCCGGTCTGGAATATTTGCTGGGCGTCATAAGACTCAAAGACGGCTTGATCTTCATCCACGACCTGGAGCGCTTCCTATCCCTGGACGAAGAGAAGTCCCTGGACGAGGCCATGCAGGGGTTGTAGCTCGCACCATGACCGACAAGATCCCAGATGAATTGCTGGCCCGGTTCAGCGACTTTTTGGCCGCCAAAATCGGCCTGGGCTATCCTCCCAAGAGGTGGCCGGACCTGGCCCGGGGGATGAAGGCCGCGGCCCGGGATCTGGACTGCGACAGCGCCGCACAGTGTATGCGGCAACTCATGTTGGCCCCCCTTTCCAGAGAACGCCTGGGGATCATCGCCAGCCACCTCACGGTGGGGGAGACCTATTTTTTCCGGGAGAAAAAGAGCCTGGCGGCCCTGGAAAACCACCTGCTGCCGGAACTGATCCGCGACCGCCGGCAACAGGGACAACGACGGCTCCGCCTCTGGAGCGCCGGCTGCGCCTCCGGCGAAGAGGCCTATACCCTCGCCATCCTGCTTAGTCGGCTGATCCCCGATCTCCAAGACTGGCAGATTCATATCCTAGCCACGGACATCAGTTCTCTGGCCTTGCAAAAGGCCAGGCGGGGCCTCTACGGCAAATGGTCGTTCCGGGACACCCCGCCCCAGATCATCGAGCAATATTTCACCCGACGGGACCGCCAATTTGAAATTCTGCCGCACCTTAAGGAAATGGTAAGCTATGCTTACCTTAACCTGGCGGAGGATGTTTATCCTTCCCTGGCGACCCAGACCAACGCCATGGACCTCATTCTCTGCCGCAATGTCCTGATGTATTTCTCCGCCGGGCAAGCCCGGAAGGTCCTGAAAAACCTCCATCGTTGCCTGGTGCAGGGCGGTTGGCTCATAGTCAGCCTGACCGAGACCTCCCAGGTCCGCCACTCGCCTCTGGTGGCCGTGAATTTTCCCGGAGCTACCGTCTATCATAAGAATTCCGGCGCCAAGAAAAGTGAGTCTGGGGTGGCCTGCCCGACCCTGCAGCCGGCCGTAAGGCTCGCCGCGCCAGCCGTCAAGCAGCCGGATTGGTCGGCCACCCCCGAGCCGGCGAAGGCGCCGGTCCTGGAGCCCAGGGCCGTCCCTGGTCCGGGGGCCCAGGAAACGGCTGCGATCGGAGAGCGGCCGCTGGCGGACCGGGTCAAGGAAATGGTCCTGCTGGCCCGGAACTGCGCCGATTTGGGCGACCTCGCCACCGCCCTGTCCTGGTGCGAACAAGCACTGGCCGCGGACCGGCTTAATCCGGCCTGGCATTACCTCAGGGCCGCAATTTTGCAGGAGCAGGAGGCTCAGGCTGAAGCGGCCCGGTCTTTACAGAGGGCCATTTATCTGGATCAGGACTTCGTCATGGCTCATTTCGCCCTGGGCAACCTGGCCCTCAGGAAGGATGACGCCCGGGGGGCCAGGAGGCATTTTGAGATCGTCTTGGCGCTGTTGGAGGCCCAACCGCCGGACGAGCCGCTGCCGGAATCGGAAGGGATCACCGCCGGCCGGCTGAAAGAAATCGTGCTCTCCACCATCTCCATGAGGAAACTGGGTGAAAGCCAAGCAGCCGTTAAATAAGCTAACCGGGGCTGCAGAGAAGCAGCGGATTCTCCAGGCCAGGGGCCGGGCGCTGGCCCAGGACGGGGAAACCAGGGCGGCGCCCGAGAATTATCTGGAGGTGCTGGAGTTTTCCCTGGCCTATGAACGGTATGCCCTGGAAACCTCCTTCGTGCGGGAGGTCTATCCGTTAAAGGAATTTACCCCGCTGCCCTGCACCCCGCCGTTTATCCTGGGGATCATCAGTGTCCGAGGGCAGATTCTGGCGGTCATCGATCTGAAGAGATTCTTCAACCTGCCGGACAAGGGCCTGAGTGATCTCAATAAGGTCATCATCCTGCGCCGGGGCCGCCTGGAGGTGGGCCTCCTGGCGGATGCCGTCACCGGGGTGCGGACCGTCTCCCTGTCGGAGGTCCAGGCCCCCCTGCCCACCCTGGAGGGCATCAGTCCCGACTACCTGAAGGGCGTCACCCGGGATGCCTTGATTATCCTGGAGGCCGAAAAGATTCTGGCCGATCCGAAATTAATCGTCCACGAAGAAGTGGAACCGCCCACCAAATGAGAAAAGGGGAAAAGGCGATGAACTGGTTCGTAAATCTCTCTACGCGGAACAAACTCCTGTGCGGCTTTGGTTTGATCGTCCTGTTCCTGGCTTTGGTGGTCATCGTGGCCTATGGAGGGATTAAAACGATCCAGGATGACTATAAATCGGTAATCAAGCAAGAAGTTGAAGTAGTGGCTAATCTCATCGAATTCAGAGCCAATTTAAACTATCAAAAATTAGCCATGCTGAAAATGGTTTTTTCTAACGATAAAACAGAACAAAGGTCGATAGAGAATGATGTCAAAGAGAGTGCTAAAACAAACGATCAAATCCTGGAAGCAGTGTCCCAGGCTGGAGGCAAGGACCCTGATTTCAGCAGGACTTTGAATGAATTTAAAAATCTTTTGATGGCCTTCCGCCAGACTCGGGATCAAGAGGTTATGCAATTAGCCTATCAGGGGAAAAATGACGAAGCCAAAAAATTGGCCATGGGTATTCAAGACGAAAGATACGTGAAGCTGCGGGCCATGGCCTTAAAAATGGCCGATATGGCCAAGACCACGGCGGCGCGGGAAACCAAGGAGTCTGAGGACGCCGCCTCCAAAGCTATTCTCATCTTCCTGGTCGCCGCGGTGGTGGCGGTGGTGATCAGCGGTTTACTGGTCATGTACCTATCCCGCCTCATTGCCCGGCCGCTGCAGGACATCGCCCAGGTGGCGGCCAAGATTTCCTCGGGGAACCTGGCGGTGACGGTGGCTATGGAGGACCGGGCGGATGAGGTCGGCATCCTGGGGCAGGCCTTCACCCGAATGATCGCATACCTCAAGGAGATGGCCGGGGTGGCCGACAGTTTGGCCTCCCGCGATTTCTCCGTCACAGTCAAGCCCCGGTCCGAGGAAGACGTGCTGGGCAAGGCCTTCGCCGCCATGGTGACCAATATCAGAGAACTGGCCAAAGAGGTTAGGGGCGGGGTGGAGGTCCTGGCCTCGGCGGCCGGTGAGATCGTGGCCGCCACCGCCGAAATCTCTTCCAGCGCCTCTGAGTCTGCCGCCGCGGTCAACGAGACCACGGCCACCGTCACCGAAGCCAACCAGGCGGCCCAATTATCCGCCCAAAAGGCCGGCTATGTCTCCGAGACCGCCCAAAGGACCGACCAGATCGCCCAAAGCGGCAAAAAATCCATGGCCGATCTCATCGACGGCATGAACCAGATCCGCAGCCAGATCGACTCCATCGCCGACAGCGTCTTGCGGTTGAGCGAACACAGCCAGGTTATCGGCGAGATCAACGACGCGGTGAACGATCTGGCCGAGCAGTCGAACCTGTTGGCGGTCAATGCCGCCATTGAGGCCGCCCGGGCCGGGGAGCAGGGCAAGGGCTTTGGGGTGGTGGCCCAGGAAATCAGGAATCTGGCGGAACAATCGAAGCAGGCCACCGGCCGGATCAAGGGGATTTTGAGCGACATCCAGAAGGCGATGAACGCCGCGGTGCTGGCCACGGAGCAGGGCACCAAATCGGTGGAGGCCGGGGTCAAGCAGTCCGCGGTGGCGGGCGAATCGATCCGCACCCTGGCCGATAGCATCACCGAATCCGCCCAGGCCGCCATCCAGATTTTGGCGTCCACCCAGCAGCAACTGGTGGGCATGGACCAGATAGTCACGGCCATGGAGAACATCAAACAGGCCAGCAGCCAAAACCTCAGCGCGGCCCAACAGACCGAGAGCGCCGCACACGATTTGCACGAGGTGGGCGCCAGGCTCAAGCAACTGGCCGAAAGCTACAAGGTTTAAAGGCAGTTTCGAGTTTTGAGTTTCAAGTTTGTTTTAGTTTATAGTCGTTTGATTGAGGGAATTATCTCGACCCGTCATCCCAATATGATTGCCATTTTATGGTAGGGGCACGGCAGGCTGCGCCCTCATTGAGGGCGCAGCCTGCTTGATCAAGGCTGGCTTTGTAACTGAAAACTGAAAACTGAAAAAATGGGCGCCAAGGACGAAGAATTCTTGAAAAGGCTGTTGGCCACCTTCAAGGTGGAAGCCGAGGAGCACCTGAAGGCCATGGCCTCCGGGTTGCTGCAACTGGAGAAGGGGCCCTCTCCTGAGCAAAAGGCGGCCATCAGCCAAACCGTTTTCCGGGAAGCCCACAGCCTCAAAGGGGCGGCACGGGCCGTGAACCTGCGCCAGGTCGAGGCCGTTTGCCAGTCCCTGGAAAGCGTCTTTGCCCGCTGGAAACGGCAGGATACGGCCTCGCCTCCGGAAGAGTTCGATCTGCTGCACCAGGCCCTGGACCTGGTGGAGCGGCTGGTGGCGGCCGGACCCGAATCTGCCGAAAACCCTCGCATTCGGGAGATCATCCAGGGCCTCGAGGGCACGGCCCGGGCCCTGCCGGCTCTTTCCCCGGAGCGGCCTCCGGTGAAGCAAGAAATGGCCAGCGCCGCGTCCGAGCCGGGCTCCCTCCCGCCGCCGCTTGAGAAAGACGCCGCCGCACCGGAATACGTGCGCGTCTCCGTGGCAAAATTACAAGAGCTTTTGCAGCAATCGGAGGAGTTCCTGTCAGCCAGGTTGGCCGCCGGTCATATCCTCGCCGAAGCACATCAGCTCAGTTCTACCCTGTTGGCCTGGAGGGCAGAGTGGAACAAGCTCCAGCCCGTGGTTCGGGCCCTGTACCGGCATCCGGGAACAGACGCAGACCGCGGCCCCGAAACGGCTCCAGGCGCCTCCCTGCAAGACCAGCGGGTCTTCGAGTTTCTCCATTGGGGCGAGGCCTACCATAAATCTCTGGAAGGCCGGGCCGCCCAACTGGCCAGCTCCGCGGAGCAGGGCTACCGGCTGATGAGCCGTCTGGTGGAGGCCCTGACGGAGGACCTGAAAAAGGTTCTGATGCTGCCATTTCAGCCGGCCCTGGAAATCTTTCCGAGGCTGGTTCGGGACCTGGCCCGGTCCAGCGGCAAGGAAGCGGAGTTGATCATCCGGGGAGGCGAGATTGAGATTGACCGGCGGGTTTTGGAGGAAATCAAGGACCCCCTGGTGCACCTGGTGCGGAACTGCATCGACCATGGCATCGAAAGTCCTGAGGAACGGCGACGCCGCGGTAAGCCGGCCCGGGGACGGATAACTATAGCCATCGTCCCCCAGGAAGGCGGTAAAGTGGAGGTCAGCGTGGCGGATGACGGCGCCGGCGTCGACGCCGCCAAGGTGAGGCAGGCCGCGGTCGAACTGGGCCTCGTGACCTCCGAAGCAGCCGAGAAGCTGGAAGAATCCGAGCTCTGGACCCACATTTTTGCCGCGGGATTGTCCACCAGCCCCATTATCACCGACATCTCCGGCCGCGGCCTGGGCCTGGCCATCTTGCGGGAAAAGGCGGAAAAACTGGGGGGCGCCTACGCGGTGGAAACCGAACCGGGGGCCGGAACCACCTTTCGCCTGGTGTTGCCCATAACCATGGCCACCTTTCGGGGCACCCTGGTGCGCCTGGGCCGCCGGCTTTTCGTCATTCCCACCCGGAACGTGGAACAGGTGCGGCGGGTGAGCCGGGACGAAATTCGGACGGTGGAAAACCGCGCAACCATCGAGCTGGACGGTCGGGCTCTATCCCTGGCCCGGCTGGGAGAGGTATTGGAGCTGACGCCGGAGGCCCGGGGCGTTGAGGCTGGCGACCCGGTGCCGGTGTTGGTCCTCAGTTCGGCGGAAAAGCGCCTGGCCTTTGGGGTGGACGAAGTGCTCTATGAGCAGGAAGTTTTGGAGAAACCCTTGGGCGGGCTGCTCTCCCGGGTCCGGAACCTTTCCGGAGTCACCATCTTGGAAACCGGTGAGCTGGCGCCGATCCTCAATGTGGCCGATTTGCTGAAGTCGGCGGTGAAGGTGAGTTTGACTGGCAGAAAGCCGGCTGCGGCAGGACTGGAGGAAAGGGCGCCGGGCGCCGTCCTGGTGGCGGAAGACTCCATTACGGCCCGGACCCTGCTCAAGAATATCCTGGAAGCCGCGGGCTATCGGGTGGAGACCGCCGTCGATGGCCTGGACGCCTTCGGCAAGCTCCAGGGCGGCGGCTTTGATCTGGTGGTCTCCGACGTGGATATGCCCAGGATGAACGGCTTCGACCTGACCGAGAAGATTCGCCGGGACCGGGAACTGGGAGAAACCCCGGTGGTGCTGGTCACTGCCCTGGAATCCCGGGAAGACCGGGAACGCGGCATCGAAGTGGGGGCCAACGCCTACATAATCAAGAGCAGCTTCGATCAAAGCAACCTCCTGGAGACCGTCAAGAGATTTATATGAGCCGCAGCGGACCCATCAAGGTGCTGGTGGTGGAAGACTCCCCCGTGGTGCGGGACTTGCTCAGCTATATTCTCTCCAGCGAACCCGGCATCCAGGTAATCGGCGCCGTCGCCACCGGGGAGGAAGCCATCCGGGCCGCGGCGCGCTTGCGGCCCGATCTGATCACCATGGATGTCAACATGCCGGGAATCAACGGCTACGAGGCGACCCGCCGGATCATGGAGACCTGTCCGGCGCCCATTATCATTGTCAGCGCCAGTTATGATCCGCAGGATCTGGCCAAGACCTTTCAGGCGGTCGAGGCTGGGGCCTTGACTTTCTTACCCCCGCCACTGGGAATCGGGCACCCGGAATTTCGGGGGCGGGCCGACGAATTGATCCGCACCATAAAATTGATGTCCGAGATCAAGGTCGTCAGGCGTTGGCCCAAATCCCCGCCCAAACCGGCGCCCAGGATCGAAGTCAAGCCGAGCCCGAAAAAGATCGAGGTCTTGGCCCTGGGGGCTTCGACCGGTGGCCCTTTGGTCTTGAAAACGATCCTGGAGGGCCTGGGCGCCGGTTTCCCCGTGCCGGTGCTCATGGTGCAACATATGTCCCCGGGCTTCGTCACCGGGCTGGCCGAGTGGCTGCAACAATCTGCCCGCTTTCCGGTCCGGGTCGCCCGAGACGGGGAGCAGATTCTGCCCGGGCAGGCGTATCTTGCCCCTGACGGCCTGCATATGGGAGTAGACCGGTTCGGCCGGATCGAACTGAGCAACCAGGCGCCAGTTAATGGCATGCGCCCCGCTATTTCCTCCCTCTTCCGGTCGGTGACGGCATCCTATGGCCCCAGCGCCGTGGGCATCCTGCTCACCGGCATGGGAGCCGACGGCGCCGCCGAAATGGCCGTGATGAAAGAAAAAGGCGCCATTACCATCGCCCAGGACAAAGAGAGTTCGGTGGTGCACGGCATGCCGGGGGAAGCCATCAAGTTGGGAGCCGCCGTCTATATCCTGGCCCCGGAGAAGATTGCGGAACTCCTCAACGCCTTGGTGGAAACCAGACGAGGTGCGATAAAACAGCAATAATATGCTTACCTTCCAGTGGGCAGAGGTCATATGGATATCCCAAATAATTTAAGGGTGATTCTCATCGCCGAAGATAGCCCCACCCAGGCGGAGAACCTGAGGTATTTCCTGGAGCAGCAGGGATATCAGGTGGTCACCGCCAAAAACGGGCGTGAGGCCCTGGACCTGATGGCCAGGACCAAACCGAGTCTGGTCATCAGTGACATCGTCATGCCCGAAATGGACGGCTACGAACTCTGCCACTGTATCCGCTCCGACCAAGGCACGAAGGATTTACCGATCATCTTCCTGACCGTGCTGTCCGACCCGGCGGATATTATGAAGTCCCTGGAATGCGGCGCCGATGGTTTTATCATGAAGCCTTTCAAAGCAGAGCCGCTGATCGAACGGATCCGACTCCTGTTAGCCAACCAGGATCTCCGGAAACATGAAGAAACGCCAGAACCTGTGGAAGTCGTCTTCCATGGAAAAAAATATCAGGTCAACGCCGACCGCTTAAAGATTATGAATCTCCTGGTTTCCACCTATGAAGCGGCGGTGGACACGAACTCGGAATTGCGCAAGGCGCAAAGAGAGTTACAGGACTTGAGCGCCGAACTGGCAGCTCAGGGTGAAGAATTGCAACTGCAGAATGAAGAACTCTCGACCCTGGCGGAGGAGCTGCAAAAACGCACCGCAGAGGCGGAAGCCGCCAACCGGAAATTGACCTTCGCCAACCGGGAGATGGAATCCTTCTCTTATTCCGTGTCCCACGACCTCAAGGCCCCTATCCGAGCCATCCAAGGGTTCTCCCGGATGTTGTTGGGCGAGCACGCCGCCCGGCTGGATGAAGAGGGGCGCCGGCTGCTCGATGTCATCGTCAACAATACCCAGATCATGACCAAGCTTATCGATGACCTGCTGGCCCTTTCCCAGGTAGGGCGCCACCAGTTAAGAAAGTCTCAGGTCGACCTGACCGCCCTGGCCCGGCAGATATTCAAACGCTTGCGGGAACAGGAACCGCCAAGGGAGATCCGGTTAACCGTAAAAGACCTGCCCCCGGTCTGGGGGGACCCCGCCCTGATCAACCAGATAATGATGAATTTGCTGGGCAATGCCATCAAATATACCCGGGCCAAAAATAACGCCGCCATCGAAGTAGGTTGTCATACCCAGGGCAGGGAAGATATCTTCTACATCAAGGACAACGGGATCGGATTCGATGAACATTATGCCGACAAGCTATTCGGGGTATTCCAGCGCCTGCATGGGAGGGGCGAATACGAAGGGACCGGGGTCGGCCTGGCCATTGTCAAACACATCGTGCAAAGGCACGGCGGCCGCGTCTGGGCGGCAGGGAAACCCGATGCGGGCGCCATCTTCTACTTTACCCTCCCCAAAGCTGGGGGTTGATCAACGGAGAGTAAGATGCAGCTGAAATTACCCAGGGTCCTAATGTTTCTACTGGCGCTGGCCGTCATCCTGGCCCAGGTCCAGCCGGCGGCGGCTTGCACCGAATTCATTCTCAAGGCCCAGGACGGCGCCATCATTATCGGGCGGTCGCTGGAATTCGGTTGGAACCCCGGATATCAAGCCGTCCTCCATCCCCGGGGCCAGCAGTGCGTGAGCGACGCCCCCGGCGGCAAACCAGGGGTTAAATGGACCGCCAAATATGGCTTCCTGGCCATGGAGGTTTTTGGTAGCGGCGTGGACGGCATGAATGAGGCCGGGTTGTCCTTGGGCGGCCTCTATCTCCCGGGCTATACCAAGTATCAGGATGAGGAAGCTGCCAAGCACCCGGCCCAGGCCGTATCCCTGCTGGACTTCGCGAACTGGGTGCTCTCTAATTTCGAAACCGTCGCCCAGGTCAGGGAGGCGGTGCAAAAAATCTATGTCTGGGGCAAGCCCATGCCGGAAGCCCAGGGGCAGGTGTTCCCGCTCCATTTCTCCGTATACGACGCCGCGGGCCACGGCATTGTCATCGAATATGTCAAAGAAGGTTTGCGCCTTTACGATCACCAGGTTCTGGGCGTGCTCACCAACTCTCCGACTTTTGATTGGCAACTGATCAATATCACTAACCACCTCAATATCCGGGCCGCGGAAGTGCAGCCGGTGAAACAGGGCGATGCCGTGTTGGCCCCGCCCAGCCAGGGAAGCGGCGGGCAGGGACTGCCGGGGGATTGGACCGCGCCCTCCCGTTTGGTGCGCGCCTGGTTCATGCAGCGCTTTGCCCAGCCGGTGAAAGATGCCGCGGCAGGGGTCAACCTGGCGGCGCATATCCTGAATGGCGTGGATATCCCCCTGGGGTCCATCCGGCCCGCGGACAACACCTTCAATGACAACGATTACACCATGTGGGTCGCCATCAAAGACCTGACCAACAAGGTGCTCTAT
>JBIOJX010000006.1:0-33946 GCA_044451265.1 Desulfobaccales bacterium
CCCGGCCCGGCCGCCACCCTGGCCCCCGGCCCACCGGCTTCAGCCACCCCGCCGGAAGGCGCCAAGCCGAAAGAAGAGCGCTATCTGCTGGTGGCCGGCAGCTATGCCGACCAGAAACCGGCCCAGGCCCTGCTGCAAAAGCTCAAGAAAGACAATTTTAAGGCCACCCTCGCCTCCCGGGCCGCCGGCGGCAAGACCCAATATGTGGTCCAGTTAGGACCCGTTACCGGGATCAAAGCCGCCGAGGACCTGGCCCGGCGCCTCAAATCCCAGGAAAAAATCACCCCCAGGATTGTCAAAATGACTGCCAAACCCAAGCCGACTAAGCCAACTAAACCGACTAAACCGGCCAAACCCGCGGCTGATGCCACCGCCCGGAGGGCGAGCCGATGAGCGGGCCGGTGCTGACCACCAATCTCCCCGGGTTTCCCCGCCACCAGGGCAAGGTGCGGGACATCTACGACCTGGGCGACCACCTCCTGCTGGTGGCTTCGGACCGCATGTCCGCCTTTGATGTGGTCATGAACGAACCCATCCCGGACAAAGGCCGCATCCTCACCACCCTCTCCGCCTTTTGGTTCCGGCACCTGGCCGACGTCGTGCCCAACCACGTGGTCTCCCTCTCGGTGGCGGATTTCCCCCCCGCCCTGCACCCTTATCAAGAGATGCTCGCCGGCCGCACCATGCTGGTGCGCAAATGCCGGCCCCTGCCGGTGGAATGCATCGTGCGCGGTTATTTGTCCGGTTCCGGCTGGGCGGAGTATAAACAGACCGGGGCCATCGGCGGCCTGAAACTGCCCCCGGGCCTGGTGGAGTCCCAGCAGTTGCCGGAGCCCGTCTTCACGCCGTCCACCAAGGCCGAGTTGGGGGTGCACGACGAAAACATCTCCTTCGACCGGATGACCGCCACCCTCGGCGCCGACCTGGCCGCGCAGGTCAGAGAAATCAGCCTCACCCTCTACCGCCGGGCCCTGGCCTGGGCCGAGCCCCGGGGCATCATCATCGCCGACACCAAGTTCGAGTTCGGCCAGGCCGCGGGCGAGCTGCTCCTCATCGACGAGGTCCTGACCCCGGACTCCTCCCGCTTCTGGCCGAAAGAAAACTACTCCCCCGGCGGTCCCCAGAAGAGTTACGACAAGCAGTATCTCCGGGACTACCTGGAATCCCTGGGCTGGAACAAGCAGCCCCCGCCGCCGCCGCTGCCTTTGGAGGTCATTAAAAACACCCGGGCCCGCTACGTCCAGGCCCTCCAGGTCTTGACCGGAAAAGGGCTGGAGACGGCTTAAGGAGCGGCACGGTCCCTTGTAGGGGCGGTTCTCGAACCGCCCTGTTTTCAGTGGCACAGGCCTCCGGCCGGTGAAATATGGCAAAGGAAAGCTGCATGAGCACCGAGCGCTATGATCGCGGTTGGCAGAAACTTAAAGAAATCGATGGCGAAGCCGGCGAGCGGGTGATCGACAGCCTGAAAGATATCGCCCCCGATTTGGCCCGCTATCTCATCGAATTTCCCTTTGGAGATATCTACAGCCGCCCCGGCCTGGACTTGAAGTCCAGGGAGATTGCCACGGTGGCGGCGCTCACGGCCTTGGGGAATGCCGCCCCGCAATTGAAAGTCCATATCCAGGCGGCGCTCAACGTGGGCTGTTCCCGCCAGGAAGTGGTGGAGACCATCATGCAGATGGCGGTTTATGCCGGCTTCCCCGCGGCGCTGAACGGCCTCTTTGCCGCCAAAGAGGTCTTTCAAGAGCTGGATAAGATGTAGGTGAGCGCGGCCCACTTAAGGGAGCACGGGCTTTCCAGCCTGGGCCCTCAAGTTAGCATGAAAAACGTATCAATTTATACAGATGGAGCTTGCTTGGGAAATCCCGGCCCCGGCGGCTATGGGATTATCTTAAGTCTATGCGAAAAACCGTAAGGAACTTTCGGGAGGCTATCGACTTACCACCAATAATCGGATGGAACTCATGGCAGCAATTCAAGGACTGGCTGCCTTGAAGGACCCATGTCAAGTTCAGTTATATAGTGATTCGAAATATTTGGTAGAAGCTATGGAGAAGGGTTGGGCCCACCGCTGGCAGGCGAACAATTGGTATCGAAATAGACAGGAAAAGGCTGCAAATCAGGACCTTTGGCAAGAAATCTTGCATCTTTGCCAAAAACATACGGTTAGTTTCAGGTGGATAAGGGGTCATGACGGCCATCCGGAGAATGAGCAATGTGATAAACTTGCTTTTGCTGCCGCCCATTTACCGGAATTGTCCAGCGATGAAGGCTACGAGAAATCTTCCATGGATTCTTTTTTCTAGAACCATCATTCATTAATTATGGAGCATTTATGAGCAGGACAGTCGAAAAAATCACGGTGGACATGCACGCCGAACGCCTGGCGCAGGACCTGGAGCGCTACGTCCAGAAGGCCCTGGACCTGGGGGCCACCCGGGCCGCGGTTCTCAAGGCCGAAGACATCCCGGTGGATGAGCGGGTCACCCTGAAATGCCAGATCCCCCGCTGCTTCGGCTACGGCGTCGGGGCCCACTGCCCCCCCAACACCCTGAAACCCGCCGAACTCCGGGACATCCTCAAAAAATACCACTGGGCCGTGCTCTTCACCCTGGACGTGGACCCGGGGGTCATCGTCCGGGACCGGGCCACCATCAAGGAGCGGGTGGCCGCCTACCAGCAGGTCTTCCAACTGGTCAGCGAGGTGGAGTCCCTGGCCTTCTACGACGGCCACTACCTGGCCTTTGGCTTCGGGGCCGGCTCCTGCCGCCACACCTTCTGCGGCGAACTGGAGTCCTGTCAGGCCATGGAAGGCAAACGCTGCCGGGTAGCGCTGCGCTCCCGGCCCTCCATGGAGGCGGTGGGCATCGACGTCTACCAGCTCGTCGCCCGCCAGGGCTGGGACATCTATCCCATCGGCAGCAGCGCCAAACCCGAAGACATGCCCAAAGGCGTCCTGGCCGGCATCATCATCGTGCAGTAGCCACCTTGGTTTGCAGTTAAACGGGATGATCATGGGTAGCCGCAGGCTTCAGCCGGCGTTTTTCTGCGGAGCCGTAATCTAGGGCGGCCCGCGGCATCGCCGTGCGTTACAGGCATCCCTATTGGGGGGAAAAACCGATGCACCAGACGGCCATCAAGGTAGTAATTTTCACTCTGGGGCTGCTCCTGCTGGCGGCCGGGGCGGCCCTGGCCCAGACCGACGCCGGCCTGGCCGGTAAAATCAACGCCGGTTATGATCTCCTGGAGCAGGGCAAATACGACCAGGCCCAGAAGATCTATGAAGAAATCTTGCAGAAACAGCCCGACCACCCCATCGCCCTGAATAATCTGGCCGCCATCTCCTACAAGCAGGGGAAATTCGACCAGGCCCTGGCCCAGTTACAGCGGGCCCTGCCCAAGGCCGCGGGCTTTAAGATCACCCTGAACCGGGTGTGCAACGTCGACGGCGTCTGCGCCGCCTTTCGCCAGAGCACGGACAACTTCGGCCAGGAGAATCTGGAGGACTTGATAAAAAGCAATATCCTGATGGTGCAGATGGCCGCGGCCAGCAAGGGTTCGGGGAAATAAACTGGGGCATTAAAGTCCCCCTTTGAAAAAGGGGGATTTAGGGGGATTTCGATCGGTTATCATATCCGAAACCTGATAGCTGACCGCTGAAAGCGGGCCGTGCCCGTCGCCTGCGAAAAGATTATGGCGGCAATTAAGGAAGTGCGAGACTAACCAGGCAGGTGGGGCGGGCCAGTGGCACAGGCCTCTGGCCGGTGGAAAAATGTAGCACCACCGCCCTCGGCGGTTCTTTTAACTGCTCACTGCCCACCGCTCTAATCCCATTTCAGCTCGATGGACTCCACTCCCCGGCCACCCTGGACCGGGGTTAAGGCGCCGCACTGCGGGCACTCCGCCAAGGGCAGGGCGTCGTGGGGGTCCGCCGCGCCCATGGGCAGCGGCCCCTGAAAGCCGCACTCGATGCAACTCAGGTTGACCGGCAGCACGATCAGGTTGAGTCGGGCGCCCTCCAAGGGCGTGCCCTTGGTCAGAACCTCGAAGGCCTGGCGGCTGGCGGCTTCGGAGTGCATCTCCAGGGCCCCCACCTTCAGGGTCACTTCCAGGGTATGGCCCTCCGGCGCCTCCCCGGACTTTTTCAGCTCCGCCATAATCACGGCGATGACGTTTTCCATCAAAGCGTATTCGTGCAAGCTTGAGGGACCTCCTAATGCTGATCAGATTTTCAGATAACAAACAACTTAGTGGGACTATGTTGCGTTGACACGTGAACCTTGGGGGAGAAGCCGCTTCTTTTCTGGATAATGGACCTGAAGGTGGATAACGCCAAGTCGGGAGTATTATTGGTGCTGCTTAAATGTGACAGCACTATATTAGTCAATTTCTGGGGGGCATGCTCCAGGACGCAGTCTCCGGCAGCCGCATTCGATAGATGCCCGTGGTCGCCGGCAATCCATTTTTTTAGAAAGGCGGGATAGGGCCCATTTCTCAGCATCTCGAGATCATGGTTGGACTCGAGGAATAAGAAATCGGCCGCGGCGATCTGCTCGATAATATTCCGGCAGGCATGGCCGACGTCAGTAATCACCGAGACCTTCTTGTTGGCCAGAATAGTGTACGAAATAGGATCCGCCGCCTTGTGGGTCTTGGAGAAGGCTTGAACCTCACTTCCGCCGACCTTAATAACGTCCGTATTATTGATGGCCTTGATTAAAGATTTATCCGAACATAATGAACAACTATTAATGGTCTTCTTAGTGGCAAAAATCGGCACCTGAAATTTCCTGGCAAAGACATCCGCTCCCCTGATATGATCGGCATGCTCATGGGTAATGAAGATGCCCTTAATCTTATCCGTAGTCAAGCCCAGCATGGCCAGCCGGAGGGAAATCTGTCGGGTGCTGATCCCCGCATCAATCAATACCGCGGTCTCCGTCTGATCATCCTCTATGTAAAAGCAGTTTCCTGCCGACCCCGACGCCAATGCCGCGATTTTCATTAAATGCCCCCGACCAGTAGGTTGAGTTATTCTGAGGGTTCGCGGCCGGAAAGACGGCTCCGTTCGTTATTTAAAGCGGTATTCCCTTCGCAGGCGCACGGTCCGTGCTTGTGTACCAGTCTTTTTAACGTGGCGCAATAAAGCGCCGCAAAGGTGCGACACGACCCGGCCCCATCCACGGCCTGGACCTTGGGGAAGGAGGCGTATTCACAAGAAAGATCGCACCATTTCATCCGGAATGCTCTGCCGCCAAAAGTATGCCTTCAACCTCCGGCTTAAGTTTTGGCAAATAAGTTTGAGCGATTTGCCAAACCATGTCTAGATCAACCCCGAAATAATCATGTATTAAGACATCCCTGAGTCCAGCGATGCGCTTCCAAGGGACCTTCGGGTATCTGGCACGTAAATCCTGAGACAATCTTTTAGTGGCCTCGCCCATGATTTCCAGTTGGCGAATTACGGCATCCTGCCAGTGGGAATCAGAGAAGAAGGCCTCGCGGCCGACTGCAGTATAGGACTCAATCTTATTAATGGCATCCAGAATATGCCGTAAATAGACCGAATCGCTTTTCACAATAGGACGGCCTCATTGAGGACGCGTTCGCGCAGGTAAGGACTGACCGCGGCTTCGGTGACCACGTCCACCTTGCAGCCCAGCAAATCTTCCAGGTCTTGCTTGATAGCCACGAGATCGAGCAGACTACGCCCGGGTTCCATCTCCACCAGCAGGTCCAGGTCGCTGCCTTCGGTTGCTTCACCCCTGGCCACCGAGCCAAAGACGCGCAGGTTTATGGCGCCATGCTGCCGGGCGATTCTCCGTACATCTGCCTTTTTAAGGCGCAGTAATTCGGTCATATTCATTGGTTTGCCCTATACCTACCCCTTCGCCTTCTTAGCCACCACCTCATAGGCCTGTTCCAACGCCTGGGGGATGCCCGCCAGGTCCGGGCCGCCGGCCTGGGCCATGTCGGGCCGGCCGCCGCCGCTGCCGCCCACCGCCGGCGCGATGGCCTTGATGATCTCGCCGGCCGGGAATTTTTTGGTCAGGTCCTTGGAGACCAGGGCGATGAGCATGGCTTTCTCCCCGGCGGCCGCGCCCAGCACCACGATGCCGCTCTTCAGCCGTTGCTGGAGCTTCACTGCGAAGTCCCGCAGCGCCTTGGGGTCGGCGACCTCCACCTTCAGGGCCAGGACATTGACGCCTTCCACCTGGCGCGCCTGGTCCAGCAGATCCCCGGCCTGGGCCGCAGCCAGCCGCCCCTGCAAGGCCTCCAGCTCTTTTTCCAGGTCCTTCTGGCGGCGCAATACCTTATCCAGGCGGGGAATCAGGTCGGTGCGGCTCCCCTTGATCAGGGCCGCGGCCTGGTCCAGTTCCCGGCCCAACTCCTGGGTCAGGGCGACGGCCTCGGGGCCGCAGACCGCCTCGATACGCCGAATTCCCGCGGCCACTGAGGCCTCGGAAGTAATCTTGCAAAACCCCAAATCGCCGGTGCGTTCCACGTGGGTGCCGCCGCAGAGCTCCTTGCTCAAGCCCGGAATGGCCACCACCCGCACCTCTTCGCCGTATTTCTCCTCGAACAGGGCGGTGGCGCCCCGTTCCAGGGCCTGGGCCATATTCATCCGGTCGGTGATTACCGGCAGGTTCTCGGCCACCTCAGCATTTATATCCAACTCGATCCGCTCCACTTCCTCGGGCGCGATGGCCTGAAAATGGGTGAAATCGAAACGCAGGCGCTCCGGCTCCACCAACGACCCCGACTGCTTGACGTGGTCGCCCAAATGGCGCCGCAGCACCGCCTGGAGGATATGGGTGGCGGTGTGGTGCCGGGCGATGCGCCGACGCCGGGCCGGGTCCACCGCCAGGTGGGCCTCGTCGTTGACTTTGACCGTCCCTGCCTCCACCACCGCCTGGTGGATAAAGAGATCATTGGGCAGGCGCTGGGTGTCGGTCACCCGGATGCGCCAGCCAGCGCCGCTGATGGCGCCGGTGTCGCCCACCTGGCCGCCGGATTCGCCATAAAAGGGGGTGGCGGCCGTGATCACCTCCACCTCTTCGCCGGGCTCCGCCTGCTCATGGTGGCCCTTGTGGGTGATGAGGGCCAGGATGGTGCTGTCGCCCTCCAGGGCCTCGTAGCCCAGGAAGTGGGTGGGCGGCCATTGGGCCAGTTCCTGGTAGACCGGCGGCACCTCGCCCGCGGCCCCGCCCCGCCAGGACTGGCGGGAGGCCTCCCGCTGCCGCTGCATGTTATCTTCGAAGCCTTCCAGGTCCAGGACCAGGTTCTCCTCCCGCAGGGTGTCCTGCACCAAATCCAGGGGGAACCCGTAAGTATCGTAGAGCTTGAAGGCCACTTCTCCAGGCAGAATCTTGAGATTGTGGGTTTTGAGATAGTCCAGTTCCTCGCTCAAGAGCTTCAGGCCGTGGTCCAGGGTGTCGGCGAAGCGCTCTTCTTCGCCGGTCACCACCTGGGCCAGGAATTGCCGGGCCTCGACGAGTTCGGGATAAACCTCGCTCATCAGCTCCACTACCCGTTCGCTCACCTTGCCCATAAAGGGGCTGGGCAGGTTCAGGAGGCGTCCGAAGCGGATGGCGCGGCGCATGATGCGGCGCAGCACGTAGCCCCGGCCTTCGTTGGAGGGCAGCACCCCGTCGGCGATCAGGAAGGTGGTGGCCCGGGAGTGGTCGGCAATCACCCGAAAAGCCACGTTTTCCTGCTCATTTTTACCGCCGTAGCTCCGTCCGGCCAGATCCTCGACCCGGCCGATCACCGGCCGCAACAAGTCGCAATCGAAGTTGCTCTTTACCCCCTGGATAACCGCGCAGAGACGCTCCAGGCCCATGCCGGTGTCGATGCTGGGCTTGGGCAGCGGGTGCAGGACGCCGTCGGTCGTGCGGTTATACTGCATGAAGACGTTGTTCCAGATCTCCAAATAGCGGTCGCAGTCGCATTTGCCGATGCCGCAATCCGGGCCGCAGGCCATCGCTTCGCCCTGATCGATGAGGATCTCGGAGCAGGGGCCGCAGGGCCCGGTGTCGCCCATGGCCCAAAAATTGTCCTTCTCCCCCAGCCCGACGATGCGTGCCCGGGGAAGGCCGGCGATCTTCTCCCAAAGCCTGGCGGCTTCATCGTCTTCGTGGTAGACCGTGGCCCAGAGGCGTTCCTTGGGGAGCTTATAATGCCCGGTCAGGAGTTCCCAGGCCATCTCGATGGCCGCTTCCTTGAAGTAATCGCCGAAGGAGAAGTTCCCCAGCATCTCGAAGAAGGTGTGGTGCCGGGCGGTGAAGCCCACGTTTTCCAGGTCGTTGTGCTTGCCCCCGGCCCGGACGCACTTCTGGGAGCTGGCGGCCCGGGTGTAGGGCCGGGTCTCTTCGCCCAGGAAGACCTTCTTGAACTGCACCATGCCGGCGTTGGTGAACAGCAGGGTGGGGTCGCCGGCGGGCACCAGCGATGAGCTGGCCACGCGGGTGTGGCCTTTGGAGGCGAAGAAGCTTAGGAACATCTCCCGGATTTCGCGGCTGGTCATGACGTCGGCTGCTCCTGTGCGGCGGGCTCGGTCTTGGTGTCCATGCCAAAATGGGCCCGAACCTGTTTATCGAGTTCGGCGGCGATTTCCGGGTGTTCCTTCAGATAGGTCTTGGCGTTCTCCCGGCCCTGGCCGATGCGTTCCGAGCCATAACTGAACCAGGCGCCGCTTTTGGCGACCAGGCCCTGGTCCACGGCCAGGTCCAGCAGGTCGCCTTCCCTGGAAATCCCCTGGCCGAAGATGATGTCGAATTCGGCTTGCTGGAAGGGCGGGGCCAGCTTGTTCTTCACCACCTTGACCCGGACGTGGGAGCCGATGGTCTCGTCGCCCTGCTTGATGGCGCTGATCCGGCGAATATCCAGGCGCATGGAGGCGTAGAACTTCAGGGCGTTGCCGCCGGTGGTGGTTTCCGGGTTGCCGAACATCACCCCGATCTTCTGCCGGATCTGGTTGATGAAGACCACTGAGGTCAGCGATTTGCTGATGGAGCCGGTGAGCTTGCGCAGGGCCTGGGACATAAGGCGGGCCTGGGAGCCCATCTGGGCGTCGCCCATGTCGCCTTCGATCTCGGAGCGGGGCACCAGGGCGGCCACCGAGTCCACCACCACCACGTCCACGGCGTTGGAGCGCACCAGGATTTCGGTGATCTCCAGGGCCTGCTCGCCGGAGTCGGGCTGGGAGATGAGCAGGTCCTCGGTCCGGACCCCCAGCTTGCGGGCGTAGACCACGTCCAGGGCGTGTTCGGCGTCGACGAAGGCCGCCACGCCGCCCGTCTTTTGGGCCTCGGCGATGACGTGCAGGGCCAGGGTGGTCTTGCCGGAGGATTCCGGGCCGTAAATCTCGATGACCCGGCCCCGGGGGACGCCGCCGATCCCCAAGGCCATATCCAGGGAGAGGCAGCCGCTGGAGATCACCGCCACGTCCAGCTTCTCGTCAGCCCCCAGCCGCATGATGGAGCCCTTGCCGTATTGCTTCTCGATGTGGCTCAACGCCTGGTCCAGGGCCTTAGTCTTGTCCGCCAAAGTAATGTCGCTATTAGACATATTTACTCCTTTCTTTTAATTACTTCATAAATTTCAAAAGTTCCCGGTATATTTTTTACATCATCAATCGTTTCGATAAGGTTAACTTCATATTTACTTTCAATACGCACTTTAGTGCTGGCAGAAATAAGTATTTTCCCTTTATTTGCACGACTCTCTATCCGTTGTGCGAAATTAACGTGAGGTCCAAGAACAGTAAATTGGTCTCTTATATCAGTTCCAACATTACCGATTAATGTTTCACCAGTATGTATACCACATCCCAGATCAATCTCAATGGTATGAGGAGTATATAGTTTCCATTGCTCCATCCAATTTTCTTTTACTCTGTTAAAATGACCCCTTAGTTCCACCGCTGCATTAATAGCATTAGCCGCTTCGTCTCGTCCTTCATCAGCACTGCCATTCAAAGCTCCCCAAATCGCCATTACTGCATCACCTATAAATTTATCCAATACACCGTTGTTATTAAAAATTATTTCAGAAGCACCTTTAAAAAATTCTTTTAAAAATCCAGCAATTAACTTTGGATGAGCTTTAAGAACCTCACAGAGTTTAGAAAATCCTCTTATATCCCAAAAACCTATTGTCAATGTTTTACTTTTAATATTTAATAAATCAGGATTTTGATCAATAATATCAAATACCCTTGGATCAAAATATCTTTTTAAAAATGACATCTTATTTTGGTATTCTATTTGACTAAGGGCTAATTCCCTAAAGCGCAAAGCCGCTTTCGTTTTAACAACAATCTCTTGTTCTGTTTTAATACCTGCTGCACCTTTTGTGAGGCAGTCAAAAGCTCCCAAATCATAAGCTTTATATCGGTCGAGAATTTTTTCAAAAGCCGTAATAATAATTACCATTATCAAAGGGTCGTTTTCTTTGGCATAACGGAGAACATCAATGCCCCCTTGTTCTTCAAGCATACAAAGGTCTGTTATTATAACATCAATAGGTATCTTCTCTGCTAATATCTTCTGAGCTTCATTTTCATCTTTTGCAGTGATAATGTTTGCGCCGAGACCAGCATCGTCTAATGCTAACTTATAAGCTTTCAGATTATAATCTTTATCATCTACAATTAATATATTTGCCATAACTATACTCCTTCTTTCTTTAGAATGGGAATATATATCTCAAAAGAGGCTCCTTCGCCAAGTTTTCCATTTTCATAAATTCTCCCACCATGTCCTTCTATAATCCACCTTACCAGAGAAAGACCCAAGCCGGTCCCGTGGGTGTATGTCGTAACGAAGGGTGCAAATATTTTATCTTTATTCTCTAATGGAACGCCACAGCCGTTGTCATTAAAGATAATTTTTAAGTATTTAATATTACTGTCCAAGCCCTCGGGTAAATCTTTTCTTAATACTCTTCTCACAATGACGGAAATTTTTTTCTCATCCTTATCAAACCAATGCATTGCATTTGCAACTAGTTCATTAAAACATTCGGACATTCTGTCTGGATCAAGCATTACCTGCGGGCAGTTTTTCATTATAACAATAGTTACTTTAACACCATTTTCTTCCGCAGTTTTGCATGCATGCTGAATTAATGGAAATATTTCAACAAGCCGAGGCGAAATCTCTTGAGATTTCGTAAGCGATTTGAATTGTGCAATTACAGCTTTGGCTTCTTCAGCGCAAGTATCCATTTCGTTTGCAATCTGAAGTGCTTCATCTTTTCGATTATTATGAATTCTTCTCTTTAAGCTCTGCAAAAATGTGTCAATAGCATCTATGGGATTCCCCAATTTATGAGCAGCTTTAAAAGCAACATCTTTCCATGCAGCATCTCTCTCTGCAATAAATCTTTTCTTTTTCTCTTCCTCTAATTGGCTTTTAGTCACGATTAGATTTTCTGATAGCGTAACATTTTCATTATAAAGCTCTTCAGGGCTCTTTCTATACTTAGATTTTGCTCTCCCTTCTTCGGAGAAATATTTAAAAGCAATTTGAGGATATTGCCTAACCAAATTTGTAAGATAGGATTGGTCCCACCATCTGACGCGAAAAGAAAATGGGAATGGTCTTTTTCTAAATTGTCTTTCAAATCTTGAAGAAATAACCTCTATAGGCGGTCCTTCTTCTCGCAAAATTAATAAAAGAGTTATTGGAAGATCGGGACGAATTTTGAATTTTAAAAATAATTCCTCAAACCCTTCAGAAAACCTAAATATTCGGTGGAAAAAATATTCTGGATCATTAATTGCTATATCTAGCATCTTTAATGAAAAGTGACGCCCAGTGGAAACCAACCATAATTCCTGGTATTCATAGCCATCAGGATCTTTTTTGGGTAAAGTAGCAATAATATCAAATTCTTTTATATCTTCTTTCCAAGAAACTTTGCGAAACCCCATTTGTGAAATTAATTCAAAACAAAGATTTTCAAATTCCCGTGGTTCTAGTCTGTCTAAATCGATACCATAAGGAAAATATGGGAATCTTGTCGTAGGCAAGGTACTACGAAACCTTCTAGGTTCTTTAATAAAATTGAGTAAAAGATGATTCAAGCTATCTTTAAAACTCTTAATTCCTGATTCAGATAATCTATATTGAATAAAATAAACACTCCTTAAATCAACAGGTATATTTATATTATCTTCTTCATGTATTAATACAATTGTTGGCTTATCAAGGGTTCGACTAATGCCCAATTCATAGAATACTTTAGATGTTTTATAAGACAAATCTACTATAACTAAATCATATTTAGCTATCTCATATACAAGGTCAGGTGCTATCCTCGTTGGTTTTGGTGTAATTATCTCATCAATTGTCCCTAATTTAATATCAAGGTCATTACAAACCTCTTTTATAGCATCATTAAGCTGATAACGCTCTTTAGGAGAAGAAAGTAAAAGAAGGCACTTTATCTTTGGATTGGTCTGCATTTTCAATTATCCTATTAACACCTACTTAAAATAACCTATTGCATATTATAATAAGCAACAATTACATAAATGTTGTAATTAACCTAATGATATCACTTCCAACAGCGTATACGTCGAGCCCTTGGGCGACAACACGCTTTGAAACAATATAATCTCCCGCACGGTAAACGGTGGCCAATCCACCACCAGCTTTTCTATGGCCCGGCTCAGTTGTACCCGGCCCTCCGGCGAACGCACCCGGCCCAAGGTCAGGTGCGGGTTGAAGGCCCGGCCTTCCGGCGGGTAGTCCAGTTGGGCCAGGGCCTTTTCCAGCCGGTAAAAAAATTGGCTCAGGGGCAGCATATCCCCCCCCAGCCCCAGCCAGATCACCCGGGGGCTGCGCACGTTGGGGAAGGCCCCGGCCCCGGTGACCTTGAGGGTCAGGGGCGCCTGCGCCGCCGCCACCTCCCGGGCCGCAGCGATGATGGCCGGCACTTCGGCGTCCGTGACGTTCCCGAAAAATTTCAGGGTGATATGAATATTCCCCGGCGGCACCCAGCGTACGTCGGCCTGGCTCTTTTTCAATTCCCCCTGCACCAGGGCCAGGCCGGGGCGCAGATCTTCGGGCAGGTCAATGGCCAGAAAGACGCGGATCATTTTGGCGTCCGTAGGGGCGAATCTTGTATTCGCCCTGTGTTGGTGGGCGAACACCAGGTTCGCCCCTACTTTTTCAACTTCCTTCGCAGCCGGTCCAGGGCGGTCTCGGCCGACAGGATTTTGACGGCTTCCCGGTTGCCGTGGAAGCGGTAGTGCCAGACCTCCACCTCCTCGGGCGCGGCCAGAGCAATGTGGACCGTGCCCACCGGCTTGGCGGGGCTGCCGCCGGTGGGGCCGGCGATGCCGGTCACCGCCAGACCCAGGTCGGCCCCAAAGACCGCCCGCGCCCCCACGGCCATGTCCCGGGCCGTCTCGGGGCTCACCGCCCCAAATTGGGCCAGGACCTCCGGGTCCACGTGCAGCAGCTCCGCCTTGGCCTCGTTGCTGTAAGAGACCACGCCGCCCAGGAAATAGTCCGAGGACCCGGCCACACTGGTGACCCGGTGGCCGATGAGGCCACCGGTGCAGGACTCGGCCAGGGCCAGGGTCAGATGATTTTCCTGCAACATCCGCCCCACCAGCTCTTCCAGCGGCACCTCCTCCGGTCCCAGCAGGGCGTCGTTCACCTCCCGGGCCAGGGCCGCGGTGAGGCGGTCCAGGGTCTCTTTCAAGGCCTGAGGGTCCCGGCCATGCACGGTCAGGGTGAGGTGGTTCTCCGGAAAATTGGGGTAATAACCGACGCCCACTCCCTGCTGGAACTCCGGGAGGCGCGAAATCACTTCCTGCAACTGGGTCTCGGGGATGCCGAACAGCCGCAAGGTGCGCTGGGCCAGGCAACCCACGTCCCCGGCCAACTCCAGCAACCTGGGGAGCACATAGGCGTCGAACATGCCCCGCATCTCCGTGGGCACCCCGGGCAGAAAAAAGAGCTGGACGTCAGCGTGCTGCAGGGTAAAGCCGCAGGCCATGCCGCCGGGGTCCAACACCACTGCGCCTTGAGGAATCAAGGCCAGGCGGCCGTAACGCTCCAGCCAGGGGATCTGACGTTTCTCCAGATAGCGATGGAGGCGGGCCAGCAGCGCCTCGTCGTGGCGGAGCGGCAAGCCCAAGGCCTCGGCCGCCGCGGGCGCGGTCAGGTCGTCATCGGTGGCCCCCAGACCCCCGGTGATGATAATGAAGCGAGAGCGCCCCAGTGCTCGGAGCAGCAGCTCCCGAAACCGCGGGGGCTCATCCCCTATAATACTGATTCGCTGCACCGAGATCCCGGCTTCGTAAAGCCGCCGGGCCGCATAGCGCGCATTAAAATCGGCCACCCGCCCGCTGATCAACTCGGCGCCGGTGGCGATGATTTCACCTTGCATGATTAGTAGTCAGTTCCCAGTAGCCAGTGGTCAGAAAAGGTAATGCCATATTGTCCGGCTTTTTCGTAGGTTAACCTAATGCAACAACCCTTCCAAGGATACATCTTCATCCAAATCAGGCCAATGGATCCCTATTCCCCTTCCAATAAGTCGCCAGTTTTGGCGTTCTTCGGGAGATGCGTCCCGCAACATAGGGAACCATTCCAGGGGCACCCGGATTTCCCGGCCATCGGTAAGGGAGACTTGCAAAAGGTCATCTTCAAACGAAACTTCTGTTATCAGCACTACTGTAATCTTAGGCAAAATATTCATGCCATTTCTCCCAAAATAATTCTTCGCGGCTTTCCACCAACTTTCGTAGCATGGTAAGTTCCGCTGGCTTATATCCAAAAGATTTTGCCAGATTGACCGGCCTTAGCCAAAATTTTGCGTAATTATCACCGGAATCCACGTGAATATGCGGTTTTCCATATCCTTCATTGCTAAAAAAGAAAAATCGATATCCTTGAATTCTTAATAATGTCGGCATGAAAAGTTAACCGGGCAATAGTCTGAATGTAATCACTATCTCTAAGGCCAGCCGCCCCATCACGCCCGCCAGCACGTCGTCCACCACC
Organism: Desulfobaccales bacterium; assembly: GCA_044451265.1. GTDB lineage: Bacteria > Desulfobacterota > Desulfobaccia > Desulfobaccales > 0-14-0-80-60-11 > JAPLJC01. The sequence continues at coordinate 15,027 of JBIOJX010000006.1, forward strand.
ACTTCCAGGCCGCCCGAGTCGCCGGCGGTAAACCAGGGGATGGGCGGCGGCTTCAGGATGTCCAGCATTCTAAAAATGAGGAAGCCCGCGGCCGCGTTTTGCCAGGTTAAAGAAACGCCGGCCAGGGTGATCAACAGGCCCACCACTTCATCGATGACGATGGCAGGGGGGTCGGGCCGCCCCAGATAGGCCTGGGCCGGACCCGCGACCTTTAGTGCCAGGAGCAACGCCGCCGTCGTCCCCAGGCCGTAGCCCCAGGGCCCCAGGTGCGAGAGTCCCCACCACAGGGGCAGCGCCGCCAAAGTCCCCCAGGTGCCCGGGGCGACCGGCAGGTAACCGGCTCCGCCCCAGGTGGCCAGGGCCATCACCAGCCTTTTCTGCCCCAAGTCTGCCTCCAATTCCAGCTATATCTCTAACAGCTTAGAAATATATGGATTCGGCCGGCTTGTCAATAATTCCCCCTCTCCTGGAAAATTTTACTTGGCTGAGCCTGAAAACGGCGGGAATTGTGGATTAAGGGGTTAAAAAATTGGGGGATTTCGGTTATAATGTTCAAATGCGGTTTGACGCCACCGAACCACCGGTTCCCCAGCCCCTCATCATTCCCCGGCCGGAACACACCGTCTCCCGGAAAGATATCGAACTGGAGGCCCTGAAGGTCCTCTACCGGCTGCTCCACGCCGGCTACACCGCCTATCTGGTGGGCGGCGGGGTCCGAGACCTGCTCCTGGGGAAAAAGCCCAAGGATTTCGACGTGGTCACCGACGCCCGGCCCGGGGAGCTGCGCAAACTCTTCCGCAATAGCCGCATCATCGGCAAGCGCTTCCGGCTGGTCCAGGTCTTTTTTCGGGGCGGTCACATTGTCGAGGTTTCCACCTTCCGCCGCCGCTCGGAATTCGACGAAGTCCAGGACCAGGACGCCCCGCCGGCCAAGGACAACACCTTCGGCACGCCGGCGGAAGACGCCCAACGCCGGGACCTGACCATCAACGCCCTGTTTTACAACATCGGCGACTTTTCCCTGGTGGATTTCGTCGATGGCATGGAAGACCTGAAGGCCGGGCGTATCCGGGTGGTCGGCGACCCGGCGGTGCGTTTCGTGCGCGACCCGGTGCGTATGCTGCGGGTGCTGCGCCATGCGGCCCGCATCGGCTTTAGCATCGACCCCGCGGCCTGGCGGGAGATCCTGGCCAAAGGGGACCTGATCCGGACCTGCCCCCCGGCCCGGGTGCGGGACGAGTTGTTCAAGGACTTCCGCAGCGCCGCGGCCGCCCCTTTTTTCAAGCTGATGCTGGAATCCCGCCTGTTTTACGCCATCTTCCCCACCTGGAAAGGACGCCTGGGCCGGGCCGGCAGTGAACGTCTGCTTGATCTGTGCCACCGGCTCGACCTGCTGATGCAAGCGGAACGCAGCGTTTCCGACAGCCTGCTGTGGGCGGTATTTCTAACCCCGTTCCTCGAACAGGGCCCCGACTTCCCGGAAGATTTCAAGGACCTGCGGGAATTCGTCCACCAGGGGATCAAGGAAGCCCTGGCCGGCATCGAATTTCCCCGGCAGCGCCACGACGACGTCTCCCAGATCCTGGCCCTGGAGGCCCGGGTGGCCTCGCTGCTCCGGAGCCACCGTCCGGTTCCGGCCCGCCAGGCGAGATTGGCCCTCTACCCCGAGGCCTGGCTGCTGTTCCAGATCAAAGAGGCCCCGGAGGCGGCACTGCTGGAGAGATGCGCCCCGGAACAGCTCCCACCCCGCGCCCCTCAGCCCAAGGCCGCCAAACCGCGGCGCCGCACCCGCCGCCGCCGCCATCGCGGCCGGGGCCGGGGCGGAGAGAAAGAAAACCTTGGAGGAGAGGGCTAAGGGCCGACGGCCCTTACCCTTACCAAGGACTCCCCCAAACCCCTTCTCCCAATGCCCATAAGGGAGAAGAATAAGGCCGATTGCTCAGGCAATCGGCCTTTTTTCGTAGGGGCGACCCGCCGGGTCGCCCCTCTATGGTAGCACAGGCTTTCCAGCCTGTGCTCTCTTAAGGTAGGGCGGGCCTCTGTGTCCACCTGCAGCCGAGCGGCGGCCGCCCTGCCAAAGGCTATACTGAAAGCGCTACCCTCTTAAACCGCCTTTTCCCTACCTTCAGCAGATACGATTTCCCGACAGCCAGCTCCAGGTTGCCATCCGTCACCTTTTCGCCATCCACCTGGACCCCGCCCTGGGTTATCAGGCGCCGGGCCTCGGAGGTGCCGGCCGCCAGGCCCGCCTCCGCCAGCATTTTGGGGAGCCACAACTTGGCGCCCTCGACCTTTAGGGTCACCTCCTCGATCTCCTCCGGCAGGCCCTTCTCCCGGAAGATGTGGGCGAACTCCTGGGCCGCCTCCAACGCGGCGTTCCGGCCATGATAGCGGGCCACGATTTCCACCGCCAGTTCTTCCTTCACCTGGCGAGGATGCTTGCGGCCCTGGGCCAGGTCGTCTTGCAGGCCAGCCAAATCCGACGGGGTGATATCCGTCAATAACTCAAAATAGCGCAGCATCAAGGGGTCGCTGATGGACATAATCTTGCCGAACATGACCCCGGCCGGCTCGTCGATCCCCACGTAGTTCCCCAGGGATTTGCTCATCTTCTGGACCCCGTCCAGCCCTTCCAGCAGGGGCAGGGTGATCACCACCTGGGGCGCCTGGCCGTACTCCCTTTGCAAGTCCCGGCCCACAAGGAGATTGAAGGTCTGGTCGGTGCCGCCCAGCTCCACGTCGGCCTGCAGGGCCACGGAGTCGTAGCCCTGGATCAGGGGATAGAGAAACTCGTGGATGCTGATGGGGGTCTGCGAGGTGTAGCGCTTATGAAAATCCTCCCGCTCCAGCATGCGGGCCACGGTATAGCGGGCCGCCAGGCGGATGACGTCTTGCGCCTGCATGGGCTTCATCCAGCGGCTGTTGAAGTCGATGAGGGTCTTTTCGGGGTCCAGGATCTTGAAGATCTGGCGCTCGTAGGTGGCGGCGTTGGCCTTGACCTGTTCCTCCGTCAAAGGCGGGCGCGTCTCGCTCTTGCCGGAGGGGTCGCCGATGAGGCCGGTGAAATCGCCGATGAGAAAGATCACCTGATGGCCCAGGTCCTGGAAGTGCTTGAGCTTCTGGATGAGCACCGTATGCCCCAGGTGCAGGTCCGGGGCGGTGGGATCGAACCCGGCCTTGACCCGGAGGGGCTTCCCCGTGGTGACGGCCTTTTCCAGCCGTGCCTTCAACTCCTCTTCCCGGATGATATCGTGACAGCCCTGCTTGATCAGGGCCAGTTGTTCTTCTACGGATCTCACTTGCTAAAGTTCTCCTTACGATTATTGCCGCAGGCAAATTCGGCCGACGCCGGTCCCGGTGACCTCGCCGATGACGGCCGCCTCCGTCACGCCCGCATCCTTCAGGCGGTTCATCAAAGTCTCGCCATCCTTCGGGGCCACGGCGATGAACAGGCCGCCGGAGGTCTGGGCGTCGCTCAACAGGTCTGCGGCCACCGCGTCCACTCCGGGGTCGAGGGTCAGGTGGTTCTCGCAAAAACGGCGGTTGGCATGGCTGCCGGCCGGCACCAGGCCCATGGCGGCGTACTCCCGGGCCCAGGATAGCACCGGCACCCGGGAGGCATAAATGGTGAGTTCGGCTTTGGAGGCCTTGGCCATCTCCAGCCCGTGACCCAGGAGGCCGAAGCCGGTGATGTCGGTGACCGCGTGCACTTCCAGGCCAGCGAGGGCCTCCGCCGCCTCCCGGTTGAGGGCGCTCATCACCCGGATGGCCGCGTCTTCGGCTTCCTTGGAGGCCAACCGCCCTTTCAGGGCCGTGGCAATGATGCCGGTGCCCAGGGGCTTGGTGAGGATGAGCCGGTCGCCCTCCCGGGCCCCGCCCTTGGTGAAGATGCGCTCGGGGTGCACCACCCCGGTGACCGACAGGCCGTACTTCATCTCCGGATCATCGACGCTGTGCCCGCCCACCAGCAGGGCTCCGGCCTCGTGCACCTTGTCCAAACCGCCCCGGAGCACCGCCTTGATGACGTCGGGCCCGATGGTTTTCAAGGGAAAGCAGGCGATATTCAAGGCCATCAGGGGCCGGCCCCCCATGGCATAGATGTCACTTAAGGCGTTCGCCGCGGCGATGGCGCCAAATTGATAGGGATCGTTGACGATGGGCGTGAAGAAATCCACCGTCTGGATCAGGGCCAACTCCGGGGTGAGACGATAGACCCCGGCGTCGTCGGCGGCCTCCAGGCCCACCAACAAGTCAGGATGCGTCTTGAACGGCAGGCTTTTTAAGACGTCCTCCAGGACCCCTGGAGGTATCTTGGAAGCTCAGCCCGCGGCCCGCACCTGCTCCACCAGAGGTTTGGTTAGGTCTTCAGTCATTTAATCTCTCTTTTATAGCATGGACCGGGGACGGAAGACCGGGGACCGGAGCAAGACTCCGGTCTCCCGTCTCCGGTCTCCGGTCTTTATTCACCGCTGCTGGCGGTGTAATAGCCCTTGTTCTCCTGCACCCGGATGGGCGCCCCGAACATGGCCGACAGGTGTTGGGAGGTCAGCACCTCCCGCTTCCGGCCATTGAAGCTGATGCGGCCGTGCTGCAGCAAGATTACCCGGTCAATTTCCGGGAAGATCTCCTCCACCCGGTGAGTCACCAGGATGATGGTCTTGCCGTGCCGGGCGATATTCTGCAAGGTTTGCAGGAAGCGGCTCCGGGCCAGCAGGTCCAGCCCGGTGGTGGGCTCATCCAGGATCAAAGCCCGGGGCTCGGTCACCAGGGCCCGGGCGATCAGGATGCGCCGGATTTCACCGGTGGACATGGTCTCGATGAAGGCCTCCGCCAGGTGGGCGGCTTCCAGTAGTTCCAGGGCACTTCGGGCTTGCTCCTGCATGGCCCCGGTCACTTTATGGTGCCGGAAAATGCCATAGCTGGCGAACCAGCCCGACAACACCGCGTCCAGGCCCCGGGTCCGGCCGGGGAGCGTCCGGTTCAGGAAGTGGGCTTGCAGGTCTGCGGATATGATACCCAGATGAGCACGTAATTCAAAGACATTCCACAGGTCTTGCCCGAATAATAACAGGGGCGGCGTGCCGTCGTCGCTGGCCAGGGGGTAATCCTCCCGGGTGATGAGCCGGATAAAAGAGGATTTGCCCGCGCCGTTGGGTCCCAGGATGGCGGTATGCTCGCCCTCCCGGATCTCCAGGGACAAGCCGTCCAGGATGCGTTTGCCATTCCTGACGACGCTGGCGTTATGCATTTTCAGCAGGGGCGGCCGATCTGAGTTAGAGGAAATTCCCTTCGACATCTTTATTCCTGGCATTTTTTTAACTGCTCACTGCTCACTCCTCAAACCCCAGCCAGCGCACCTCCCGCCCTTTGCGGGGGGGCGCCGGCGGTTCTTTGGCCGGGTAGCCGATGGGGGTGATGGCCAGGATTTGCTGGTCTTCTTTCCCCAGGAACTTCAGGATTTCGTCCTCCAGGTAATTGGCCCCGGCCATCCAGCAGGTGCCCAGGCCCTCGGCTGCGGCCGCCAGCAGCAGGTTCTGCATCAGGGCGGCGCCGCTCTGGATCAGGGACCTATTGGCGTATTCGTCCGAGGCCTTGAAGATGGTCACCGCCGCCACCACCGGGGCGCCCCCCAGGTTCTTGAAAAACTGCATCACCTGTTTTTGGGCCTCTTCGGGGTAGTTGGCCTGCTTCAACCGTGGCATGAGGTATTTGACCGCCTGGCTTATCAGGGCCACAAAGTCATCCCGGACCTGGCCGGCCATGACGGTAATCGCCCAGCCCTGCAGATTGGCCCCCGAGGGCGCCCACATGGCCGCCTCGATGATCCGTTCCAGGCTTTTGCGGGGCGGCATCTCCGGCCGGTAGGACCGATGGCTGCGGCGTTGATGAATGGCGGCATAGACGTCCATGGCTCCTCCTTGCTGCTTGTTTTTTGGCCTCAGCCGGTCAACGATTTAAAGGAGATTTGACCTGACAGGGTTTGATGTACCGGACAGGATTTAGCGGCTTGCAGCAATTCCTGGCGCTGTTCGGCGGTGAGGTCCCCGCTCAGTTCGATGGCGTATGCGAAGACGGCCAATCCGGGAGAATCCCGCTGCACGGAAACTTCGGTGGTGATCCCGGCCAGGGGAATACCGTGATTGGCGGCGTAGATCCTTAGCCAGATGTTCAGGCAGCCGGCCAGGCCGGCCTCCAGGAGTTCATGGGGCCCGAAGCCGGTGTCGCCACCCCCTTTGGCCGCCGGAACATCGCAAATGGCCTGGTGACGGCCATTGGTAACCAGGGTGGCAAAATTAGCTGCCTCATTGGAACATTTGATCATTTCAGTTCTCCGGCAAATTACCCGATCGGCCAGGCGCTAGGGCCTCTGTCTGGGATAGAAGCCTGAATGCCGCCCTGGTTCCAAACCTCGGTTCTGCCGGCACGGCCACCCAGTTCCCGGTAAAATCGGGCCTCGTCAGTCTTATTGCGCTTCTCGCAGCCCTGGGCATAGATGGCGCATTTACGGGCCAGCACCTGCCGGGCCGCCCGGGCGTAAGCGGCCGGTAGTCCGGGCTCCTGCAGCAGCTTCAGCAAGGCATGGATGCGGTAGCGGTCCAGGCCCCATTGTCCGGAAAGCTGGTCGGCATGGCCGCCCCGCTTGATGACCAGGGGCTCCGGCGCCAGGCCGAGGTCATGGCGCCAGCTCAGGCGCAGCCAGAGGTCGTAGTCTTCCGCGGCCGGGAGAATCTCGTCAAAGCCGCCGTGCTCCTCCAGAAGCCGCCGGTGCAGGATCACCGCCGACGGGCTCACCATACAGCGCTCCAGCGACTGAAAAAAAATCCGGCCGCCGATTTTCCGGTGGGTCGGCGGTTGCTTGAGCCGCACCCCGCGGCGCACCCAGGTCTCCTCCGTCTGGCACCAGAGCTGCGCCGGGTGGGCCGCCAGATAGGCCATTTGGTGGGCCAGTTTCTCCGGCAGCCAGAGGTCGTCGGAGTCGAGAAAGGCCAGCCATTCTCCCCGGGCCGCGGCAATCCCGGTATTACGCGCCGCCGAGACGCCGCCGCGGCTCTCCCGGCGCCAGAACCTGATCCGGGAGGCATACGGGGCCAGGGCCTCCGGCGTGTCGTCGGTGGAGCCGTCGTCCACCACGATCAGCTCAAACTCACGCCAGGTCTGGGCCAGCACCGAGGCCACCGCCGCTTTCACCAGGGCTGCCCGGTTGTAAGTGGGGATGATGACGCTGATTGAGGGCACAATATAGAAAAGTTATCAAAAATTATGTAAAATTCAAGTTGAATAAATTTATCTATTTTGCTAATCAAGAGATTAGGGAGAGGGGAATTAGGCTAATAATCAAAATTCGAAAAATTGACCAATAAAAAGATGATTAGATTTTCTGATAATGAAATAGATAGATTAATCAGGGAGCTAAAGACATTACCGGTTAATTTTCAGGAACTTCTGCGCCTTCGTCCAAAGCGAGGGCATAGTGAACATGACATAGATGTCAAAGGAGACGATGGAAGTGATTTTCGTTTGATATTGCGCCAAAACAAAATTAACCATTTAGACTTTTCTGTTATTCTTGCATACTGTCCTCAAGAAACTACACAGCACTTTCGCTTATGCCGCTATAATGGCAAAAGCCATCAACACAGGAATTCTATCGAAAAGGAATCATTTTATGATTTTCATATACATAAAGCCACAGAACGGTATCAGGATTTAGGAACATATGAAGAAAGTTATGCCAAACCGACTTCTCGCTATTCTGATTTGAGCAGTGCACTTCGATGTTTGTTAGAAGATTGCAATTTTCAGACACAAAAACAAAATAATCCAGGACTATTTGATAGGTTGTGATTATGGTTATTAATGATATCGAAAGTGATTTTCGTAACAAGGTATGTGCTGAAATATTATTAATAAGCGAGGGCATAAGGAGGTATCGTGTAGTTAATCCATTTCTCTTCGAAGATGGGGACAATTTAGTTGTTTTATTAAAGCAAGAGAATGGTAATTGGATATTGTCTGATGAAGGCCATACCTTTATGCATCTTACTTATTTTATGGATGAAAAAGACCTTCAACGTGGAACGCGACAGAAGATTATAGAAAATGCCCTGTCTTCATTTCGTGTAGAAGATCGTAGTGGAGAATTGGTATTATTTGTAGAAAATAATCTCTTTGGCGATTCATTATTTTCTTTTGTACAAGCCATTCTTAAAATAGCAGATATTACATTTTTGTCCCGCGAACGTGTTCGATCTACCTTCTTTGAAGATTTCAAACGGTTAATATCAGAGAATATTGGTGAGGAAAGGCGGATATTTGCTTGGAATGACCCCCATATGGATCCACAAGGGCTTTATAAAGTTGATTGCCGTATTAATGGCATGCCAAGGCCTCTCTTTGTTTATGCTTTAGCAAATGATGACCGAGTTAAGGATACTACTATTTCACTTTTACAATTTGAGAAATGGGGCTTGACATACCACCCAATTGCAATATTCGAGGACCAAGAAGAGATAAACAGAAGGGTTTTAGCAAGATTTAGCGACGTAGCTGAGAAGCAATTTTCAAACCTGAGTGGAAATAAGGAGCGTATTATTAAGTATATAAAGGAAGCTATGTCTATCTAATTTTGCTTATATCTTCAAAAGGTCCCCCCTTAGTCACCTTTCGCCATTATCATTTGTCCCTCATGTCCATCTATGGTAGATTATTGTGGTTAAATTATCGCGTGGCAGGAGTTCCCATGGTCCCCCGTTACGAACCCCGGCGCCTGGAAGCCAAATGGCAGGAAATTTGGCAGGCGCAGCAGCTATATAGCACGTTTGAGGACCCCGCTCGCCCCAAGTATTACGTCCTGGAGATGTTCCCTTACCCCTCCGGCCGCATCCACATGGGGCACGTGCGCAACTACACCATCGGCGACGTGGTGGCCCGCTACAAACGCATGCGGGGCTTCAACGTCCTGCACCCCATGGGCTGGGACGCCTTCGGCCTGCCGGCGGAAAACGCCGCCATGGCCCGGGGCCTGCACCCGGCCAAGTGGACCTACGACAACATCGCCTACATGCGCGGCCAGCTTCAGGCCCTGGGCTACAGCTACGACTGGCGCCGGGAACTGGCCACCTGCGATCCGGATTACTACCGCTGGGAGCAGTTGGTCTTCATCGAGATGTACCGCCGGGGGCTGGCCTACAAGAAGGAGGCCCCGGTCAACTGGTGCCCCAAGTGCGCCACGGTCCTGGCCAACGAGCAGGTGGAGGATGGCCTCTGCTGGCGCTGCGACTCCCCGGTGCACCTGAAGGAACTGGACCAGTGGTTCTTCAAGATCACCGCCTATGCTGAGGAACTGCTGGCCGACCTGGAGCTGCTCAAGCACTGGCCCGAACGGGTCATTACCATGCAGCGCAACTGGATCGGCAAGTCGCCGGGGGCCGAGATTCTCTTCCCCCTGGCGGATGGCGGCGAGGCCGTTAAGGTCTTCACCACCCGGGCCGACACCCTGTTCGGCGCCACCTTCATGAGCCTGGCCCCGGAGCACCCGCTGGCCCTGGAACTGGCCCGAGGGACCTCCCAGGAAGCCGAAGTGACCCGCTTCGTGGAATACTGGTCGGCCCAGAACCGCACCCGGGGCGCCCTGGAGGAGATCACCAAGGAGGGGGTCTTCACCGGGCGCTACTGCCTGAACCCGGTCACCGGCTGGCAGATGCCCATTTACGTGGCCAACTTCGTCCTCATGGGCTACGGCACCGGCGCGGTGATGGCAGTGCCGGCCCACGACCAGCGGGATTTCGAGTTCGCCCAAAAATACGGCCTGCCCATCAAGGTGGTGATCCAGCCGCCGCACGCCGAGTTGCAGGCGGCAGCCCTGACCGCGGCCTATGAAGACGACGGCATCCTGGTGAACTCCGGAGATTTTTCCGGGATGACCAGCGCCCGGGCCAAAGAGGCCGTCGCCAATTACCTGGAGAATAAGAGCCAGGGGAAACCCGCCGTCAACTTCCGTCTGCGGGACTGGCTCATCTCCCGGCAACGCTATTGGGGCGCGCCCATCCCCATCATTTATTGCCAAAAATGTGGGCTGGTGCCGGTGCCTTCGACGGACCTGCCCGTGGTCCTGCCCCTGGACGTGCAGATCACCGGCGAGGGCGGCTCGCCCCTGGCGCAGCTGCCCAGCTTCTACGAGGTCGCCTGCCCCACCTGCGGCGGCCCGGCCCGCCGGGAGGTGGACACCATGGACACCTTCGTGGAGTCCTCCTGGTACTTCCTGCGTTACGCCTGCACCGATTACCGCGAGGGGGTCCTGGACCAGGCCCGGGTGGATTATTGGGCCCCGGTGGACCAGTACATCGGCGGCATCGAACACGCCGTGCTCCACCTGCTCTACGCCCGCTTCTTCACCAAGGTCCTGCGGGACCTGGGACTGGTCAAGATCGACGAGCCCTTTCAGCGCCTCCTCACCCAGGGCATGGTCCTCAAAGACGGCGCCAAGATGGCCAAGTCCAAGGGCAACGTGGTGGACCCGGAGTACCTCATTCAGGAATTCGGCACCGACACCTCGCGGCTCTTCATGCTCTTTGCCGCTCCGCCGGAAAGGGACCTGGAGTGGAGCGACCAGGGGGTGGCCGGCTCCAACCGCTTCCTGCACCGCCTCTGGAGCCTGGTGCATGACCTGCTGCCCGACTTGCAGATGGTTAACCCTTATATCGGCAATGGTACAGACTTGACCAAGGACCTCTCTGAGTTCCGCCGCAAGGTGCACCTGACCATCAAAAAGGTCACCGATGACATCGAGGACTCCTTCCACTTCAACACCGCCATCGCCGCGGTGATGGAACTGGTCAACGCCTTCTACCAGGCCGCCGAGAATCTGCAGCGGGACGCGGTCACCAAAAAAGTCTTCCGGGAGGCGGTGGAGAACATCCTCTTGCTGCTCAACCCCATGGTCCCCCACCTGGCCGAAGAGCTGTGGCAGGCCCTGGGGCATGACAAGTCTCTGCAACTATGCTGCTGGCCCCAGGCCCAGGCGGAAGCCATGGAAGCGGCCGCTTTTACTTTGGTTATTCAAGTTAACGGTAAAGTCAGGGGCAAGGTCCTGGTGCCGGCCTCTGCTTCGGATGAGGAAATCAAAAATTTTGCAATGCAAGATGCGAACATTGAACAAAAATGGCTTAAAGGCCAAACTCCTAAAAAATTGGTTCTGGCCAAAAATCGCAAACTGATCAACATCGTCATCTGAGGACCCCGACATGAAAGCCCCTGGCCGCTGGTTCGCCTTGTTACTGTTGCTTCTGATGGGTTGTGGCTATCACCCCATGGGGGCCGAACCCATCGGTGGCCCGACCAGGAAAACCATAGCCGTGCCGCTGTTTACCAACCGCTCCACCGAGGTGGGGTTGGAGGCCGTCCTGGCCAACGCCCTGATCAACACCTTTGCCCAGACCCGGGCGGTCAAGGTGACGCCCTACGAGGAAGGCGCCGACCTGATCCTGGAAGGCAAGGTCCATTCCGTGGATAATACCTCGGTGGCCTTCCAGGACGTCACCAACTCCACGGTGCGGCGGGTGACGGTGCGGGTGGAGCTGATCCTGAAGAAACCGGAGAGCGGCAAGGTCTTGTGGAAGGATACCCAGATCCTGCAGGAAGACTACGTGGTCGACCCCAACTACCACGCCGGCGAGGCCACCAAGGCCGAGGGTCTGCGCCGGGCCGCGGTCAACATGGCCCGCAAGGTCATGGATAAGGTGTTGATGGTGATTTAGGAGTGAGCTCTCAGCACTGGAATGTTGCGTGCTGGCCAGCTAACCGCTCTGCAACCGTAATCTTAGTAAAGGTTTTAAAGCTGATCGCTGAAAGCTGATAGCTAATTACCATGTCCCATCCCCTCTTAGAACGCCATCTCGAACGCCGGGCCGTCAAGCCCCTTTACATCTTTTATGGGGATGAGGAGTTCCTCATGGACCGGGCTCTGGCGCGTTTGGAAGAGGGCCTCACGGATCAGTGGGGCGAGGCTCCCGCCAAGGTCGTGCGGGAGGCCCAAGAAATTGAGTTGCCGGAGTTCCTGACCGAATCCCGGGTGGCCTCGCTCTGGGGCCCGGGACAGCTCCTGGTGCTGCGCCGTCTGGAGCTCAACGCCGCGGCCCTCCAGGCCGTCAACGATTATCTGGCCCACCCGGCGCCCCGCGCCTGGGTGGTGCTGCTGGCCGAGGGGGCCAAGACCAGGGATTTGGCCAAAAATCCGGTTTGGGGCCGGCTGCAAAAGGCAGAGGCGGCCCTGGGGTTTTACCGCCTGAAGGAGGCGGAGCTTTTTCAGTGGCTGAATCAGGAGGCCAAAGGCCTGGGGAAGACCCTGGCCCTATCCGCGGCCCAACGCCTGGTGGAGATCGTGGGGAACAACCTGGCGGAACTGAGCCAGGAGTTGGAAAAGCTGGCCCTTTATGCTGGGGATGAAAAGACCCTGACCCCCAACCTGGTCAACCGGTTGGCCACCCACAGCCGCACCTTTAATATCTTCGCCCTGGTGGAGGCTCTGGGTGACCCTTCGCCCAACAAGCGCCTTACGGCCCTGGGTCAGCTCCTGGACCTGGGGGAGAAGGAGCCCAAGATCCTGGGGATGCTGGCTCGGCAATTACGCCTGCTAATCCGTGTTAAAGAAGGCCCCGGCCCTCAGCCACCTCCGTGGAACTTGAGGCAATTGGCGCAGCAGGCGGCCCGCTTCTCAGAAGCGGCCCTGCGCGCCCACCTGTTCCTGCTGCACCAGATCGATTGGCAGTTGAAGACCAGCGCCGGCTCGCCACGGCTGTGGCTGGAGTGGGCCCTGCTGAAGATGGGACCGGGGTAAAAAGATTTACCACAGAGACACGGAGAACACAGAGAGGCACAGAGAAATAGTTCTCTGTGCCTTTGGTGTCTCTGCGCTGAGCTTTACTTAAGCTTGTAGGGCCTGGACCTGCCGGGTGAGGCGGGAGATCTTCCGGGCGGCGGTGCGCCAGTGGAGGGTGCCCTTGCCGGCCACCTTGGCGATGGTGGGCACGGCCTTTTGCAGGGCGGTCTGCGCGGCCTCCACGTTCTTCAGGACCACCGCGGCGCGCACCTCACGCACGGCGCGTTTCACCCGGGTCTTGCGGCTCTGGTTGCGCAGCCGCCGTTTTTCATTCTGTCGTGCCCGCTTCAGGGCGGAAATGTGTCTGGCCAATGTCGTCCTCCGTTAATTGCTCCCTACAATATCTATTCAAGAGCGTTTTTGTCAAGCTTAGGGCCTGCCGGCTCTCCGAAAAAGGCCTGAAAATACCAGACCCCGGAAGCCAGGGTGATGATCAACGCCAGCCAGAGCAACACCATGCCCACTTGATGAAAGTTAAAAGATCCGTAAGGGTAATGCAAAATCAAGCCGGTCAGGGCCGCCATTTGCAATAGAGTTTTGGTCTTGCCCCAGCGGTCGGGGGCCAGGATGATGCCTTCGGCGGCGGCCAGGCCCCGCAGGCCGGTGACCGCCAGTTCCCGGCCGATGATGAGAAAGGCCATCCAGGCCGGCGCCCGACCCAGGGGAATGAGCATAATGAGGGCCGCCGAGACCAGCAATTTGTCCGCCAGGGGGTCCAGGAATTTGCCGACCCGGCTCACCAGACGGTGGCGGCGAGCCAGAAAGCCGTCCAGAAAATCCGTGGCCCCGGCCAGCACAAAGCAGAGCCCCGCCAGTAAACTGGCCGGACGCCCGGGAAACAGCAACAGGACCACCACCACCGGCACCGCGGCGATGCGCAGGCCGGTGAGCATATTGGGAGTGCTCCAAAGGTTGGTCTCTACCTGGTCCATATTTCAAGAAAGCAAAGGCGCTCCCGGGTGTACGGCCCATACAGGACGTTCACCTGGGTCCGCCCCTACTTACGGGACTTTTCCCAATCCTCCAAAAATTTTTTCAGCCCGGAGTCCGTCAGGGGATGCTTCAGCAACTGCAGCAGCACGCCATAGGGGATGGTGGCGATATCGGCTCCGGCCAGGGCGCCTTCCAGGACGTGGAGGGGAGAGCGCACTGAGGCCACGATGATTTCAGTGTCGAAGCCGTAATTTTCGAAGATAGTGATGATCTGCTCCACAATCTCCATGCCCCGGTGGTTGATATCGTCGAGGCGGCCGATGAAGGGGCTGACGTAAGCGGCGCCCGCCTTGGCGGCCAGCATGGCCTGGAGGGGCTGGAAGATTAAGGTGACGTTGACCTTGATGCCTTCCGCCGCCAGGACCCGGGTGGCCTTGAGGCCCGCCGCGGTCATGGGGATCTTTACCGCCACCCATTCGTGAATCTTGGCCAGATGGCGGGCTTCCGCCAGCATGCCCGCTTCGTCGGTGGCCGTCACTTCGGCGCTGACCGGCCCCTGGACCAGTTCACAAATCTGGCGGATCAGGTCGGCAAATTGTTGGTCGGTCTTAATCCCGGCCTTGGCGCACAGGCTGGGATTGGTGGTCACCCCGTCCACCAGGCCCAGGCTGTGGGCCTCGCGAATCTCGTCCAAATTGGCGGTGTCGATAAAGAATTTCATAATGACCTCTCATCATATCATAAAAGTCAATTGCTGCCACTACGCCGGAACCGCTTTAAACAGCCTTCGGAGCAGAAAAAATAAACTTTTCCGTCTTTTTCCGCTTTTAGGGCCTCCTGGCGTGGGATGAAGGTCTGGCACACCGGATCCTGGACCAGCACGTCCGGCTCCTGCCTTTTCGACGTGATGGGAGGCGTCTGGGGCCAGAGGCCCAGGGATTGGGCCACCTTTCTGATCACCGCATAAATCAGATAACCTATGATTAAACCTGCAATTAAACGGGACATGGTGCCGTTTCCTCAGATGCTATAAGTTTGAGCGCCCTCCGCTCGACCGGGTCCACCTCCGCCAGGAGTTGGGCGGCGCTTCGGTTAAGAACCGGGTGCCAGGCGTCCGGGGCGATCTCCGCCAGCGGCGCCAGGACAAAGGCCCGCCGGTGCATCTCCGGGTGCGGCAGAACCAGCTCCGCAGTCTGAATAATTTCACCGTCATAGAGCAACAGGTCCAGGTCGATGACCCGGGGACCCCAGCGCTCGCCCCGCGCCCGGCCCAGGGCGGTTTCCAGACGGTGCAAGGCTCGCAGCAATTCTTCCGGGGTCAGCCGGGTACGCACCTGGGCCACCGCGTTGACGTACCAGGGCTGCCCCTTTGGCCCCAGGGGCGGATTCAGATAAAAGCCGGAGACCTGGAGCACCTCGACTTCGTCCAGCGCCGCCAACTCCGCCAGGGCCCGGCGCAACTGCGCCGCCGGCTCGCCCAGGTTCGCCCCCAGGCCGATATAGGCCAGCACCGGTTTGGTCTCCGTGATGGCAGGATATCCCAGGGGCATGTTTTTAAAAAAAAATCCTTCTGCTGGATTTTAGTGGCCCAGGCTTCCAGCCTGGGTCTAGCACCGGCCAGAGGCCTGTGCCACTTAACTGCTAATTAACCGTCGGGCGCTTCCCCAAAGTGGCGACCACCGGCCTCAGGGCGGCGGCGACCTTCTGGGCCACCAGCCGGGAACCCGCCGGGGTGTAATGCGCCACGTCGGACATATAGGCTTTGTCCTGGGGGATTTCCCGGGCCAAATCCACCACCAACACCTGATTCCGGGCCCCCACCTCCAAAATGGTCCGGTTGAAGCGGTCAAAGGCCCCCTTAAATTCCCCGTAAGTGATGCCCTGCTGCACCTCCAGGCCCTTCATCAGCCGGGCGATCAAGGGGTCGGGGTGGTCCTGCAGCCGGCTGGGCATGGTCATGAGGACCGGAGTAATTCCCCGGGCCCGGCAGATATTGATGAAGGTCTGGAGATTCAGGGTGAATTCGGGCACCAGTTGGTCTTGATTGACCTCGATTTTCCGGCCCCGGACCTGCTTAAACTCATCTTTTTTGAATTTGCTCTCCGTTTGAACCAGCCCATGAATGACGCCGTAGAGGTTGGGAATCACCAGGTCCCGGGCCAAATGGAAGGTATCCTCCAGATCCTTGCCCACCGTTTTCCAGCACGGCTTTTTCACCACCAGGGGCGAGCGCGTCGGGTGGTTATTCCAGTAGGTCCCCTCATAGAGCAGCACGGCCAGGTCGTTGATATTTTCCATCGTGATCGCGATGTCGGGTTTGAGGGGCACCACCTTATTAATCAAGACATTGATGGTGTGCAGCGAATCGTTGCCGCTTTTGGCGGCATTATAGGAATTCACCTTGAGCCCGGTCTTTTCCTCCAGCAGGTGGCCGGCCAGATAAGGGAACCGGTTATTTTCGTCATCATAGATGCATTCAGTGGTGGAGCCCCCTAGAAAGGCCAGCACCAGGTCCGGGTGCTCATGCACTTTGGACGGCACGATGAAACCGTTGTCATCCACCCGGATGAGGTAATCCCGCCGGACCAGGGTGTCCGAAACGGTCAGGGCCTCTTTGGGGGGCAGCAGGATATCGGCGTAACCCGGGGGGAATTCCCGTAATTTGATGTAGCGTTTCGCCACCGCGGTATGCCGCAGGTTGCCGGCCTTCCAGGCCAGGATTTTTTCCGTCGCCAGGGTCAAGGTGCAGACCACCAAAAATACCAGGAGGAAAATGATCTTTTTCGGATGACGCTCAAACCAGTTTTTGCCGGTACGGTCGCTGCTCATGGGATGCGCAATTCTTTTAGTGGCACAGGCCTCCGCCCTGTGTAGAACCGGGCTGGAAGCCTGCGCCGAATAATGCAAGAATGGCGGTTACGGGCCGCCCTATTTTTTGCTTAGAATTAAGAGGTGGAAACGCCGCCACTCCGGCGGTTTTTGAGCCGGCGACATCCCAAAATTCTCAGCCAATCTTTTTCAGCCGCGCCAGGGCTTCTTCCAGGCGCTCCTTGGGCACGGTCAGGGCCAGGCGCACGTAGCCTTCGCCGGGTTCGCCCAGGCCATGCCCCGGGATAGCGACGATGCCGGCCTGCTCCAGCAGGTGGGTGGTGAAACCCATGGAAGTCATCCCTTGGGGCACCGGCAGCCAGACGTAGAAGGTGGCCTGGGGGGGGATGACGTCATAGCCCAGCTTTTGCAGGCCGCCCACCAGGATGTCCCGGCGTTCCTGCAAAATAGCGCAGTTCTCCCGGACGCAGCTCTGATCCGAATCGAGGGCCGCGATGCCCGCCAACTGAATGGCGTCGAAGGCCCCGGAGTCGATATTACTCTTGATCTTGCCCAAGGCCGCCAACACGTCGGCGTTGCCCACCGCCATGCCCAGGCGCCAGCCGGTCATGTTGTAGGTCTTGGAGAGCGAATGGAACTCGATGCCGATCTCCTTGGCCCCCGGCACCTCCAGAAAACTGGGAGGCTGGTAACCGTCATAGGCCAGTTCGGTGTAAGCCGCGTCATGCACCGCAATGATTTCATGCTCCCGGCAAAAAGCCACCACCTTGGCAAAAAAATCCTTGTCCGCTACCGCCGCGGTGGGGTTGTTGGGATAATTAAAGAACAGGAGCTTGGCGTCCCGGGCCACCAGGGGCTGGACGTGGTCCAGGTCCGGCAAGAAATTGTTCTCCCTGGTCAGGGGCAGGAAATGGCAGAAACCGCCGGCGAACAGGGTGCCCATCTGGTAGACCGGATAGCCTGGGGTGGTCATCAGGTTGATGTCCTCGGGGTCATTGATCCCCAAGGGCAGGTGGGCGATGCCCTCCTTGGAGCCGATGAGGGTGAGGACTTCGCTCCCCGGGTCCAGTTCCACCCCGAAGCGCTGCTTATACCAGCGGGCCACCGCCTCCCGGAAGAGATTCAGGCCGGAGTAGGCTGGGTAGTGGTGGGTAGCGGAGTCCGGCACCACTTCCAGCATCTTGTCCACGATGAAGCGCGGGGTGGGCAGATCCGGGTCGCCCACGCCCAGGTCGATGATATCGACCCCCTTGGCCTTGACCTCAGCCTTCTTTTCGTCAATCGCCTTGAAGAGATAGGGCGGAATCAGGTCCAGACGGGCCGCGGGTTTGAAAAAATCTGCCATTTACTCTACCTTTCCTGACACTAAGCGATTGCGCAGGGCGCCGATGCCCTCCACCCTGATCTCCACTACGTCGCCGGGCCGCATGGGGGCGATACCCGAGGGCGTGCCGGTGGCGATAACGTCGCCCGGCAGCAGGGTCATGATCCGGGAGATGAAGGCGACCAGGTGAGCCACCCCGAAGACCATGTTGCCGGTGTTGCCGTGTTGCCGGCGCTCACCGTTCAGGTAGCATTCCACTGTGAGATTATCCGGATTGGCAATCTCCGTCTCAATCCAGGGCCCCAGGGGCGCGAAGGTATCGAAGCTCTTGGAGCGGGTGAACTGGCCGTCCTTTTTTTGCAAATCCCGGGCGGTGACGTCGTTGATGCAGGTATAGCCCAGAACGTACTCCCGGAAGTCCGCTGCCTGTACGTGGCGGGCGGCCCTGCCGATGACCACTGCCAGTTCCGCCTCGTAGTCCACCCGGCGGCTCATCTCGGGATAGACAATGTCTTCGTCCGGGCCGATCACCGAGGTGCTGGGTTTCAGGAAGATCAAGGGTTCTTCGGGGATGGGATGGCCGAACTCGGCGGCGTGGTCCCGGTAGTTCAAGCCTATGGCCACAATCTTAGAAGGCTCGCAGGGGGCCAGCAGGGTCACCTCCGGCAAGGAGACGACTTCTCCGGTGGTATTTGCCAGGCCGCCGTCATAGGGCGTGCCCCACAAGACCTCGATCTTTTCGCCTGCCAGGAGGCCGTAGCCCGTCCGGCCCTGCATTTCAAAGCGTACGATGCGCATATTAACAAAACCCCATGGTAATGTTGCAAAAATCCCTGAATCATTACCCCCCTTTTCAAAAGGGGGGGGGGGGATTTTATAAGCATTTGAAATCCCCCTAAATCCCCCTTTTCCAAAGGGGGACTTAAAACCACCAGACAAATTGCGGCGGCCACAGGC
>JBIOJX010000007.1:0-30626 GCA_044451265.1 Desulfobaccales bacterium
GCCCCTGCCTCACCCTTCTCCAGGAGGTCCAAGACCTCCTCCAGGTCCGGGCCAGGTTCGGCGACCGAGTTCTTTTCGAAGAAGGAGCCCGCGGTATCGGCGTTCAGGGGCAGGTAACCGGGCAGGCGGCGCGGCAGGACGCCCAGCTCGCAGACGCCCCGGGTGTTGTTCTTCTCGGCCACCGGATAGAGGGCGCTGCCGGGAGTGCCGGGTTTGCCCACCAGCAGGAAGAGGTTGGCCAGGGCCAGGGCGTTCTGATAACCCTTGTCCTGGGCCTCCAGTTCGGTGCCGAAGATGATGGCCGGGGCCTTAGCCTGGGCCAACAGGGCCACGGCTTCGCTGATCTGGGCCTCGTCTACGCCGGTCTTGGCGGCCACTTCTTTGGCGGTGAACTTTTTGACCGCGTCTTTGAGCTCATCCAGGCCGGTGGCGGTCACCGCCGGAGTCCAAGCGGGATTGGCCGCCAGGAAGGTCTTGATCAGACCGGCGACCAGGATACGCTCGGTGCCGGGCTTGTAACGCAGGGACAGGGTGGCGTAGCGGTCGAACTTGGTCTTGCGGTTGTTGGCCACCACCAGTTTGAAGCCTTCTTTCTCCTTGGCTTCGTGGAGCTTCCAGCCCAGGGGCGGGAGTTCCGGGGTGACGTCGGCGCCCAGAATCAAGACCATATCGGCCTTGGGTAGATCGTCCAGCTTGCCGAGCACCGCCAGGGCCCCGCTGATCTGGGCCTCAGCACTGAGGCTAAAGGGCGACTGATAGGCGGCCGGCCGGCCCGGGGCGGTCTCCACGCCCGTAACCGTGGTGTGACCGAAAACGTCGGCGATGCCTTTCAAGGCCCTGAGGTAGTTGAACCTGGCCGGGTTGTCCAGCCGGTTGGTGCCCAGCCCGGCCCGAAAGAATTTCTGGAACAGGTAGTTGGCTTCGTTGGTGGCCCGGGGCGAGCCCACGCCATAAATGGCCTTGGGGCCAACTTCCTTGAACTTGGCGGCTACCAGGTCCAGGGCTTCGTCCCAGGAGGCTTCCCGGAACTTGCCGTTTTCTTTGATCAACGGGGTCTTGAGCCGGTCCGGGGATTCCACCACCGGCCAGCCGAAACGGCCCCGGCCGCAGAGGAGCACGGTCTTCTCATTGCGGGCCCGCAGGATCTTGCCGTCCTTGGTGTGCAGCGAATAGTTGCAGCCGCCGCCGCAGAAGGGACAGGCGATGTCGGTCTTCTCCACTTCCCAGGCCCGGGCCCGGTACTTCCACTGCTTGTTGATCAGGGCCCCCACCGGGCAGATGTCGATGCAGGAGCCGCAGAATTCGCAGTTCAGGGGCAGCTCGCCGCTGGAGAGCTGAGTGAAGTAGCCCCGGTGCACGAAGTTCCAGGACCAGGCGCCCACCCGCTCTTTGCAGAGGCGCACACAGCGGCCGCAGGTGACGCAGCGGTCCTGGTGGCGCTCCACGAAGTTGGACTCGTAGTCGAACCGGGGGGAGAGCTTCACCGCGTCCAGGTCCACCTTTTTGATGCCCAGGGCGTGGGTCAGGTTCTGCAGCTCGCATTCGCCGCCTTTGTCGCAGATGGGGCACTCCACCGCGTGGTTGATGAGGACCAGCTTCATCAACTCGTCCCGGATGGCCTCCAGCTTGGGCGTAGAGGTGGTGACTTCCATGCCCTCGTTGACGTAAGTGGCGCAGGCCGGCAGAGGCCGGGGTGGTCCGGGCTTCACTTCCACCACGCAGATGCGGCAAGAGCCGATGGGGTGCAGGGCCTGATGGTAACAGAGAGTCGGAATGAAGATCCCGTTCTCCCGGGCTACATCCAGAATGGTGGAACCTTTCTTGGCCTGGACGGCCCGCCCGTCGATGGTCAGATTAACCATAAGTCGATCCTGTGTTCGTTGCCGGATATATGTTTAGCCGTTTGCCTAAGGTGGGGTGCGCCCACCGTCCTGTAAAAAAAATTTCCTGGCGGGCAGAGTCCGCCCGACTAGTTCTTCACGCTTATTTCCGGGGTAACTTCTCCAAAGAGTAGACTGGGCGCTCCTGGCCTTTCAGCCTCAGTCTGCCAATTTCACCAGCGACGTCACCCGATAGGTGGGCGATTTGAGATCGCCGGCATAACTCGGGTCGCAGGTCAGCTTCACCTTCCAACCTATGCCCTTGCTCATCTTGGGGGTCACTATCCCCGTCGGCCCCGCCTTCTCGATTAACCCATAGCGCACGGCGTCCTCAGAGGTGAGACGGAACTGGGCCCGGGCGTATTCATCCAGGCGCAAGATATAAAAAGTCTCATGTTTGGCGATATCCAGTTCCATGCCCTTGGCGATCTCGGTGATCGTGCCGCTGAAAATCTTACTGGCCTGGCCGAAGATCGGCCCCAAATCGACCAGCAACAGTACCAGCACCAACCCGAGGATGAGCTTACTTTTGCGAGTTACCAACATCATTTCCTTCGGTGCAGGCTAAGCCTGCAGATAGCATGGCGGGCGAGACGCCCGCCCCACGTTTATCTATCCACGTCGGCCAGGACGATGTCCATGGTGCCGATCAAGGCGATCATGTCCGACAGCAAGCGGCCCCGGGATAGTTTGTCGCAGGCCGACAGGTTGATGAAGCTGGGGCCTCGGACCTTGAGGCGGAAAGGCTTGTTGCTGCCGTCGCTGACGATATAGAAGCCCATTTCGCCCTTGGGGGCCTCGATGCACTGGTAGACTTCCCCCGCCGGCGGCCGGATGCCGTCCTGGATGAGCAGGAAGTGGTGGATCAGGGCGTCGATTTCGTTATAGACCCGCTCCTTGGGCGGCAGTGACACCTTGGGATCGTCGCATTTAATGGTGCCGGGCTCGGTCTGCTGAATCTTTTCCACGGCCTGGATGACGATCCGGGCGCTCTGGAGCATCTCCTGCATGCGCACCAGGTAGCGGTCGTAGGTGTCGCCGTTTTTCCCCACGGGCACCACGAAGTCGAACTCTTCGTAACTGGAATAGGGGTTGTCCCGACGCAGATCCCAATCGATGCCGGAGCCCCGGGCCATGGGTCCGGACCAGCCCCAATCCAGCACCTCGTCCTTGGACATGGTGCCCACGCCGATGGTGCGCTCTTTCCAGATTCGGTTCTGGGTAAGCAGAGTGTCGTAGTCCTTCCATTTGGACGGGAAGGTCTCGGCAAATTTCTTGGCCACCGGCAGGAAACCGTCGGGCAGGTCCGCGGCCAGGCCGCCGATGCGGCAGTAAAGCGGGAACATCCGGGCCCCGGAAACCATCTCGCACATGTCCATGATCTGTTCCCGCTCCCGAAAGCAATAGAACAGCGGGGTCATGGCGCCCAGGTCATGGCCGTGGGTTCCCAGCCAGAAGAGGTGGGAGGCGATCCGGGTCAACTCCGCCAGCAGCACCCGGATGTACTGGGCCCGCTTGGGAATTTCCACCCCCAGGAGCTTTTCCACCGCCAGACAGAAGCCGAAGTTGTTGACCTCCCCGGCCAGATAGTCCAGGCGGTTCATCAGAGGCATGCACTTGTGGTAAGTGCGGTATTCGCACATCTTTTCGATGCCCCGGTGCAGAAAGCCGATATCGGGGTCAGCCTTGAGGATGAGCTCGCCGTCCAGCTCCACCAGGACCCGCAGCACCCCGTGGGTGCTGGGGTGCGAAGGCCCCACGTTGAGCTGCATGGTTTCGGTGCGTGGCATGGTTTGGCTTTGGTTCATATGGCAGTCCCGCTTTGAAAAGCCGTTATCGGGTAATTACTTATCTTCTTATCCGTAGGGCACAGCTTGCTGTGCCCAGATTGCCGCCGAGGGCGGCGGCGCTACAGCCCCCGGAGAGGGTAATCCTTGCGCTGGGGGTGCCCCACCCAATCCTGGGGCATGAGGATGCGGCGCAAATCCGGATGGCCCTTGAAGCGAATCCCCATCATGTCGTAGGCTTCCCGTTCGTGCCAGTTGGCCGTGGACCACACCGGCACCACTGAATCCACTACCGGCGCGGCGTCGTCGGCCAGGAAGGTCTTTAAGGTGACCCGGTTGTGGTAGCGGTGGGAATAGAGGTTATAGACCACCCCGAACCGGGGGCTCTGGGGCAAAAAATCCAGACCGGCGATCATGGAGAGATACCGGAAGGAAGTCTTGTCCTCATCCCGCAGGGCAGTGCAAATGTCCACCAGTCGTTCAGGCTTGATCACGATGGTGGTCTCGCCCCGGAACTCCACCACCTCCACCACCTCGTTGGGAAACCTCGCCTGGAGCAGTTCCACTGCGGCGCTCATGCTGCCTCCTCCCGCCGGGCTTGCAGGCGTTCCTTGTACTGGGAGGTCAGGAACGGATCCTTCAAGATCTTTTCGTGGAGCTTCAGAATGCCGTACAGCAGACCTTCGGGCCGGGGCGGGCAGCCGGGCACGTAAACGTCCACCGGCAGGTACTGGTCGATGCCCTGAACCACGGCATAGGAGTCGAAGATGCCGCCGCTGGTGGCGCAGGCGCCCATGGCGATGACCCACTTGGGCTCGCTCATCTGGTCATAGACCCGCTGAATGGCCGGCATCATCTTCTTGCACACCGTGCCGGCGATGATGATCAGGTCGGCCTGGCGGGGCGAGGCCCGGAAGGCCTCCATGCCGAAGCGAGCGATGTCGTAGCGGTTGGCCGCGGTGCAGATCATTTCGATGGCGCAGCAGGCCAGGCCGAAGGTGGCGGGCCAAAGGCTGTTTTTGCGGCCCCAGTCCACCAGCTTTTCCAGCGTGGTGGTCAGGACGTTATAGCCTAAGTGTTCTTCTATTCCCATTCTAATGCTCCCTTACCCCACACGTAAACCAGGCCCACCACCAGGACGCCGACAAAGACCAGCATCTCCCAGAAGCCGAACCAGCCCAGGGGCTTGAAGACCACGGCCCAGGGATAGAAAAAGATGGCTTCAATGTCGAACACGATGAAGAACATGGCGATGACATAGAAGCGCACCGTGTAGCGGTTACGGGCGTCGCCGATGGGGTCCATGCCGCATTCATAGGGCAGGTCCTTGGCAGGGAAGTGCTTCTTCTTGCCCAGGAATTCGGACAACAGCAGCATCACCCCGATGAGCCCGATGCAGATGATCAGGTACATCAAAACCGGCAAGTAGTTGAGCAACATAAGTCAACCTTTGATTAATTGTTGCTGGTAGCGCCGGCATCTTGCCGGTGCAGTTGCACAGGCTGGAAGCCTGCGCTACTAATTGCTAATGCGAATGTTCCTCGGCCTGGCAGACTCCCAACGGGCACTTACCGTCCAGGTGGGCCTGGTATTCATCCCGGTAGCGCTCGATGGTGGTCTTGACGAAGAACAACGGGCTCATGCCCAAGGCGCAGTTGGAGGAGTCCATCATAACCTGAGCCAGGGAAATCATCCGGTCCAGGTCCGCCTGGACGCCTTTGCCGGCCGCCACCTTGCTGATCAACTCGTACAGGGCCCGGGTGCCCCGCCGGCACGGCAGGCAGAAGCCGCAGGACTCGTGCTGGAAGAAATAGAGAATGGACTTGACCACGTCCACGATGCAGGTGGTGTCATCCATGACCAGCATGGTGCCGGAGCCCAGGGCGCCTTCGGCCATGGCCATGGCCTTGTATTCCATGGGGGTGTCCAGGTGCTCATCCTTGAAGAAGCCGAAGGAAGCGCCGCCGGTCTGGCAGGACTTGTATTTGTGGCCCTCGCGGACGCCGCCGCCGTACTTGTCGATGAGTTCCCGCACCGTCATCCCCAGGTTGGCTTCGACTACCCCGGGCTTATTGACGTGGCCCACCACCTGAAAGATCTTGGTGCCCCGGGCGTCTTCGGTGCCCTTGGCCTTGTACCATTCGGAGCCGTGCACCAGGATGGCGGGTACGGTGGCCAGGGACTCGACATTGTTGACGATGGTGGGTTGGTTCCACACCCCGACGACACCGGGGAAGGGCGGCTTGACCCGGGGGTTGCCCCGTTTGCCTTCGATGGACTCGATGAGCGCGGTTTCTTCGCCGCACACATAAGAGCCGCCGCCGGTCTGTACTTTAATGTGGTAGCTAAAGCCGGAGCCCTGGATGTTGTCGCCCAGGAGGTTCTTGGCCTCCGCGGCTTCGATGGCCTTATTGAGGCGGTACATGGAGAGATAATACTCGCCGCGTACGTAGATATAGCCGTAGTTGGCGCCCACCGCATAGCCGGCGATGGCCATGCCTTCCAGAACCCGATGGGGGTCGCCTTCCATGATGTAGCGGTCTTTGATGGTCCCGGGCTCGCCTTCGTCGGCGTTACAGACGATGTATTTGGGCGTGTTCGGGTTGGGCTGGGTGAAAGACCACTTCAAGCCGGTGGGGAAACCGGCGCCGCCCCGGCCCCTGAGGCCCGCGTCCTTGACGGTGTTGACCACCTCTACCTGGGTCATGCCGAGGGCCTTCTTCAGGCCCTCGTAGCCGCCCCGTTCCAGGTAGGCGTCCAGGCTCAGGGGATCGATCTGGTCGACGTTGGCCAGGAGCACCAGTTCATCGCCGCTGGCGGTATAATCGCTCAGGGCGTTGGTGGTGCGGGGCAGGGTCTTATAATCCACGGTCTTGCCGGCGCGGTAGTCGGCCAGGATGTTCTTGAGGCGCTCCGGGGTGAGACGGCCGAAGACCACTTCGTTGATCTGCATGGCCGGCGAGATCTCACAGACGCCCAGGCAGGCGGTATGCTCCAGGGTGAAGAGGCCGTCGGAGGTGGTATCTCCCACGTGTTTGATCCCGAGTTCGGCCTTGACCACTTCGACGAGGTCATCCGCCCCCCAGATATGGCAGGGCGCAGATTCGCAAAAGCGGATGATGAACTTACCCCGGGGCGTCGGCGAGAACATGGTGTAGAAGCTCATGACGCCATAGAGATAAGGGTAAGGCACATCCATGCCCTGGGAGATGAGCTGCAGGGCTTCCATAGGCAGCCAGTTGCCGCACAGCCCCTGCACTTCGTGCATCGCCGGCAGCAGGCCGCCTTTGACGGCTTTATGCCGGGCCACGATTTCCTGGATGGCAGCTGCTTGCTCGGGGCTTAGAGGGGCGCTGACGGGGCGTTTGATCTCCAGCATGATTGATCCCGTTAGGTTTCTTGTGAAGAATTTCTTTAACTCCCGACTTTTTTAATCCCATTCAGCATCAGTGTCAAGCATTTTTTCAGAATCCAGCCGGGCTCTGCTGAATTTTCGGAATAACCTGTGGGAAAAATAGACAATCGTCGGATACGGTAACGTGAAATTTTTAACATTTTCATAAGGAGGACGGGTAGATAGACCATTTTGAAATAAATCAATCTAGTTAGGTCAAGGTAATTGACGAGCCTGAGCTAGCGGCGTGGCAAATTTTCAAATGAATCCCAGCAGGTCAAATAGCTGACATTGCATCATGGCCGGCTTGAGAGAGCGCCGGTAAATCAAAGATAGTATCAGCCAGTTGGCTACCAGGGCCACCAGGCCGATGGGAACCATGCGCAGGGCGAAGCCGCCCCAGGTCCAACCGGAGGCCTCTCCTATGATAATATTTTACGGATTACCGGTGAGCGTCATGACGCTGCCGAGGTTGGCGCTGGTGGCCAGGGCCAGCAGAAACGGGGTGGGCCGCAGCCCGGCCTGGGTGGTCAACTGGAGCAGCAAAGGCGTGCCCAGCAGACAGACGGTATCGTTCAGCATCAGGGCCGAGCCCAGCCCCGAGGTGAAGACTACTATGGCAAGCAGCTGCCGGGCATTGCGGCAGGGATTCAAAACCTTGAAGGCCAACCAGGTGGGCAGGCCGCTTTGCATCAGCACCGTGAGTAAGATCATCAGGCCGAAGAGGATGGCCAGGGTGCCAAAATCAATGGCTTTGTGGGCTTCGGCCCGGCTGAGCGAGCCGCTGATCACCATCAAGACGGCGCCGAGCAAGGTGGCGGTAGGACGGTCGAGCTTGCGCGGACTGTGTTCTCCCAGGGAGACCAGGACATAGGTCAATAAAAAAATCAACGCGGCCGGATTCATGGTTAATTCCCCTGACCCCTATTCTCGGCGCCCGTGGCGCCAAACCAGGCTTCCCAAGACCTTCAGCCAGGCGCCGCCTTCCCGGAGGGCCATTTTACCCAGCCACCAGTAACGGCGCTGCCGCCAGTAATGGCGGAGCAGACCCCGGGCCGGCAGGGAATGGACCAGGATGCCGTGGCGGGCGAAGCGGCCTCGGAAGAGATAGTGGGCTCGGCGGAAGTGCAGGCTGTCGCTCACCAGCCCCACCGCCTTAACTCCCAGACCCTGCACCAGGGGCAGGGTGTTGACCGCCGAGGCCGCGGTGTGGTGGCTGGCTTCCTCCAAAACCAGGCAGGCCGCCAATTG
The DNA here is from genome assembly GCA_044451265.1 of Desulfobaccales bacterium. GTDB lineage: Bacteria > Desulfobacterota > Desulfobaccia > Desulfobaccales > 0-14-0-80-60-11 > JAPLJC01. The sequence continues at coordinate 8,313 of JBIOJX010000007.1, forward strand.
CTCACGGGCTTCAAGTCCCCAGTTATCCTGGGTCCAGGCGAGAGACCACCTGGCCATGGCCCGGGCCTCCGAGGTGGCGGTGCCGGGCCGTTGGCCGCCGGTGAGCAGGACCCGGCAGCCGGGATGGTGCTGCCGCCAGAGGGTCAGGGCATGGCGCAGGCGGAGCTGCGCCACTCGGCCGGGCTCACCCCGGGGATTGAGGCGGGCCCCCAAGACGATGAGGGCGGCCAGAGTCGGGTGGGAGCCGGCAGCAGGCATGGCGGGAGAGTAATTAAAAACCCAGTTTATAAAGCCAGAGGACGCCGGCAGAGGCCACGAGACAATAGATCCCGAAGAGCTGCCAGCGGCCCTGCTCCAGCCAGCGGGTGAGCCAGCGGAGCGCCAGCAGGCCGGCCAGGCAACTGAACACCATGCCCAGGAGACTGGGCAAAAAGAGGGCGAAGAGGCCGGCGCCAGGAGCCGGAGAAACCGCCTGGGCCTTCAACAAGCGCCAGACCTCCCGGGCGATGACCGGCGGAGTCAGCACCACGGCCAGGGCGAAACTGAACTCCTCCACCCGCGCTTTGTTAATCCCCAAGATCAGTCCGGTAGAAATGGTGGCGCCGGACCGGGAAAAGCCCCGAAAGGGCAGGCAGAGGCCCTGAACCACGCCGATCAGGGCAGAGCCTTGCAGGGTCTGGCGGGATGGGTGCCCCGGGCGCTCGGCCCGCAGCCCGGCATAGATAATCAACAGACCAACCACCCCCAGGGAGATGCCGATCAGGGCCAGGTTTCCGAAGATCAGTTCGATCTCCGCGTGCGGCACGCCCCGGAGCGCGAATTTCTCGATCAGAAATTTCAAGGCCAGCCCGATAATGCCGGTGAGAACCGTGGCCACGGCCACTCGTTGGGCGAAATTCCGCAATTCCCGGCGTGACGAGAAGTAGTTCTCTCTCCAGGCCCGCCAGAAATAGAGAATTACCGCCACCATCGTCCCGGTGTGCAGCATGACCAACAACAGCGTCATCTCTGGCCGGGTGGGATCGAGGCCCAGCAATTTCTCCGCCACAATGACATGCGCCGAACTGGAGACCGGCAGCAGTTCAGCCGCCCCCTGGACCATAGCCAACAGCAAAATTTGCAAAAGCGACATAATTTGAATCTATCACCCCGGCCCGGGCCAGCCCGAACCGCCTTTAAGTATTTCAGCCTTTCAAAAAACTATTTAAATACCTACAAGCCATTTCAAAACTTGTTTTTTGTCATCCTGAACGAAGTGAAGGATCTCAACTTGTTCGAAACTACGAGATTCTTCGCTTCGCTCAGAATGACAATTAGCCTTTTCGCCCTTTGCCCTTTTCGCCTTTTTCCCTTTGTTTCCGCAAAGCCCGGGTCCCGGCCTTCCAGGCGGGTTCCGCTTTCTTGCCGCGCGGCCGCGGCGGCTTGCCGGTGGGCTGAGACCAATCTATCAAGAAGCTCCCAGGAGTGAGCGGGGTCGGGGCAGCCTTGGGGACCTTCGGTTTTTGCTCCTGGATCTGGGGCGCAGGCAGTTGCAGGAAGTCGCGGGAGATACCCTGGGCCAGGAAGAGTTCCTCGCCATACCCGGCAAATTCGCTCCCCGCTTTGGCCGCGGCCTGGGCCTGGATGGTGACCAGAATCGGGGCGGGGGCGCGGCGTTTTCCCAGCTTCAAGGCGGTCTCTTTGGTCCGGGCCAGCAGCAGTTCCTGGCCGACCGGCGCCTTGAGGCCCTCCTGCCAGACCCGCTCGTGGGCCCTGGCTGGAATGGCCAGGAAGAGCAGGGCCGGAGGGGGCTCCCCCGGGCGGCGCGGCGGTAAGGGGCCGGGCTGCAGGCAGCGGACCTTATCCTTCGTCACCTCGAAGGCCGGCGGCTGCAGGAGCGAGACCACCTGGTCCAGGTGGTGGCGCCGCACGAAGCCCCAGCCCGGCTCGTGGATCAGGGCCTGCTGGAGTTGCTTGAGCGCAACAAAACCGTCGGCATCGAGAACCAGGCCGAACTCGTCGGGGCGGTGGCCCAGGATGTAGGCCAGCATCTTGGCCAGGGTTTCCAGTTGTCGGGGCAGCTTCATGAAGACAGTGGTCAGTTAAAAGCTTTGTTTATTTAACAGCTTACGGCACTTAGTAGATGGTCCGGCTTTTATAGAGTATCACCAAAAAGCATAACAAGAAATTCGTGAAACAGAAAACGGAAAACGATAGGTAATTTTACTGATTGACAAAACCGGTTATCATGGTAATTTTAAGTGGATATAAGGTAGTAAAGGGAAATGGGTCAGCGACATTTTCATTCGCAGCATAAAGAGCTCTTGCGAGAAGCGGCGGTCATTGCCGAAGAGATGACCTTCGACTTCTTCAAGCTCAGTTTGGCGCATTGGCGCCGGGCGCGCTACGATATTCTGACCCTGGAGGGCCTGAACCGGGAGGAGATTTCCCCCCACGCCCACGCCCTGGTGGCCAAATACAAGGGCTGCCCCCCCAACTCTTCGCTGCAGTCGGCCTTTTTCGACTTTTACCGGGTTTGTCTCCAGGACCACAATATCCTCAAAACCCTGGAAGCCAGCCCGGAACTCTCCATGTTTCCCCTGCTGCTGTATATCGTCACCCACGAACTGGTGCATGTCATCCGTTTCAGCCAGTTTTTGGCCCTGTTCGAGGCTGCCGAGGAAGAAAAGGCCCGGGAAGAGACGCGGGTGCACCGGTTGACCCAAAAAATCCTGCAACCCTTGAATTACCTCGACTTACCCGCGGTAATTCGTTATTATAATTAGATTGGCAAGGAGGTTTGGTCAGTATGCCGATTTACGAGTATCAGTGCGCCGCTTGCGGCCGGGTGGAAGAAAAATGGCAAAAGATTTCCGAAGATCCCCTCACCACCTGTCCGGCTTGTGGCGGCAATCTCAGCAAGCTCATCAGTAACTGCGCCTTTCATCTGAAGGGCAGCGGTTGGTATGTGACGGATTATAGCGGCAATCGCACCGGCGCCGCGGCCGGCAGCGCCTCCGAGGCGGCCAAGCCCGCGGACAGCGCGGACTCCGCCCCGAAAAGCGTCGAAGCCAAGACGGCTGAGCCTGCGGCCCCCGCCAAGAAGTTCAAGTGAGGTCCCAAATGTTGATGCTCCCAGGTGGGGAGAGAAAGCGAGCCACGGTTGGCTGATATCAAGAGTGCCCTGGAGTTGGCCCTGGAAAAGGCCGAGCGCTACGGCAAGGCCTCCAAAGAGGAGATGGCCGCGGCTGGGTATCAGGACCAGGGCCGCCAGTTGGCGGTGAAGTTCCTGAAGGGCGAAGGCGATCTGGAAGCGGATCTGCAGAACCTGGCGCCTGAAGCCCGGGAAGCGGCCCGGAACGCGGTTAAAGAAGTCTTCTTGCGCAGTGTCGGCGTGCCCCGGAATGGCGAGGTGGATGAACGCCTGGATCGGTCCCTGGACGGGCTGATGCTGGTGGCCGCCCACCCAAAAGATATGGCTCGTTGCCGGACGGAGTTGCAGCAGCTTCTGCAGCAGTTCCTGCAATACCGCAACAACGCCATGCAGCAACTCAAGGCCAGGTTTGCCCAGAGCCTCGTCCAGACGCAGCGGGCTATGGAGGCGAAAACCGGCCAGCGGATGCAGCTGGAGGCGGAGCAATTGCCCCAATTCCAGGAGGAATGGCGGCGTTTCCAAGGTCAACTGCTGGAGCAGTTTGAGCCCATGCTGGAGGATTTGAAGGCGAGAATGCTGCGGGCTTGAGGCACCGAATAATTCTTGGCGCAGAACCAGGGCGGGCTTACCCCGCCCTTTTTTTTTGGTGGCACAGGCGTCCCGCCTGTGCTGTGTAGGCTAACATTTCATCGCTTCTCTGGGTTCATAACGAAGGATAAAAATGTAGAACCGCCGCCCTCGGCGGTTCCTGCGCCGGCGAGGGCCGCCGACGCTACATATTTATATAACAGCCCACGTCTGCAAATGCCTTCGGCTCGGTGGCACAGCCTTTCCAGGCTGTGCAGAAAATGGGCACAGGCTAGAAAGCCTGTGCCACCAAAACGTTTTAATATTTAGTCTGTTGCTGCCAGCCCATAGATCCGGCGAAAATTATCGCCCAGGACGGCCCGGGCCTGATCCGCCGGCAGGTTCAGGTCGAGGATTTTGGCCAACTCGAATTGCGGTTCACCGAAGGGATGGTCGCTGCCGAACAACAGGCGGTCACTGCCGTAGCGCCCCAGAAAATCCTCAATTTCCGGCAGACCCGCAGTGGAGGTGTCGGCATAGGTAAAGGGCCGGTCCCAGACGCCGGCCTTCCTCAAGGGTCCATAGCCGCCGTTCAGGCCCCCCAGGTGCGGGATGACCACCGGCAGGTCCGGGGCCAGACGTTCCAGGAACAGCAGGGTATTGTTGAAGGATTCCTCCAGCAGGATGGGGAGGCGGCGCTCCCGCACCACTTGCAGGAACTCCCGGCAGCGCGGGTGGTCGTAGCGATAGGGCGGCTCATCGGGGTGCCGGTGCCACTTGATGGCCACGTACTCCGGCCCCAGGTCTTCCCAGGCGAAGTCGTTCCAGACAAAAAAATAGGGGTAGAGGTCAAAGCGGCCGGCCACCCCGGACCGGCAAGCTTCTCGCAGGTCCAGGAGATACCGGTGCGCCTGGCGGCGGCAGGCCTGCCAGGCGGGGGTGTCGATGAAGTTCGGGTCGAGGCGGTCATAGACCTCCTCCACCGGCGGAATGATGCCGACGCCCCGGATGCCCGCGGCCGTAAGCAGGGGCCGTTTTTTCTCCCAGCCCCAGGGCACGTTTTGCACCCCGCAGTGCAGATGGCAGTCAATGATGTCGAAGTTCATGAACGGGAGGATAGCAGTTCAAAGTCCAAGGTTCAAGTTCGTAGGGGCGAATCTTGTATTCGCCCGAGGGAATGCGGGCCATTAACGCCTGGCGGCGGGCTTTGGGACCTTGAACCTTGACCTAGTCTTTAACAGGTGAGATGCAGGGCCGCGGCCAGGCGTCGTTGGCCGGACAAAACATTGAGGCTCTGGCAGGCCTCCCGGGTCGGCCGGGCCACCAACTCGATCCCTTTATCCTGCAAATAGGCCACCAACTCCGGGTCCAGCCGCATCCGGCCGGACTCGCCGGTGCCCACCACCAGCACCAGGGGTTCGGTCGCCAGGGCCTCGGCCACGTCCGACAGTTGCAGCAGGTGCCCTTCGCTCCGCCACCAGTCAGACTTGATCTGCTCCGGCCAGATGAGGAGGTCGTTCCGATAGGTCCGGCCGTCGATGACTATGGAGCCGAATTCGTAGCTGTCGATGTGCATGTCTCTATTTAGTGCCGTCCGCCGCCGCGCCAGGGATCGAAGTAGGGCGGGGTGAACCAGTACTCCAGATTCGGATCATAGTCATACCAATCCGGGGGCACCGGATGATACCATTTTTCCCATCTGGGGCCCTCCCAATAATGAATCTTCTTGAGCTTCAGCAGCAGGAAGCCATTTTTTTGGCCCGCCACCACCCCGGCCACCGTGACTTTACTCTTGGGCAGATAGGTATCAGGGCTCAGCCACTCGTCGCTCTCCACCAGGAAGGTGCCGCCGGAGGCGCCGGCGGCGGGAAAGAGATGGTTATCCAGATCATGCTGGTCCACACTGAGCAGGCTGCCCTGGCCCAGGGGCTCGACCTGCATCACTTCGCCGCCCAGGATTTTGGTCTGGCCTTGATATTTTTCCGGATGGGCCGAAAGCTCGGCGAAACCTACCCGTGGGCCAGTCTCCGGCTGCATGTTGGTAGCGACAGTCGAGGCGCACCCGGCCAGGGCCACGCAGGCCCCCAAAATAAGCCAGAAAATCCTTTGCATAAGGGCCTCCACGAGCGATCATGGTGATCGGAGCTTAAAGATTATTATTCTTAATAATAAGACCTCTGGAAGCATTGACAAGTTAACCGGAGCAAAAGGTCGGCCGCGGCGCCTTTAGGGGCGGCTCGCGAGCCGCCTCTACAAGATGCGGGGAAGATATGTTAAATTGGCAGGATGAACCGAGGCAAACAACCGGACCCGGAGGTCCGGGTGCGTCTGGATAGGGTGGCGGTGGTGTTGTTCCGGCCGCGGCTGGCGGAGAACGTCGGCGCCGTGGCCCGGGCCGCCTGCAACATGGGCCTCAAGCGCCTCATCGCGGTGCAACCCCTGGACCTGGACTTCGACCGGATGGCCATGATGGCCACCGGCCCGGCGGTGGAGTTGTTGAACCGCATGGAGGTGCACGATGATCTGGCCGGGGCCCTGGCGCCCTTCCAATACGTGGTCGGCACCACGGCCCGCCTGGGCGGGGTGCGCAGCGACTACCTCACCCCGCGGGAGGTGGCCCAAAAGCTCATCGAGCTCTCCGCCCACAACGACATCGCCCTGCTCTTCGGGCCGGAGAACTTCGGCCTCACCAATGAGGAACTCCCCTATTGCCACGCCCTGGTGACCATCCCCACCGCCGACTGCTCCTCCCTGAATCTGGCCCAGGCGGTGATGGTGCTGGCCTATGAACTCTTCACCGCGGTGAGTTGCAAACCCCACTTCAGCCCCCGCCTGGCCAACACCCGGGAACTGGAGTCCATGTACACCATGCTCCAGGCGACCCTGCTGAAGATCAACTTCATCACCCATCAGAACCCGGAGCACTGGATGTTCAACGTGCGCCGCCTCTTCTACCGCCACGGCCTCCGAGCCCGGGAGGCCCAGGTGATCAAGGGCATCTGCCGCCAGATCGACTGGTACGTGGGGAAGAGGCTGGAGGACGAGAAAAAGTAGCGGATTGTTGAAGCTATTTGGTTTGTAATCTACTCCAGGTTCCGAGCACGCTTAACTTTTGCCTCGCTATCGGCGCTAATATCCCAGGGACCTCCGCCATTTTCTCGCAAGTCGTTGTCTTCAATGATACCTCCACCTCCCTTATCAATCCACACAGCCTCATAACCGTTCTTATTAATGCGGTTGCCCCGTAAGGTAGGATTACCACCCTCTTGGATACGCACTCCGGCACGAGCATTGCCGAAGATGTCATTATCCTCCAGTGTTCCCTGGCCATTTTCATAAATATACACGCCGCCTTGTTGACTATCATGAATACGGTTCCGGCTCAAGGTGGGATTACCACCTGTCTTGATTTCCACTCCCGAGTAGGCGTTCCCGAAGATATCGTTGTCTTCCAAGGTTCCCCGGCCATTATCATGAACATACACCCCGTTTTGTTTGCCGTCATGGATGCGGTTGCGGCGGATGGTGAGGTTACTGGCTTCCATGATTTCCACCCCGGAAAGAGTATTGCCGAAGATGTCGTTATCCTCCAGTGTTCCCTGGCCATTCTCGTATACAAAAACACCGCCTGCTTTCCCGTCGTGGATGCGGTTGCGGCGCAAGGTGGGATTACCGCCTTCCTCAATTCCCACCCCGGCTTGAGCATTACCGAAGATGTCGTTATCCTCCAGGGTTCCCTGGCCATTATCAAAAACATGCACCCCGCCTCCTTTGGCATCATGGATGCGGTTGCGCCGCAGGCGAGGGTCTGCTGCGGCATGGATGGCTACACAGGACAGGCTCTGGCTGGTGATATCGCAATCCTCCAGTTCCAAGCGCCCCTGACTGATATTCACGCCATACCAGTTAACTCCACCCATCTGATGCAAAGATAGATTAGCTACTCTCCCCATTGTGGTCTTGAATAACAATACGTGCTTATCCTTGGTTTGTACGATGACCTCATCTGGACCTCCGACCCCCACTAGTTCCAAAGGTTTGTCGAGGACCAAGTCTTCCTCGTAAAGACCAGGGTAAACCAGGATTCGGTCCCCGGGATCGGCCCCCTGAATGGCTGCAGTGATGGTGACAAAATCACCCCGATGCATTGGGTGCACGATATGAGTGGGAGGCTCGGTTTTCTCTGACGGACCCGGTCTGATCCCGGCAGCCTCACCGGTGGATGCCTCGGGCAGTGAAGCCTGACGGGCCTCTTCCCCAGTGAGTGGAGGATCTACCCTGGGCGTCTTTTCGAGAGGAACTTCTTCCTGAATGGGTTGTCTTGATTCCAGCGCCTCCCGAATTTGAATTGCCATTTGAGCCAAGGTTTTGCGTACCTGGGTGTTGGTGAAGGGCTCAAAGCGTAAATCACGCCAATCGGCGAATTGGCGTTCGGCAATTATTTGGGCCAAGTCATCGGTCTGGCGCTTTACTTCATCATCCAGTAAAGAGTAGCCGACATAATACACCGGCAGAATAAGGTCACTTCTTCCCAGCAATTTCTCCCTCTCAAGAAATTTTTCTAATTCTTCGCGGCATTTCTGGCTCTTGAAAAAGCTAGGTGTAAGGATAGGAATGAGGAAGGTTACTTCGTCGAGAGAATTGTCAATACGCTCCTGCCATTGCTGCCCCCAATGAATATCTTTGCGGTCCTGAAAAATAGGAAACGTTTCTCCCGTCTGAACCTGAACTTCGCCACTGAGACGTTCACAGAATTTAGTCAATTGCCCTTGGTCATGTTCGTCGACGAAGCGGGCATAGCTCATGAAAGCTAATGGGGTTCGACCTTTTTTGACAATTTTCTTTCCTTTTCCCGACATACTCATCTAATCTCCTATCGGCAGATGAATAATGCATATATGTCCTTGGAATATATAAGACATATACCGCAATTAAACTTTAGCCACAAGGAGATTAAAAATAGATTCAGGAAGTTTCTTAAGGCTTATAATACATCAACTGCCTGGCATGCGACGCCACGGCCGCTTCCAGGGCCTGCTGCTCTTCCGGACTCATGGGCGTGAACTGCCGGGCGGCCGCGGCCAGCAGGCGCACCTGTTCCGGTTTGTCGGCGCCGATGACTACCAGGCTGACGGCCTGGCTTAAGGCATAGCCCACCAGCTCCCAGGCCAGGGCCTCGGGGTCCTCGGCCATGCGGGGCAGTTGGCCCCGGCACAGGACCTTCATGCCGATGACCCCCAGTCCCCGGGCCAGGGCCTCCCGGGCCAGGGGCAGGAAGCTGGCGTGGGCGGGCTCCGCCGGATTGACCGGCAGCAGCACCGTATCGAAGTCATAGAGGTCCAGGGCCTTTTTCAAGACCGCCGGGTCGTGGTGGCCGGTGACCCCGATGAACCGGGTCCAACCCTTCTCCTTGGCCTGGCGGAAGGCCTCCAGGGCCCCGCCGGGCGCGCCCAAGGCCTCCACCTCCTCCATGGTCCGCACGTCGTGCACCTGCCAGAGGTCCAAGTGGTCGGTGTCCAGGTTCCTCAGGGTGACGGACAGGTGGGCCAGGGCCTCTTTGGCGGTGCGGCCGTGGGACTTGCTGGTGAGGAAGATCTGGTCCCGGTGGCCCTTCAGCCCCCGGCCCAGGTAGGCTTCGCTGCCGGAGTAGGCCCGGGCGGATTCGAAGTAGCGGATGCCGGCTTCCAGCGCCGCATTGATAACCGCCTGGGCGTCCTGCTCAAAGTCATAGGTGCGCAGCACCCCTTCCCCCCCCAAACCCAGGATGGTGGCCTGGTGGCCGGTGCGGCCCAGGGGACGGGTCGATATAGGCATAGGTTTTTCCATTTAAGCCAAAAATTCTTCATGTGAATAGGCAATATGAGTAGATTTATCTATTGCCTGTATGTCAATTATAGATTCCAATATTCTTGAAAATTTATTCATGTAATGAAATTGATTACATGACATTTTAAGTTCGAAAAGAATAGAATCATTGTCGGCAATATAAATACCTTTAATAATATTAGCAATTAAAATATTCTCCTTATCTAACTTAAGCCTTAATAACTCATATAATTTATTAAATGGTAACATACTTATTAAAGGTACTTCAATAAAACCACAGGTCCACCGTGATTTTTCATAAATTGCTTCATTCGGAAGGATTATAAAAGGAGTATCATTAAAATCGTATAATTCTGTTTGTATATCGAGGCAATGTTGAGGAGTAAGCTCTCTTACTTGGGAATCCTCCCTATCAGTTAAAAAATCAATAAGCCTATTACGGTAACTTTTCCCATGCCCTGTATTAAATTCTCGGTATTTAACAACCGTATCGAACCTGCCATAAAGATCATACATTGCACAAATTTTAACATTAATGTCTCCTTTATGTTCCTGAAATTCTCTGATTAGCTGACGTGTCTTGTTACAATTAATAACATTAAGGAACAAAAAATATAAGTTTGAACCACTTTTAACAGTTGAACAATGAAATTTATTACAATGTTCAGGTTCTACATGCGCAAGGATACAATCTTCATCTGGTTTATACCCATGAGGCCAATAAAATTTTGTAGAAAACTCTTCCTCCATTTTAAAAGCAGACTCATCTTTTTCATCTGTTAAAAAACTAATGGTGCTCGAAGAAAATTTGCTAATTTTGTGAATATAGAAATGGTTTCTAGATATGTCTCCCAAATAGTGTTTTTGGACACCAATACTACCTGCGGCAACAATATTTATTATTGGATTATTTTCAAAACGATCCCTCCATGTAATACATGAAGGTTGATGATTATGACCATGTAAGATCATTCGGCAACCTATTTTTTGAAGTGTTTTTAGTGCCCTCCTTGCATCCAAAGTAATGGAGGTCCGTTTTGATGTTATCCCATTTTCAATTTCAAAATAATCTTTTTCAAAAGCTACGGGAACTAAATGATGATGACAGATTGCAATAATAATATGCTCATATCCTTTAAATTTTTGTTCACAATATTTTCCTATATCACTGATTAATGATAACTGATCGAAACCAAAGAACCCCTTTCCCCTATCATTTTTTGAATCAATTTTCATAGAGTTCATTCCTATGAATGAATAAATGCATTTATCTTCTTCTTGAATTATGGAAGAGATACTAATTAAATGCTCATCTAAGCCTTGTTTGAAGATGTCTTCGATTGGTTTTATAGTTAAACTATTGTAATTATTTAATTTAATTTTAAGATTATAAATATTATCAATAAATAAACGATAATTTTGCTCTCGCTCTGTCATAACTGAGATAATCTCTTTATTTTCATATTCAAATGGATAATCATGGTTTCCTGGGACAATAATTATATCTCTTAGCCCAATAAAAGCGTTATGTTTTAATAATTCAATTAAAAAATGTTGGACAAGATGGTATTCTTTCCCCTTACTTGTCAAATCACCACTTATAATAATAAGATCTATTTTTGATGGATATAGTTTAAAGGCATTTATTAATGATTTTTCTAGTCTTGGCATTCCTCCTGAACCCCAATGGTGAAGGGCACCAAAATGTAGATCAGACAGATGTAAGATGTTAAGGCTCACTTTATCTTCCCTCGCTCTAAGTTGTTGCTTTCCAGATGTCTTTTATTATTTTATAAATATCTGTCGAATCAGGGGCTGATAGTGCTTCAGTGATCTTCTTTACAAAAAAGTTAATGGGAATATCTAACGCTGCGGCTAATACAGCGGCATATTCTGATTCAGCAATGGTTCTGTCAGCATCCCATCCTTTATAAGGAATATCTTTTTCGAAACTAGCCCAAACCTGATCATTTGGTATTCCGTTAATACGATAGTAAGGAATCTCAAATTCATTCAATTCATCCCGTAGTGCAATGCTGCATTCCCAATCATTTTCGAATGAAACAGCATAATGATTGGGATTAATAGCTACCGGAGTTCCCGGGTCCAATATGAAAGGAGAAATGACATAAATGTTAGATTGCAATCTATTTATTAGAGATAAGGTTTTCTTGATTGAAAGGTTTGTTTCGCCGGGAAATCCAATAATAAAACCAAAAACTCCCAAAATGCTGTTGTTTTCTAATTCAATAGAGGTCCGGATAACATCTTCTCCCTTAAATGATTTACCCATTTTGGCAAGTATTTCTTCATCACCTGTTTCTACTCCTATCCATAAACTTTTACATCCGGCTTTATTGAGAAACTTAAAATCGTCATTCGAAAATTGATTTATATTTGCAAAGCTTGTCCAAAATACGCATTTCTGGGAACTTAATAAAAAATTAGACCAATCTTTGAGACGGTTAGGCATAGGGGAGCTATCTGTGAAACCAAATAGTCGTATTCCTTTTTGTAATAGAATTTCTGTTTCTAAACAAAGACGGTCTAATGATTTTTGTCTAACAACGGTTTCATAACAAAAAGATTCATTTTCTAATAACCTATATCCCCATAAGTAATTATGAGCGCAAAAAGCACACCTTTGGTAACAACCACGATGGTCACTTAGTAGAATAAGAGGAAAATATTGTTCAAGATTTAAAGAAAACCAATTTGGTAGCGCTATTGAGTCTAAATTATTAACCAATACTACATCATTATGAATTATATCACCATCTGATTGAAAAATTGCATTACGAATATCATGTTTTGATCGTTTCCCAATTATATAATCTATTAAGTCAATTACTGCTAATTCACCTTCTCCAACTATAATTAAATCAAAGATAGAAGTTTTATGAAAAATGTGTTCTCGGAATAACGATACATGGGGTCCAACGCCTATAACGATGCAATTAGGATTATCTTTTTTGATTATTTCCGCTAATTGAATAACAGCACGAAAACCAGTATCAAAAAATTTAAAGGCTATTAAGTTTGGTTTTTCAGAACGTACAAAACCAAGAAATTTCGAGAAACTATTATCAGGTAAATTTAGATCAAAAAATGTAGGTTTTATACCATGATTTTCTAGAGTCCCAAAAATCTGCGCAACCCCTGGGTCAGGAATGAACATATCGAAAAACAGCTTTTTCCCAGAATATGTAGCGATAATGATCTTCACAGGAGCACTCTAATTAAAGAAGCCAGTATAAATCTGGCTGTTGACATTATTAAATCCCTCGTTAATCTAGCATATTATGTGATATTTTATTCTTTGTCTATGGAAAAGAAAGCTAATCCCTATCCGGCCCTGGCCGCGGCCCTGAGCAAGGTGCCGCGCGCCAGCGGCGTCTATCTGTTCAAAGACGCGGCGGGCAAGATCATCTATATCGGCAAGGCGGTCAATTTGAGGAACCGCGTCGGGTCCTATCTCAAGACGCCGGACCGGCACGACCCCAAAACCGCCTTGATGCTGAAGAAGATGGCCGGGGTGGACTTCATCATCACCGCCAGCGGCCGGGAGGCCCTCATCCTGGAGCGCAACCTCATCAAGGGGCACCGGCCGCGCTACAATATCATGTTGCGGGACGACAAGAATTATCTCTGCCTGCGCCTGGACTTGAAGGAGGAGTTCCCGGCCTTGAGGTTCGTCCGGCGCTTCAATCCCGACGGGGCCGTCTATTTCGGCCCCTTCACCGCGGCGACCATGGCGCGGGAGACCCTCAAGGTAATGAAGGAAGTCTTCCGGGTGCGCACCTGCAAGGAACGCCGCCTGGCGCCGCGATCCCGGCCCTGCCTGGAGTTCCAGTTGGAGCACTGCCTGGGACCCTGCGCCGGCATGGTGAGCGCCACGGATTACGGCCAGGCGGTGCAGGAGGCGGTCTTTTTCCTCAAAGGCAAGAGCCGCAGCCTCCTAAAAAAACTCAAGGCGGAGATGGAGGAGGCCGCCGCCAATCTGGACTTTGAGCGGGCCGCGGTGCTGCGGGACCGCATCAGCGCCATCACTGAAACCTTGCAGCGCCAGGACATGGCCCGGCCCAGCTTCCGTGACCAGGACGTCCTGGGACTGGCCCGGGACCGGGGCCAGGCCCTGATCATGGTGCTGGTGGTGCGGGGCGGCCTGGTCACCGGCAGCCGGGAGTATTTCCTCGGGGAACTGCCGGCGGACGAAGATTTGTTGGGGGCCTTCGTCAAGCAGTACTATGCAGAGGGACGACCTCTACCCGACGAGATGCTGCTGCCCCAGGAGATCGAGGACCGGCGGCTGCTGGAGGCCCTGCTCAGCGAAGAGAAAGGCGCGCCGCTGCGACTGTTGGTGCCCCAGGCGGGCGAGCGGCTGCGGCTCCTGGACCTGGCCGCCGAGAACGCCCGGGTCGCCCTGAAGCGCCGCCGGACCCCGCCGGAACCGGTCGCGGCCCTGCAAGACCTGAAAGAAAGGCTGAGTCTGCCCCAACCGCCCGGTCGTCTGGAATGCCTGGACATCTCCACCCTGCAGGGCGAGCAGCCGGTGGGCTCGCTGGTAGCCTTCGTGAATGGCGCCCCGGACAAATCCGGCTACCGGCGCTTCCGCATCAAAGGGGTGGCCGGCCAGGACGATTACGCCATGCTCCGGGAAGTGACCCTGCGGCACTACGGCAAGGAGGGCCAGGTCCGGCCGGACCTGCTGGTGGTGGACGGCGGCCGGGGCCAGTTAAACGTGGTCCTGGAGGCCCTGAAGGAACTGGGCCGGAGCGACCTGACGGTGGTGGGCCTGGCCAAGGCGGGGGTGCAGCAGGGCCAGGAGGTGCGGGACCGGCTCTTTCTGAAGGGAAGGAAGAATCCGCTCTTTTTGCCGGCCAACTCCCCGGGCTGGCTGCTGTTGCTCAGGCTGCGGGATGAGGCTCACCGTTTTGCCATTACCTACCACCGGAAGCGGGCCCGAAAGGAGCTGGTGGAGTCGGTCCTGGACGGCATCCCCGGCATCGGCCCGGTGCGCCGCAAAAGGCTGTGGCAGCATTTTCCGAATATCGAGGCGCTGAAGGCGGCGTCGGTGGAGGAGGTGGCGGGCCTCCCGGGGTTTAATCGGCAGGTAGCGGAAAAGTTAAAGGCAGGGCTGGCGGGGGGAGAAGTGGAACATCATCACCACAGAGACACAGAGGACACAGAGGTGCACAGAGGATAATCTAGTAGCACAGCCTTTCCAGGCTGTGCTGAAAAGCCCCCGCAAAGGCTGGAAAGCCTGTGCCACCATGGAAAACCTCTTCACATTGAGGTTTTTCTCGAAACTCGAAACTCGAAACTTACAGCGGCTGTTCGGAGACGGCTTGGGCTTCGATCTGTTCCTGGGTGAGGCCGAAACGGCGGTCCCGCTGGCGGTAGGCCTCCAGGGCGGCGTGGAAGTCGTGCTCCCGGAAGTCGGGCCATAGGGTTTCGGTGATGTAGAGTTCGGTGTAGGCCGACTGCCACAGCAGGAAGTTGCTCAGGCGGCACTCGCCGCTGGTGCGGATCACCAGGTCCGGGTCGGGCATATCGGCGGTATAAAGGTAGCGGGCGAAGAGGGCGGCGTCGATCTGCTCGGGTTGCAGACGGCCGGCCTGGACCTCCCGGGCCAAAGCCTGCGCGGCCTGGACAATTTCGCTGCGGCCGCCGTAGCTCAAGGCCAGGGTCATGGTCATCTTGGCTCCCTCGGCGGTGGCCGCCGTGGTGGCGGCCAGCTCGCGCTGCACCGCCTCGGGCAGTTGCTTGAGGTTGCCGATGGCTTTCAGGACGATTTGATTGTCCTGCATCTCGGAGAGTTCCCGCTGCAGGTAGCGGCGCAGAATGGCCATGAGGACCCGGATTTCCAGGGCGGGGCGCTGCCAGTTCTCTTCGGAGAAGGCGAACAGGGTGAGATAAGAGATGCCCAGTTTTCGGGCCAGGCGGGCGATGACCCGGACGGACTCCACTCCGACTATGTGGCCCTTGATGCGCAACAGCCCGCGGCGCTGGGCCCAGCGCCCATTGCCGTCCATGATAATGGCCACGTGACGGGGAAGTCCGTTACGGCCCGGAGGATGCGAATTATTTACCAAGACTCGACTCCGGACCTTCAGAAGGCCATGATCTCCTTTTCTTTTTCGGCAGCCTGGGCTTCTGCTTTCTTGATAAAATCATCCGTGATCTTCTGAACCTCGTCCTGACCTTTGTGCGCCTCGTCTTCGGGGAGCAGCTTCTCCTTCTTCATTTCCTTCAGGTCTTCGTTGGCCTCCCGGCGGACGTTGCGCAGGGTCACCTTGGCCTCCTCCTCCATCTTCTTCACCTGTTTCACCAGGTCCTTGCGGCGTTCGGTGGTGAGGGCGGGGATGGGCAGCCGGATGATCTTGCCGTCGTTCATGGGGGTCAAGCCCAGGTCGGATTTGAGGATGGCCTTTTCGATGTCGCTGAGGACGGTGGGGTCCCAGGGTTGCACCGTCAGCAGCCGGGGCTCGGGGGCGGCCAGAGAGGCCACCTGGGCGATGGGCATGACGGCGCCGTAACAGTCCACCTTGATGCCTTCGAGCAGGGCCACCGAGGCCCGGCCGGTGCGCACCCGGGAGAGATCCCGGGCCATGACCTCCAGCACCTTGTCCATCTTGCGCCGGGTTTCTTTTAAGACGTCATCTTTCATGGTTCGCGCTTCTCCACCACGGTGCCGACTTCCAGGCCGAGCACCACTCTTTTCATGTTTCCCGGTTCCAGGAGTTTGAAGACGACGATGGGGATGTTCTGCTCCATGGCCATGGTCACCGCGGTGGTGTCCATGACCCGCAGGGACTTTGCAATGACTTCGAGATAGGTGAGCCGGGAGAACTTCCGGGCTTCGGAGTGCAGGACCGGGTCCCGGTCGTAGATGCCGTCCACCTTGGTGCCCTTGAGGATGGCCTCCGCCCCGATTTCGGTGGCCCGCAGGGCCGCGGCGGTATCGGTGGTAAAGAAGGGGCTGCCGGTGCCGGCCCCGAAGATCAGCACCCGGCCTTTTTCCAGGTGGCGGATGGCCCGGCGGCGGATATAGGGTTCCGCCACTTCATTCATGGTGATGGCGGACATGACCCGGGTGGGTACGCCCGCCTTTTCCAGGGCGTCCTGCAAGGCCAGGGAGTTGATCACCGTGGCCAGCATGCCCATGTAATCCGCCACGGCCCGTTCGATCCCCTGGGCGCTGGCCTCCAGACCCCGGAAGATGTTGCCGCCGCCCACGACCACGGCCACCTGGACCTTCAGGTCTACCACGGCCTTGATCTCTCGGGCAATGGTCCTCAGGGTCTCGGTAGCCAGGCCGAACTTCTTGTCGCCGGCCAGGGTCTCGCCGCTGACCTTAAAGAGAATTCGGCGGTATTTGGCGGTTTCAGCGGCCATAGGGTTAATTTAGGCTCCCACCTGGTAACGGGTGAAGCGCTTGACCTGTAGTTCCTGGCCCAGCTTCTGGCCCACTTCCTTGAGGAACTGGGTGACCGTCTGGTCCGGGTTCTTTACAAAGGGCTGCTGGAGGAGACAAACTTCCTTATAAAACTTCTCCAGACGGCCAACCACCATCTTTTCGATGATATTGGCGGGCTTGCCGCTCTCGGCGGCCTGGGCCGCGTAGATGGCCTTTTCTTTGGCGACGGTGTCGGCCGGCACTTCGTCCCGGCTCACTGACAGGGGATTAGCGGCGGCCACCTGCATGGCCAGGTCTTTAGCGGCAGCCAGGGCCTCCGGTGCGGCTCCGGCGCCGCTGAGTTCCAGCATCACGCCGATCTTGCCGCCGTGGTGGATGTAGGCCGCCACCAGGTCGCCCTGATAGCGGACGAAGCGCCGTAGGTGGCATTTCTCCCCGGTCTTGGCGATGACTTCATTGACATAATCGGACACCGTGATGCTGGGGAGATGCGCGGCGGGTCGGGCCAGCAGTGCCTCCACCGTCTCGAGGGCCGCAGCGGCCAACTGCTCCGCCAGCCGGGAGCCCAGTTCCTGAAAGGAGTCGGTTTTGGCCACGAAATCGGATTCGCAGTTCACTTCCAGCAGCACGCCGGATTGGTGGTCCGGGGCGATATGGGCCCAGATCGTGCCTTCCGAGGTGGCCCGGCCGGCCCGCTTGCTGGCCACGGCCAGGCCCTTCTGGCGGAGGAAGGCGACCGCCTCCTCCAGGTCGCCATTGGTTTCCTTCAAAGCCTTTTTACAATCCATCATCCCGGCGTCGGTCTGGTCACGCAGGGTTTTTACCATTTCAGCGGTTATTTCCATGATCATTCCCCTTGCCAACTACATATCATCAGGCAGAAAATTTTTTCAGGATAAGCCATCTTAGAGAACGGCTCAGAAGAGGAAAAGCTTAAGAGGTGAAAGAAATTGTTTCCTCTCCCTTCCCCCAGTCTATTAAGCCTCCGTTTCGGTCGTCTCCGCGGCCGGGGCCTCGGGGGCGGGAGCCTCAACGGGCTCCGGAGCCGGCGCCGGAGCCGGGGCCGCTGCTTCGGCCATGGCTGCGGCCGCTTCCTTATCGATCTGGCCCTGGAGGCGCTCTTCCGCCAGTTTCTTGCCTTCAATCACGGCGTCGGCAATGCGGGAGGTGAGGAGGCGGATGGCGCGGATGGCGTCATCATTGCCCGGGATGGGCAGATCGATCTCCGTGGGGTCGCAGTTGCTGTCCACGATGGCCAGCAGGGGAATATTCACCTTGCGGGCTTCCAGCACCGCGATATCTTCCTTGCGGGGGTCCACCACGTAGACGAGGTCGGGCAACCGGCCCATATTCTTGATGCCGCCCAGGGAGCGCTCCAACTTGGCGGCCTTTTTCTCCATCATCAAAATCTCTTTTTTGGGGAAGCGCTTGATGGAGCCGTCTTCCTTCATGGACTCGAATTCTTTCAATTTGGCAATGGAGCGGCTGATGGTCTGGAAATTGGTGAGCATGCCGCCCAGCCAACGGTGGTTGACGTAGAACATGCCGCAGCGTTGGGATTCTTCGCGGATGGCGTCCTGGGCCTGCTTCTTGGTGCCCACGAAGAGGACGACGGCGCCGTCGGCCACCTGCTCCACCACGGTATTGTAAGCGGTCTTGAAGAACTGCACGGTCTTTTGCAGGTCGATGATGTGAATGCCGTTTCTGGCCCCAAAGATATAGGGAGCCATCTTGGGGTTCCAACGGCGGGTCTGGTGGCCGAAATGGACGCCGGCCTCCAGCAATTCCTTCATAGTGACGTAAGCCATGGTACTTCCTCCGGTTTTTCCGCCGCTCCGCCGCCGGCGGGGCCACCGGAAGCCAGGCACTTCCGGCACCAGCCCGCCCTGGCGGGGCGTGAGTAGTGTATTAAAATCTATTTTTTATAACAGAAAATCAGGAACCTAACAAGGATTTTTGCTACGGCCTGGGGTCCGGTCAGAGAGAACCTGGTGATTCAAGGAGCCTGACGCTCCTTTAATGGATTTTATAGGAGGTGATCAATAGCAGTAGCCTTCCATTCAATTAGAGCGGCAAGCCGGTGCCTTTCTCCCCTTCCAAAATAGGAAACAAAGCACCACGATGTGAATTATGATCCAAGGTGCATTAATCCAATGTTGTACTCCAAACATCTTAGTCATTGGATTGCCAATTAAATAAGTGGCAATGGACTCTGCGGCCGCAAAGCCAAGCAGGCTCGCGCACAAGATTAGGGCAATGGTACGCCAATTCCAAACGCGCAGGAAGCCAGCGCAAAAAAGTAGGTGCAGGTAGAGAGCCTGAAATAAGAGCGCAGCACCAATAGTAAAAGGCAATGCCCATCCTGATAGATCCACCCGAATTCCAAATTGATTCATCTGCGAGCTCGGTGGCTCGGAAAAGTCTCGTAAATTGACGATACGAGCGCTCCATGTAATCTGAGGTTCCTCTATCTTGTCCAATGCGGAGATAGTACCTAACTCAGTATTCGTAATATATATTTTTGGAATAACATAATCACCCGGGTTTAGGAGAGCCGGTTCTGCTTCAAACTTGGTGTTATCGACTCGTTTCCAATGCAATTTCACCAAAGCATTAGGGTAGGAGTTATCGACATTTAAGATCTTCCAAGGCTTCTGAATGCTGACACTCAGTTTTTTATAGTAATCGATAGGCAAAATTGGAATACTTCCTATATTTGTAATTATGGCTTGAACGGTGAACAGGTTGTCAAGCGGTTGATTGTTCACTGTTAACTTAACATTCGTCCCTTCCGTAGATATATTCCACAAAGCGTTAATCGGTGGCAGCCGTTGCAATTGGACGCGCTTCTCTATGGCTGGTCCACGACTATATAAGTCGTATGCTACATAGGCGGGTATGGCCGCCGTCAACAAACCGACCATAAGGGTAAGCACCTTCCAAAATACGCTTTCAGCACTCATCGGGGGGTCTCATGAAGGTCATTTCTGGGTTTATTATTACATAAAAATTGCAAAGGTTCTATAATGAAAAACTGGAGATTAATAATTTCATATTGAAAAGCAGTTTCCGAGAATTAAAGGATAGCTTGCCAAACTAAAAATTATCAAATATTCAAATTAATTACCGATGTGATTTATATAAAGAAAGGCGCATTTGTGGGGGAGATTCCAGAATCTTTTTTTCCAGATGATATACATTCACTTAATCGAAAGCCCGACTTACCCCCTAAAAGCCGTCACGTTGGGCGGCACGGGTTCCGACTCCAGCTTTTCCTCCGGCGGCCCCAGGTCGGTGAAGTCCAGGCGGTGCAGGTCCGGGTAGCGCCAGAGCACCAACCCGGCCCCCAGAGCGGCGAGCAGGCTGCCGCCGGTGATGGCCGGGCCCGGGCCGGCGTAGTGGGCCGTCACTCCATAGACCATGCTGCCCACCGGGGCGAAGCCCATGACGATGAGACCGAAGAGGCTCATGAGGCGGCCTCGCAGTTCATCCGGTATATTGAGTTGCAGCAGGCTATTGCCGGTGGAGAGCTGGGTCACCATGCCGAACCCGGACATGAAGCTGAAGCCCAGGGCGGCATAGTAGTTGCCGCAGAGCCCTAAGCCCATCAAACCCAGGAGAAACAGGCCCAGCCCGGTCAGGAACGAAGGCATGGGGGGGCGGCTTTGCAGGCGACGGGCCAGAGTGAGACCTCCCAGAACGGCCCCCAAACCGCTGGCGGCCATGAGGATGCCTAAGCCCTGGGCTCCCACTCCCAGAACCTCCCGGGCTAGTATGGGCAAGAGCACGTGATAAGGCATGGCCAAGACGGCCACCAGGGCCATGAGCAGCAAAACGGGGTGCAGCTCCCGCCTGGCCCAGAGGTAATCCCCCATCTCCTTCCAGGAACGCAGGACGGGCTTCCAGGGGGCCGGATGGGCTGGGGGCAGTTTCATGAGCGCCAGGGCCACCAGCACTGCCAAAAAGCTGGCCGCGTTGAAGAAGAAGCAGTTGGCCATGCCCACGCCGGCGATGACTATCCCGGCTATCGACGGCCCTATCACCCGGGTGGCGTTGAATAGGGTGGAATTGAGGGCGATGGCGTTGGGGAGATCGGGCTTGCCCACCAGCTCCACGATGAAGGCCTGGCGCGCTGGGATATCGAAAGCCATTGCCGTGCCGCTCAAAAAGACGATGAGGCAGAGATCCCAGACCTTGATGATCTCTCGCTCCACCAACAGCCCCAGGACCAGGGCCAGGAGCAGCAGCGAGGCCTGGGTGAAGAACATGAGGCGACGTCGACTGAAATGCTCCGCCACCACCCCCCCCAGAAAGATGAAGAGGAACACCGGCAGAGTTTGCAGGGCTCCCACCAACCCCAGGTAAAATGAGGAGTTGGTGATCTCCAGGACCAGCCAGGGGAAGGCCAGCGACTGCATCCAGGAGCCGGTGAGGGAGATCATCTGGCCAGTGTAAAACAGCCGAAAATTCCGGTGGCGCAAGGCCTTGAAGGTGGAGTCGGATTTCATTTTAACAGTCATGGAAAAATCGGCTAGTGGCGCCGGTTAAGGGCTAATCTGATATTCTACGGGAAGCTCCGGGCCGGCGCAATCCTCCCGGTTCCTTTAGCGCTTGACAATTTCCCCGCTCCGGCCATAATAAACCATCTTGCCTAAGTCATGGAGAACAGGGAATGTTTGCCGTTAGACATCTGCTGGAAGCCGTGGTCGAAATCCTGAACCTGGGCCTGACCATCTACATGTGGCTCATCGTGGCCCGGGCCATCCTTTCCTGGGTGAGTCCCGATCCTTACAACCCCATCGTCCGCTTCCTCTATAACGCCACCGAACCGGTGCTGGGCTGGGTGCGGCGGCGGGTGCCCATAGTCTTCGGCGGCCTGGACCTGAGCCCCATCCTGGTGCTGCTGGCCATTGTGTTTCTCCAGAAATTTCTGGTGGCCAGCCTCCTGGAACTGGCTTTTAGGATTCACTAACTTAAGGTATACCGGCCGCCCCCTGACCAATTAAGATTTCCCCATGTCGTTTTACTCTCCCACCTCCCAGGGATACCTGCTGCGCCTGACGGTGTCCCCGGGGGCCCGGCGCACCGAGGTGGTGGGCCGCCACGGCGACCGCCTCAAGGTGCGGGTGGCGGCGGCCCCGGAGAAAGGCGCCGCCAACCAGGAACTCATTGCCTTCCTGGCCCGGTTCCTCAACCTTCCCAAAACCGCCTTCCGCCTCCTGGGGGCCGCCAGCCGCAGCAAGACGGTGGCAATCCACGACTGCTCTCCGGACCTGGAAGCCCGCCTGGAAGGTCTGCTGGCCGCCACGCCTAAAAAATCGTTTTCCCTGGAAAACGGATAATTTAATAGAAATCCTGACTATAACCC